>PXRJ01000010.1:0-37331 GCA_003021705.1 Halobacteriales archaeon QS_3_64_16
CCTGTGCTTGGTCCTGTGTGTCGAAGTCAGAACAGTCAAAGGGGTCGTCGGCCCCTCCCGACTGTGGTGGGAGATCGCCGCTGCTATCCTCGGCCTCAGTAGTCGTTTCTTCTTCCGTGGTTTCTTCGGGTGTCTCGGTTTCCGTTTCCTCCTCCATCGTTTCCTCCTCGGTCGTTGTCTCGTCTTCCGTAGTTTCCTCCTCCGTGGTCGTTTCTTCAGGAGTCGTGGTTTCCTCCATCTCCTCCTCAGTAGTTTCCTCTTCGGCGGTCGTCTTGTCGTTCTCACCGTCGTCGCCGTCGGTCATGGCGGCCTCTTGGAAGAGAGCCAGCGCATCCTCGTAGTCCACGTCGCCATCACGATCAACGTCTACCGCATCGGTTTGATCGTCTGTGAGATCAAGTTCTCCCTCATCAACGACCGTCACAACGATGGCATGGAGTACCCCGTCGAATACGGTTAGCTCACCGTCACCGTTTAGATCCTCGTATACTCCGTCGCCGTCGTTGTCCATTGGCGGGCCGACTTCGATAGTGAGGCCAGCAAATGAGATTGTCACCGGTTCCGGGAACACGGAATCCCCGTCGTCGCTGCTGTCGTCACTATCCGTTCTATCCGTCGCGCCCTTCGCTGCTGAGAGGCCAGCAAGTCCACCTGCCGCGATCAGCATGATCGAAAGGACGATCGCACCGAATTTCTGACTATCGTGCATTGTACAACTCCAACTCGTGCATATACCTGATAGTAAATAGTTGTTATGATGTATTCATGCAATTGTAATAGGTAATAAACACGCCGTAGAACACTATGGCATGCGTACGTACATGCGGAGGGGCGCAGGATCCCTACGTCCGCCCGGCGTTCGCGCCACCACCGCCCGCCGGGCGACCATCATTGTCTCTCGTTTTAGATCCGGGCCAGGGGAGCTAAGCACAACCCACCAGGAAGAGGTGGCGATCCGGGTGCTACAAATCCAGTACCCCTATACGGCTTTGTGCTGAAAGTCGAGTAGCTCGACCTCAAGGACGTCACCCGGTTCGGTCCCTTCGATCGCGACCGGTCCCGTAATCGGGTGAACCGGGTCGAAGCTCACGTCGAGGACGTCTTCGACGGTCGTCTCGACGTCGGATCTGGCCGTCGACCGCATCGCGGCACTCGAAGCGGACCACCTCGCCGGGGTCGACAGTGAGGGCGGGATCGATGCTCGCGTCCCAGGTAGCGTGGACGTTCTCTTCGCGGTCGCTCAGTCGGTGATCGACGGTGTAGTCGCGCTCGCGCGTTCGGCGTGATTGTGACATGCGTTCGCGAGGGATGGAGGGATCGAGAATAAACCTACCCCTCCCCGGATCGACCCGGCGGTGTCTCGATCGCCTATCGTCGTTCGTCGAGTGTGAATAGCGGACGTCGCCACCCTCGTGCGAGACGAGCGCACGACCGTGTGAGGACTATATACCAGGGGAATGTACCGCCAGCGGAGGAACCGAAATGGCTAAATTCGCGTTCATGATCAATTCCGCGCCGGGCGACCCAGCACCGTTGGCAAACAACCTGGAGTACGCCTCGAACTTGGACGAGGGCGGTCACGAGGTGGCCGTGTTTTTCGACGGTCAAGGTACCCAATGGATTTCCGAACTCGAAGGCAATACCGACAGCGTCGCCCTCGAGTACTACGACGACGTACGCGACCGGGGACTGATCGGCGGGGCCTGTGGGTTCTGTGCCTCTTTCTTCGAGGTCGACGAGGAGGCTCGACGGCGGCACCGAAAACCACGGCCCGGACGTCTCCCGACTGGCAAACGAGGGCTATCAGCTGATCAACGTCGGCTGAGGACGGAATAGTCCCCAGAGGAGAGCCAGCCGCCGAGCCGACGGCTTTTTCCACCGTCCGGGGGTAGCGAAATCGATGCAAGCAGCCGTCTATCACGGTCCCGGCGACATCCGCGTCGAAGAGCGCCAGACACCCGAAATCGAGGCGGCGACCGACGCGGTCGTCCGAGTCACCCACACCGCCGTCTGTGGGTCTGACCTCTGGTTCTATCGCGGCGAGTCCGATCGCGAGGAGGGCTCGCCCGTCGGCCACGAGCCGATGGGCATCGTCGAGGAAGTGGGCGAGGACGTCCGGTCGGTCGAGCCCGGCGATCGGGTGTTCGCGCCCTTCGTCGTCTCCTGTGGGTGCTGTGAGTTCTGCCGGAAGGGCCTGCACACCTCGTGTACGAACGGCGATTCCTGGAGCGGGGCGAACGGCGGCGCGCAGGGCGAGTACGTCCGCGCGCCCCAGGCCGATGGCACGCTCGTTCGCGTGCCCGATCGTCACGCCGACGAGGAGGACACCTTAGAGGCGCTCCTCCCGCTCACCGACGTCATGGGCACGGGCCACCACGCCGCGGTCAGCGCGGGTGTCGGGGCGGGCGATACCTGTGTCGTCGTCGGCGACGGCGCGGTCGGACTCTGTGGCGTGCTCGCCGCCCGCCGGCTCGGGGCCTCCCGTATCGTCGCGGTCGGACACCACGAGGACCGAATGGAAGTAGCAGAAGAGTTCGGCGCGACCGAGACCGTCACCGAGCGCGGCCAGGACGCCATCGATCGGGTGACCGAACTCACGTATGGGGGTAGTCCCCACGTCCTCGAGTGTGTGGGAGCGGCCTCGGCGATGGAGACGGCCATCGAGGCCTGCCGACCCGGCGGGACGATCGGCTACGTCGGCGTGCCACTCGGCGTCGACGAGGAAGGGCTGAATCTGAGCGACATGTTCGGCCAGAACATCGCGCTCCGCGGTGGCGTCGCGCCGGTCCGGGCCTACGCCGAGGAGCTGATGGGAGACGTCCTCCAGGGAACGCTCGACCCTTCGCCGGTCTTCACTAAAACCGTCGATCTCGACGGCGTGCCCGAGGGCTACCAGGCAATGGACGAACGCGAGGCGATCAAGGTCCTCGTCGAGGTATAAACGGCTACCGACGAGTCGCTATCGGTGCTCGTGGTTGCTAACCGCTATGGTCACATCGGTTCGCCGAAGGCATAGACAGTGTTGTGGCTCGTGATCGTCACGTCGGCGAAGTCGCCGGGTTCGATGCCGTGTGCCGGGGCGTTCTGTATGATCACCTGTCGATAGGCCTCGTCGTAGCACTTGATCGACTCGCCAGTGCCCTCCTCGATCGCGAGTACCTCCCGATCGGTACCGACCATCGCCTCGTGGGCCGCTCCGACGGCATTCATCTTGGCGTCGGTCAGTTCCTTCGAGCGAACTTTTTTCAGCGTGCCGCCGAGCCCCTTCATGTCCGCCGCGTCGGTGCCGGGCCGCTTCGAGAAGCGGGTGACGTTGATTTTCTCCGGCCGAGTCGCTTCGAGCAGCGCGAGGCTCTGCTCGTGGTCGGCGTCGCTCTCGGTCGGGAAGCCGACGATGAAGTCGGTCGCGAGCGTCCAGTGATCGAGGTAGGCGTCGAAGGTCTCGATTACCTCGCGGAACTCCTCGACCTGGTGCTGGCGACGCATCGCTCCTAACACCTCGTCCGACCCGCTCTGGACGGGGGCGTGCAGGAAATTATACAGCTTCTCGTTGGCAGCGAACACCTGGGCGAGTTCCTCGCGGATGCCATGCACTCCCTTCGGGTTGGCCATCCCGACTCGCACTCGAAAGTCCCCGTCGATCGCACAGATCCGCTCGAGCAACTCATGCAGCTTGCGCTCGCCCTCCTCCCAGCCATAGACCCCCGTATCCTGGCCGGTAACCCGCAGTTCCTTCGCGCCGGCGTGCACCAATGCGCGGGCCTTCTCGACGTTTGCCTCGATCGGCGGCGAGTCGATCTTCCCCGTAGCCTGTTTCGTGATACAGTACGAACAGTCGGACATACACCCGCGGGCGATGGGCAGGATACCGATCGTCCCGTCGAGGATCGGTTCGGGTGCACCTCTGTCGCCCGTCCCGCCTATCTCGCCCATTCCGTCCGTCCCGCTGGTTCCACCGGTTCCGGTGCTGGCGGGCGTTGGGCACTCGCCATTGCGGACCGCTTGGGGCACCTCGTCCCAGCCAAGCACCCGAGCGTCGAGGCTTGCCCGCTCGAACTCCTCGCCCTGGGCAAGGGCCATACAGCCGGTAACGATCAACTCGGGGACCCGATCTTCTAATTCCTCGGCCCGCCGGAGCATGTTCCGTTCGGTCTTCTCGATGACGGTACAGGTATTGAGGATCGCCACGTCCGCACGGTTCGGCCCGTCGACGCGCTCGTGGCCCGCGTCGCGCAGCGCCCGCTCGATCTCGCGGGACTCACCCCGGTTGGCCGTACACCCGTAGGTCTCGATGTGATACCGGGCCATCTACCCGGCCCTACTGGGTCGGCGAGCAAAAGCCGAACGGATCGCGATCGTCGAGTTCGCTCGACCCGAATCCCTGTCGTTTTCCCGGCCGCCACGACGCTTCGATCGATGGTGTCCTGGGTCGGTGCGTTCACGCGACTGCGAACGGCCGCGCTCGTCGCCCTCGCCGCCGCTCTCGGGATTTCATTCCCGGTCGGTGCCGACGTGCTCGGTGTCTCGATCACGCCGTTAATCGTTTTTCTCGTCTATAGTTCCTTGCGGTCGGTCACGGTCGGGGACCTGGGGGTCGGGGGACGATCCGGCCGTCGGTCCTGGGCCTCTGTCTCTCCCATATCGCGCTCCCGATAGCGGCCGTCAGCCTCGGATCGCTCGTCCTCTCCCAAAGCGTCTTCCTCGGCGTGCTCGCGATGGTGATCGGCCCGATGACCGCCGGAAGTGCGCTCGTCTGGACCCGTCTCGGCGAGGGCAACATCGCCGTCGCCGGCCTCGTCTCGGTGACTTCGGTCGCCCTCGCCCCGCTCGTGACCCCTCTGTTGTTAGCTCTGTCGGTCGGTGCGAATGTGAGCGTCGCCTCGCTCTCGATATTTCGTGAACTCGCGATCGTCGTCGGGTCGACGCTCGCCAGCGCGGGCGGCGTCGGGACCGTGATCGTCACCTACTATGTCGTCGAACAACTCGCCAGTGGGCTCGTCGTCGGCATCCTCGCGCCCGCGGCGTGAGGAGAAAAGTGCCCGCTACCCGCCGCCGACGATGACCTCGTCGGGCCGGATCTTCACGAGCACCCGTTCGGTTTGGATCTCGGGCTGGTAGTCGTCGCCGGTGTAGCGCTGGGAGAGCTTATCGATGTGCTCGCGCGCGCCCTCCTCGGTCATCTCGTCGACCTCGCCGATGATCGAGAGATGGCGGTAGGGATCGTCGGGATCGACCATACTGACACCGATCCGCGAGTCGTTACTGAGATTCTTTTCCTTGCGGCGCTCGCGCTCGGTGTTCATCAACAGTCGATCGGCCTCGGCGTCGTAATCGACCCACACCGGCGTGACATGGGGGGTGTCCTCCGGCGTCATCGTCGCGACGTGGGCGTAGGTCTCCTTCTCGAACAGCTCGTGGAACTCCTCGGGAATCGATGTCATCAGTCCCCTCGTTCACGCCCGTTGGGCTTAGGTCTATGCCTTCCCGGCCGGGTAGTGTTTCGTTTAGCAGTCTTGCGAGAAAGCGCCAACGAGACCGTTCTGGAAGGGCCTCCCCAGGCGCTCGGCGGCTGTGACTCGCTTCGGTCCCCGTTGTTCGTCCTGCGGCCCTCGCGTCGTAGTTCGAGAGAGCGCGGGTCTCTCGTGAATGTGGCAGGAACGCACAGCGTGCCTGCTGCAAGCGAGGCCGCCGGTCTCGCAATGACCGAAGAGGCCGAAGGCCTCTTTCGAACCACGGCGAAGCCGCCACGCGCCCGGCTCCTTTCAGTTCTACCTGTATCGGCTGTTCGGTGGACGATCACACAAGTCAACACCGCCCCCGTCCGGCCGAGGGCATGGCGCTCGACGTTACCGCCTCTCTCCTGTGTCCCGGTCGGCGAGCGTCGTCTCGATGAGCTTCGACATCCCCCGGCGGATCCGTCCCCCGGCGGCCGTCGAGGAGATCCCAAGGAGATCGGCGACCTCTTCCTGGGAGGTCTCGCGTGGCTCCTCGAAGTACCCCTCACGATAGGCTCGTAGTAGCGTCTCGCGCTGGGCGGCGGTCAGTCCGGTCGCGCCCTCCGATTCCCACTCGCCCTGTCGGTAGAGCCGCTCGAGTTCGAAGGTCATCCCCCGATCCTCGCAGTGCTCCCAGAGGGTAGCGAGCGACTCGCGATCGGGCAACTGCAGGCGGACGACCCACCCCCGATCGCGACTCCGCGCCTCTAACATCAGCCCGCCGACCTCCGCGACCCGCGGAGAGAGCAGTTCGGTTTCTGAGGTGTGGGCCAGTCGGTAGACCCGATCGGCTGCCGATTCGATCACCAAGGCGGACTCCGCGACCGTCGGGTCGGCCGTCAGTGCCCGCTCGAAGGCCTCGGTGTCGGCCTCCTCGACCCGGAAGAAAAAGAGCCCGGTCTCCGGGTCGGTCGCCGAGTGGGAGACGACGCGGATCGATCCCTCCGGAATCGCTTCGATCGTGTGGGTCAGCGCCAGCTCCGAATGGGCGATGTACGCGTCGACGATCAGGCCCATGGAAGCTCACCCCGACCACGCCCGCCGATACCGTTCCTCGCCTTTCTCCCGACCGATTCCGGTCGCGCTGCTACCGACGCCATACCAGCACTGGGCGGGCCCCGCTTCTTGTATGTATGGGCTCGCTTCACACGACCGACTTCCTCGATCGTCGCCCTCCTCCCAACCCGATCGCCCGACTTCCGGTCAATGGTCAACCCGCCCTTCGGTGATGTTCACAGTACCACCCGCGAATTTATGCCGACTTCGAGGATCAGGTGATACGTTCAATGAGTACGACGACCACACTTCCTGAACAAGCCGAAACCGTCGTCGTTGGTGCCGGCTGCGTCGGCTGTAGCGCCGCCTACCATCTGACCGAGCGCGGGCGCGAGGACATCGTCGTCCTCGATCAAGGCCCGCTCTTCGAGACCGGCGGCTCGACCTCCCATGCCCCGGGACTGGTCTACCAGACGACCGGCAGCCAGACCATGACCCGGCTCGCGAACTACACCCAAGAACTGTATACCGAGCTGGGAGGCTTCGATCGGTGTGGGGGCATCGAGGTCGCCTACACCGAGGATCGCTGGAATTTCCTGAAACGGAAACGCGAGTACGGCCGTGCCTGGGGCATCGAGGGCGGGGAGCTCCTCTCGCCGGAGGCGGTCGCCGAAGAAGTCCCAGTGGTCGATCCCGAGGTGATTTATGGGGGATATTACGTCCCAACCGACGGCCGAGCTGATGGCGTCGCGGCATCCGAAGCCATGGCCGAGCGAGCTCAGGACGGGGGCGCACGCTTCGTTGGTGATTGTGAGGTACTCGACTTAGAGGTCGAAAAGGGATCGATTTCGGCCGTCCTCACCGAGCACGGCCGGATCGAGTGTGAGGAAGCGCTCGTCTGTACGAACATCTGGGGGCCGCTGTTCGGCGAGTGGGCCGATGTCGACGTTCCGCTCACCCCTTGTGCCCACCAGTACCTCGTGAGCGAACCCTTCGATGAACTCGCCGGCGCGACCGCGGAGATCGAACAGCCGATTCTGCGCCACCAGGACTTCTCGATGTACTTCCGCCAGCACGGTGACTCGTACGGCATCGGCTCGTATGACCACGAACCGCTGTTGGTTGACCCCGAGGACATTCGCGCGCCCGAAGAGTCCGATCGGATGCCCTCGATCCGGGAGTTTACCGAGGAACACTTCTACGAACCGACCCACCCCGACATCGATAAATCCGCCTACGACGCCGCCCGCGAACTCGTTCCGGCTTTCGACGGCGCGGACTTCGAGGACGCGTTCAACGGGATGTTCTGTTTCACGCCCGACGGCATGCCGATCCTCGGCGAGACCGAGGCCATCGATGGCCTCTGGTGGGCGCTCGCGATCTGGGTGACTCAATCCGGCGGCGTCGGCGACGTGATGGCCGAATGGATGACCGAGGGCGTCCCGCGACTCGACGGCGAGCGCATCGACGTGAGCGGCGCACATATCTCCCGGTTCCAACCCCACGCGGGCAGCCGGGCGTTCACGAAAGCCCGGGGCGCGACCCAGTACCGGGAGGTCTACCAACTCATCCATCCCGACGAGCAGCCACAGAATCAACGCGGCCTCCGGCGAAGCCCGTTTTACGAACGACAGGAGGACCTCGGCGCGGAGTTCGTCACGAGCGGTGGCTGGGAGGTGCCCCAATGGTACGGGGCCAACGAATCCCTCGTAGAGGAGTACGACCTCGACATGCCCGAGCGCTCGGCATGGCAATCGACAGGGTGGTCGCCGATCCAGGCGGCCGAACACCGCGCTGCTCGCGAGAACGTCGGGATCTGTGATCTCTCCCGGTATACCGGTATCGAGATCACCGGCGAGAACACTCCAGAATTCGTCCAGTACCTCTTCGCGAACGATATGAGCATGGATGTAGGGCAGGTGCGCTACGCCCCGATGTGCGACGAAACTGGTGGGGTGCTTGCGGACATGGTCGTCGCCAGGCTCGGCGAGAAGCGCTTCCTCTGTACGACCGGCGGGGGGTCCTCGGCGACCCTGCATACCCGGTGGATCAACGAGCACGCACCCGGAGACGTCCGGGTCGATGCTCACGTCTCCGATCGGTGTGGACTGGGCGTCTGGGGACCCAACGCTCGGAAAGTCCTCGAGCCACTGACCGATGCGGATCTCTCTGACGATGCCTTTGGGTACTTCCGCGCGAAGGAGATCTACGTCGATTCGATCCCGGTGACCGCCCTCAGAGTATCGTACGTCGGCGAACTCGGCTGGGAGCTGTACTGCCCGACCGAGTATGGAGGACAGCTCTGGGATCTGCTCTGGGAGGCCGGTCGAGATCGGGACATGATCGCGCTGGGCAACGGTGCGTTCCTCGGTTCCCTCAGACTGGAGAAGGGCTTCCGATTGTGGGGCACCGATATGTCCGCCGAGGAGACCCCCTACGAGGCCGGAATCGGCTTCGCGGTCGATCTCGATACCGATTTCATCGGGCGGGAAGCCCTACTGGAGGCGAAGGAGTCGGAGCCCGCCCGAAGGCTCGCCTGCCTGACGCTCGAGGACGACAGCGCCCTCGTCGGGAGCGGGAAGCCGATCGTCGATGGCGGTAGTGACGATGTCGGTACTGGTAGTAATGGTAGCGAGGAAATCCTCGGATACGTCACCGCGACCGACTACGGCTACAGCATCGGTGAGTCGATCGCGTACGGCTACCTGCCGCCCGAGTACGCCGAACCCGGCGTCGGAGTCGCGATCGAGTACGAAGGCGAGCGCTACGCCGCGACGGTACAGGAAGAGCCGCTCTACGATCCCGAGCGGGAGAAGATCCTCCGATAGCCTTCACCACGCCGCACGGAGAGGGGGTTCCCTCGGCATAGGGAGGGCCTCGGCGTATCGCTGCTGGCTACCGAAGGTTCCTGCTGTCTCTTTTGACCTCCAGTAGCGGTTGCCATCGCCTGTTACTTGTACAGGTTGAGTGAGCCAGACACAGGGTTCTTGTAGGTCGCTTCGGGAGAGGTGAGAGAGCATGTACGATCGAATCCTGGTTCCGACCGACGGGAGCGAGGCGGCGGTAAAAGGTGCGGACCACGCGATTTCGCTCGCGGCCACGCTTGACGCGACGATCCACGCGCTGTACGTCATCGACCTACCGGGCGTCCCCCGTGCGCTATCGATCAGGGACGACGAAGAGGAACTACGCGAGCGCTACCGGGAGTACGGCGAGCAGGTGACCGAAGACCTGTGTGCGAGCGCGGAGGCGGCCGGCATCGACTGCGTCGCTGCCACCCGAACCGGCTCCGTCCGCGAACGGGTCAACGACTACGCCGAGGAGGAGGGCATCGACGTAGTCGTGATAGGGACCGGCTATCGGGGGAAGGTCGGCGAGTTGCTCGGTGGTACCGCCGAGAAGATCGTCCGGACGGTGGCCGTCCCGGTAACCACGGTTCGCATGAGCGAGTACGAGTAGCACCGGACCGCTCCCGAAGCGCTGATCGGTTACGGATACGCGCCGATGTGCTGACACGCCGACGTACCGACAGGTCGATCGGTGGGTGAGCGCTTTCCCGACCGCTCAAATAGCTCGCCCGCGTAGTCCAAGCTGGTGTCTCCTTCGAGTTCCGCGCTGGGGCCCGACGCGGACGCGACGTTCAGGCTCGGCCTGGCAGCGGGCATGGTGCTTACCCTCCTCGCGATCGCGCTCTCGTTCTGGAGCGGTGCCGTGAGTTCGCTGCACGCGATCGTTCTGGTTGTTCTACTGGTTCCAGCGGCGTTCGTCCTCACTGCCTGTCTGCTCGCCGTGTGGCTTGGCTACGACAGGGACGCAGCCGACGCGCTTTGGCTAACCGAGTCCGCCTGCGAGTACACCGAGGAGTGAACCGCGATGACGGAGCGAACCCGCAACGCGGGTGGTACTGCCTCTCACTCGCGGCCAGCCGAGCGGTTCATCGAACGGGACGGCAACCGAACGGCGGCTCACGCCCTCGTTTCCCGCAGGTAGATCACGAAGCTCGCGAACAGAAAACAGACGCCGGCGATCGACAACTCCCCCGCTGCCATCGCTCCCAGTGCCACCACGAACAACAGGGTAGCCAGCACTGCGAGCACTATCGCGAGTCTCCCTGCCATCTCTCAAAACATAATCGAGGAGAGCGAGTGACGCCGGCGATCGATAGCGACAGACGACGCGACAAGGACGTCACAGGCAGTTTGGGACCGAGTGTGTACCTAGAAGTGTTCCAGCTCCCAGTGATACTGACAGGTATCACAACTCGCCCATTCAGGGAGGTCGAACTGTTCGGGGTGTCGGCGTCCGTGTCGCATACGGTCGCCACATTCCGGACAGTTCAGATATCGCAACTCGAGGTCCGAAAAGCGCTCCGGAGTGACCTCACGCCAGCACTCCGGACAGTCGATGACCGTCGTCGGTCGATGCTGGTAGACATCGCTTCCACACCCCGGACAGGCGAGCACGGCAGCCGGTCGGGACCCCCAGCCGACCTCCCCGACCATCGTCGTAGTCTGGGCGTCCGGTACCGGCAATCGAAGCGCCGCCGCGTCCGGATCGACTCTCAGGGGTTCTGCCAACACCTCGAAGGCGTACTTGACGGCGCTTGCCGTCTCCGCCGCCGCGTATCGGAGTTGCTGGCGCCTCTCGACCATGGAAGAGGATGGTGAGCGACGATGATAAGTCGTCCGTCGGCGGACTCGACACCGATCAACGATCAACCCCCAGTCGGTGCGAACGCCCGAGAACGGTAACGCCGGTCGGCGATCGGTCGAACGGACGACTGACGGACGACGGACGACACGATCGTCGCGTCCTCGGCGAGCTTCGATGGACCTCGACGTGTCTCGATGTCTCTCGGCACGTCTCGGTTGGAGTACCGTGGCGCGATCGTTCGGAGTACGTACGACTCTCCGGCTCTCCGACCCTACGATACCTTTTCGACCGCGCTCGCACAACTCGCTCGTATGCGACCGTTCGCGCGCGATCCGCCACAGGGGACTAACCGACGGTGACACCGAGCGCAGCGGCGATACTCCCGACCGTGGCCGCCGTCCCACCAGTCGATCCGACCGTTCTCGTGGACGTCTCGATACGGATTCGAGCGGTCGGGTCGTTCGCGTTTGTACTGCTCGTCGGTGGGGCGGTCTTGGTCGCAGCCGAGGGGTTCGTCGATCGGTCGGTCGACGCCTCGATGGAAACTCCGCTGAAATCGATCGCGTATGGGGTGTCCGCACAGGCGGTCATTGCCCTTCTGGGCCTGTATGCGATCGACCAGTTGACCTCGATCGGCCCCGGTAGCCCGTTTCTCGCGACGATCGGCCCATGGCTTCTCGTGCTCGCCTGGTTAGCGCTGGCCGGGTTCGGGTTCGGGTTCGTGGTCGTCGGTGCTGGCCTCACCGACATCGCGGGAAATCGCCAGTTGTGGCCCGGACTGACTATTGGGGCGGCCGTGTCCACGTTCGTATGGGCGTTGTCGACCCTCGTTTTCGGGGTTGTGGTCTGGCTGCTCGTCACCTCGATCGGGATCGGCGGTCCGGCGCGGCGGTGGCTGTACGCTTCGATCGAAGGCGACGCTGGCGTCGATGGTTGATATCGTTCGCTCGCCTGGGTCGGAAACGGCGAGCGGCGAGCGCACACCGCGTCTCGAGAGAGCGCTGCGAGACGTCACTCAGTAATAGTACTACCGGTCGGCCGGGAGAATCGAGCGATGCGATCCCGACGGCCGGATCCGGAGCATCCGGTGTCCGAGGCGATCGATTCGAGCGTGACTCAGTCGTCGCTGACGGCCGAGTCGTCCCTGACGTCGGTGACGACGCCCTCGTCGGAAGTCACCACGTCGACTTCCTCCTCGCGGCGCAGTTCGTCCAGTCGATCGGCGAAGGCGTCGGATTCCAGGATCTCGAGTTCGTGATCGAGCCCCAGATAGACGGTATAACACATGACGACCAAGATAACCGCGAAGGGTAACCCAGTCGCGATCGACGCCGCTTGCAGTGCGGACAAGCCCCCGCCGACGAGCAACACGGCCGCGACCGCACCCTCTGTCAGTGCCCAGAAGATGCGCTGGGCTCTCGGGACGTCGTGTTTCCCGCCGGAGGTCAAGTGATCGACCACCAGCGATCCCGAGTCAGAAGAGGTGACGAAGAAGGTAATCACCAACAGGGTGGCGATGAGTCCCGTCACCGCACCCACGGGGTACTGTGAGAACATCGCGAACATCATCGTCGTGCCGCCGTTCTCGCCGCCGAGAACCTGAAGCAGGTTCCCGCCGCCGAACTGGGCGAACAGCGAGGACCCGCCGAAGGTCGCGAGCCAGACGAACGAAAACATCGTCGGCAAGATCAACACGCCCAGCACGAACTGCCGGACGGTTCGGCCCTTCGAGATCCGGGCGATGAACATCCCGACAAAGGGCGACCAGGAGATCCACCACGCCCAGTAGAAGATCGTCCAGCTACTCATGAACGAAGCGGCCTCACTGCCGCCGGTAAACGCCCCGGTAAAGAAGCTCAATCCCGGCAGGCTCGTGAGGTACATTCCGGTACCGGTCGCGAGCGCGCCGAGGATATAGAGGGTGGGACCGACGATGAGCAGGAAGCCGAGCAACGCGAACATGATATAGAGGTTGAGCGTGCTCAGTCGCTTGACCCCGCCGTCGAGGCCGGCCGCGACCGACGCCGTAGCGATGAGGGTGATGACCGCGATCAAAAGCACCTGTGGTAGCGTGCCGATCGGAATGCTGGCGAGACCAAGCATGTCGCCGGCGACGTAGGAAAGTCCGGCGTTGACCTGTGAGACCCCGAGGCCGAGCGAGGTGGCCAGACCGAACAGGGTCGCGAACACCGAGAGGATATCGATGACGTGGCCCGGCCAGCCGTAGATCCGCTCGCCCAACAGCGGCCAGAAGATCGACCGGAACGTAAGCGGGAGGCCCCGATTGAACGAGAAAAACGCCAGTCCGAGCCCGACCAGGGTGTAGATCGCCCACGGGTGCAGTCCCCAGTGGAAGAAGGTTTGGGCCATCGCGGCCCCCGCGGCCGCGGGCGTCCCGGCTTCGATCCCGCTACCGGCGAAGTAGGGTGGGACGCTCTGTAAGTAGTACATCGGCTCGGTTGCGCTGAAGAACATGAGACCGATCCCCATGCCGGCGCTGAAGAGCATCGCCATCCAGGAGAAGTCACTGAACTCTTTTTCGGCCTCGACGCCGCCGATCCTGATCTTCCCGTACTTGCTGAACGCGAAGTACAGCACGGTGATGATGAACAGGTTCGCCGCGAGGATGAACAACCACCCAAAGGTCTCGCTGACGAACGCCTGAGTCGCCGCGAAGACGTTCCCGGCCTGTGTCGGGAACAGTAGTGTAAGCGCGACGAACAGGACGATCATCGCACTCGAAACCGGGAACACCACCGGGTGAATATCGAACCGTCCACCCAGTAGCTCCCTGTTGGTATCACCGACCTCCCGCTTGTCCTCAGGGTGGAACATCTCCGACTGGAGCCCACCACCCGAGCCCCCTGTCTGGAGTCCGCTGCCCATCCCGTCCTCTCTCTCGTCAGTAGCCATGTGTATCGTACCCTCTCGAGTCGTTTTCGCTTCTCTGTGATTCGCTCATGTATGTGTCGTCCCCGTGTCCGCCCTGTTTCGTTCGCTCGTGACCCATTCCCCCGTCCGATACGACTCCTTCGAGACGAGCGATTGGCTCCCGGTCCACCGTCCCGTCGCTCGCCACACTACTGATGCCGAGCGCGCCGAGCGCTCGAGGAGGCCCATGTTGCACCGACCGCGGCTCATGCCGGGGCCCCGAGCCGTCGCCGAGCAGTGAACGTTCGCCATCCGGTGGTGCAACTCGTATCATGGACGTACGTTAATCCATATAAACCTGGTTCCGTGTTACCTCACCCGTTTTAACCAACGATGTCCGATGATCACCGACGAAGCCGGTCGAGACCGGCCGTCGTTCGCTCGACCTCGATTCTGGTTTCGGTTTCGCTCTCATTTTGTTCGAGGGTCGGTTCGTCCTCGGGCTCGGGGCTCACTCGCTTCCTGCGAGTTCCAGGGTCGCGTTCGCGAGCGTGTTCGCCGCCGCGTAGCAGTCCTCGGGACTCGTGTACTCGGCGGGCGAGTGACTGATCCCCTCCTCGCTCACGGCGAAGACCATCCCGGTATCACAGACTCCCGCGAGGTGGGTCGCGTCGTGACCCGCCCCGCTCGGTAGCCGTCGAGCGTCGTAGCCACAGGCCTCGGTGGCTGCCGCGACCGCCTCGATACACCGATCGGCGAAGGCGACGCTCGAGACGTGCAGTCGGTCCTCGTGGGAGAGCGAAACGCCCTCGCGCTCGGCGGCCGCCCTGGCTTCCGCGAGCACGCGCTCTCTGGCCGTCTCGACCACGCTGTCCTCGGGGTCCCTGACGTCCCAGGTCATCCGCGCCTCGCCGGGGATCACGTTGACCGAATCCGGCACGACCGACAGCGATCCCACCGTAGCGACCGTCCGCTCGCCCAGCGCCGTGGGCAAGCGCCGGATCGCGCCTACCGTATCGCTCGCGGCGACGAGCGCGTCGCCCCGGAGGTGCATCGGCGTCGGCCCGGTGTGATTGGGCTCGCCCCGGAAGACGAGTTCGCCCCACGAGAGCCCGACGACGCCGGTGACGGTTCCGACCTGGGCCTCGGCTCGCTCCAGCAGCGGGCCCTGCTCGATGTGGAGTTCGAGATATGCGTCGTACTCCCTTCCTGGTTCGGCAGGCGTCTCTCCCAGATAGCCGATCCGGTCGAGTTCCTCCTCGACACTCTTATTCTCCCGGTCGGTCGTCGCATACACCTCTTCTAGGTTCTCCGCGCCGGCCCAGACACCGCTGCCCATCATCGCCGGCTGGAAGCGCGAGCCCTCTTCGTTCGTCCAATTGACGATCTCGATCGGCCGCGTCGTCTCGATGCCCCGATCCTCTACGGTCCGGAGGCACTCGAGCGCAGCGAGCACGCCCAGTGGGCCGTCGTAGATCCCGCCCTTTGGCTGGGAGTCGAGGTGTGACCCCACTAGAACTGGCCGTTCTTCCTCGACTCCCTCGCGTCGCCCGAAGGTGTTTCCCATCGCGTCGATCCGGACATCGAGGCCCGCCGCCTCGAGCTTCGAGACGAACCAGTCCCTGACCTCACGGTCGGCATCCGTCAGCGCCAGTCGGTCGAGCCCGCCGTCGTCGGTCGCGCCGATCGCGGCCTGTTCGGCCATCGTCCCCTCGAATCGCTCGCGATCGAGGTCGATCCGCATGCCTGGTCCATTCGAGCAGGCCGTATAAGCATTTGCCTGCGCCGCAGGGCGGCGTGCGAGCTGTAGCGAGGCGGTGTGTGAACCGGCGTGCTACTGTGCTACCCGTCGGTCCCCCGTTCGACCGCGAGCAGGAGAGCAGTCGCGATCGTCCCACAGACCGCGAGCAGCCCCCACCCGGCGTCGTAGCCCGCGCTGTCGACGAGCAGGCCGAATGTCGGTGGGGCGAACAGCGCGCCGCCGTTGAGCGCGATCTGTCCGCCCGCGGTGGCGCTCGCGATCCGGCTCTCCGGGACGAGCGTCCCCAGACAGGAGTAGTAGATCCCCGTGAACCCGAGGACGCATACCCCGAGCAGCAAGAAGGCCACCAGCGCGGCGAGCCGCGAGCCGACACGAGTCACGCTCAGAAGCAAGACGGTGCCGAGCGCGGCCTGAGCGAGCAATACTCGCACCGTTGCACGCCGCTCGGATCCTGGAAGGGTATCCCCGAGCCAGCCGGCACCGATACGGCCGGCGCTCCCGCCGACCTGGACGGCCGCAAGCACCCCTCCCCCGAAGGCGATGCTCGTCCCGACCGACTCGGCGACGTATAGTACTGTGTAGCCGACGGTCGTGAACAGCGCCGCCCCGAGGAAGAAGCCAGCCGCCGTCAGTCGCCGGTAGGCACGATAGCCCACCAGCCGCCGAAGCGTGGCGACGGTGCTTCCCTCCTCGTCGGCCTCGGTCCTTCGATCGTCGGTTTCCGTTCGGTCGGCGTCGGTGTCGTTCCGTCGATCGTCCGTCTCCGGATCGTCAGTTTCGACGCCGGTTCTCTCACTGGCCGCCTGACTTCCGGGACGCCGGGAGCGGTAGGCGAAAAAGAAGAGGCCGTCCACCGCGATCGCGAAGGCCGCGATGGCGAGAAAGCCCTCGCGCCAGGAACCCGCGAGCCCGGTGACGACTACTGCGCTGATCGCACTGCCCGCAGTGACCCCGACCTGCTTGATGCCAAGCGCGAAGTTCCGGTGGGCGGTCCCGATACCTTCTAAGATCGCCTTGTTCGTCCCCGGGATCGCACTCGCATACGCCGCGCCGAGAGCGATAACGACCGCGAGGACGGCGAGATAGGCGGGTGCTACGGTGACCGTAGCCGCGCCGACCGCGAGCAGGGCAAGGCCAACGAGCAACACCGGTCGCTCGCCCCGGGCGTCGATGAGCGTGCCGACGGGCACCAGAAAGACGGTGTATCCGAGGGTGAGTACCGCGACGATCGCCCCGAGGGCGACTCCCGACAGCGAGAACGCCTCTCGAAAGAACGGCGTCGCCGCGAAGATCGTGTAATAGCAGCTGCTCGCGGCGATCTGCCAGAGCAGTACCAACCCGATGAACCGGCGATCGCCGCTCACTTGGCATCCTCCCCGCCCGGCAGCGGCCCCTCTTCCGGCTGACGACCGGTATCCGTCCTGTGATCACCGCTCGGCAGCGAGCGACCCCGACTCCGATGGCGATAGCGAGCCGCTCCGCCCGAGATGCTGCTCGGGTTCAAAAGCCGACGAGCAATCCCGCCCACTGGGGCAGTCGAGAGATGTCGATCCCCCAGATCAGCGGCAGCCACGACAGTGTCAGCAGGGTGATTAGAATTATGCCGATGAGATTGAGCCCGGCCCCGGTTTTGGCCATCTGTGGGATCGTGATGTAGCCCGACCCGAAGACGATCGCGTTCGGCGGCGTCGCGACCGGCAGCATGAAGGCAAAGGAGGCGGCGGTCGCCGCGCCGATCATCACCGCGTAGGGGTGGATCGAGAGGCCAACGGCGAGCGAGGCTAAGATCGGCATCAACATCGCCGTCGTCGCGGTATTGGAGGTGACCTCCGTCAGGAAGATCGTGAGCACGACGATCACGCCGATGACGAGCGCGATAGAGACCCCCTGAAAGGCACTCAACAGGCCGCCGATCCACTGGGCGAGACCGGTCTCCTCGAAGCCATTGGCGATGGTGAGCCCGCCGCCGAAAAGGAGGAGCACGCCCCAGGGGATCTGCACGGCGGTCTCCCAGTCGAGCAGGAAGGCAAGCGAACCGTCCTCCTGCCGGGAGGGGAGCAGAAAGAGAAGCAGTGCCGCGCCGATCGCGATGATCGAATCGTCGGTGACGATCGCGGCGAAGGGATCGACGAGTGAGCGGGAGATCCAGGCTACCGCGGCCGCGACGAACACCACGAGGACGAGTTTTTCCTCGCGGTTCATCGGGCCCAGATTCTTCAGTTCCTCGTTGATCACGTCGAGTCCGCCCGGGATCGAATCCATCCGTGGTGGGATGAAGGCCTTGACGACGTAGCCCCAGACGATCGCGATCCCGACGACGGCGATCGGCACCCCATAGAGCATCCACTGGGCGAAGGAGATCTCCCGGCCGAAGGTCTCCTCGATCGCCCCGACGAGAATCAGGTTCGGCGGCGTGCCGATGATCGTCGCGACGCCGCCGATCGAGGCCGAATAGGCGATACAGAGCATCAGTCCCGTCCCGAAATTGAACTCGCCCTGGGCGGTCGGGATGTCCGCCTCGCTACCTTCGATCAGGCTGCGGGTCTGGAGGATCACCGCGAGGCCGATCGGCGTCATCATCACCGTCGTTGCAGTGTTAGAGACCCACATCGAGAGGAAACCCGTCGCGACCATGAACCCGAGAATGATGCGACTCGGGCTCGTCCCGATGGCCTTGATGATTCGCAGCGCGATGCGGCGATGGAGGCCCCACCGTTGCATCGCCATCGCGATGAAAAACCCACCCATGAACAGGAAGATGTAGGTACTGGCATATGGTGCGGTCGTCGCATCGACGTCGATAGCGCCGGTCGCTGGGAAGATGACGATTGGTAGTAGTGACGTCGCGGGGATCGGGATCGCCTCGGTGATCCACCAGGTCGCGACCCAGGCGGTCGTCGCGCCGACGGCCTGACCGGCCGGCGAGAGGCCTTGAGGGTTCGGTGCGAGCAGGATCGCCGCGAACAGTAGCGGGCCGAGCACGAGGCCGATCTCGTTCCGGAGCCCGTAGCCATCGACGTCGAAAGCACTTCCCTCGTCGTCGCCGTCACCGTCACCACCACTGCCATCGCCGCCGCTATCGTGGCCGGCACCGGCGTCCATCGCCTCGCTCGCGCTCGGATCCTGGGTGTCCTTTGTTCTGGGGTCCTCGCTCGGCTGCCGGCCCCCGTCGCTCGCGAACTGGTCGGCGAGTTCGCGCTCCTCGGGGGTTAGCTGCGAGCGATCGATCAGCGCGATCGGGTCCATGCTGATCGCTCGGCGCGTCTGCCGATCGAGCGTCCAGAGATACTCCCAGAACACCTCTAGTCGGGACTGTCCGTCCATGCTGTGCCGACCGACACGAGCGCGACGGATGAGTCTGTATATTCCCCGCGATCGAAGGCCCGCTGTGTCCCGATTAGCGACCGGCTCGGTCGTCACCGCTATGACCCCCGGCGACCCACGACGAGCAATGGGAAACGACCCCGAGTACGACGTCGACTTCCGCGAACATCCCGAGGCCTACGAGATCGGCCGCGGTGAGGAAGGCGTCTTCAAGGTCCAGCCCTACAAGGACGAACTCCTCCCATTGTGGGGGTTCGCCGACCGCGAGACCGCCGACGAGGGCGGCGAGGCGATCTACCACAAGTTCTGCGAGTACCGCGAAGAGGGTGAGTTCGTCGGGATGGATATGGCCCGCAAGTACCTGCAGATGGGCTATACCCGCGCAATGCGGTACGCGCGCTATCCCGGCGGCCAGAAGTACGAACAGGATGGTTCCGAGCGCGACCCGACGTTCTGGGCCGACGAGGACAAACGCGAGGCCGCGCTCGTCTACGAACGCTGGCAACAACGCGTCGAGAACGACGAGTCTTATCGAGAAATGAAAGCGGCCCACCGCGAGCGCGACGACGCCGACCGATAGCACCGCTTCGTTTCCTCTCTACTCCTTCCCTTTCTCTCGTTCCGGGATCGACCGATCGCGATACTCTCGTCCGCTCACTGCTTCCGTCCGCCGTGTTGCGTCCTCGACTACCGTCCAGACCTCCCTTAATGAAGACTTATACACTGTGGTTAATGACTCGTTATTCATGTCGGAGCGATCGCTCTCGCGGCGGGCTCTGCTCCGGGTCGGCGGGCTCGGCCTCGTCGGACTAGCCGGCTGTGTGTTCGATGATGAGGGTGAACGATCCGACCGCCGAACCGCGCGGACGACGCCGAGGACGACTCGTTCACCGTCGCCAACGACGGCAGCAACAACCGCCGAACCGACGACCGAGAAGAGTACTACGGAGCCGACCGAGACGGGGACGACCGAGGAAACCACCGACGAGAAACCCTCTGGAGAATCGGCAGACCTGTGTTCGGCAGCCCCGCGGATCGATAGTCGGGGCCCGCTGTTGGTCGCTCGTAATAGCCGCGAACTCCGCAAGTGTGCCGGCCGCCCGCTCGAGTCCTTCGAGAACCTCTCACCGTGGGCGAGTATCGCCGGCTCGATGGAACCGATTCCCGAGAGCTACACCGGCACGCAGGCGATGGTACTCGAGACGACCGGCGATCCCTATCTGTCGGTCCGCCGGCACTTTCCCGAGGGAATCGACCTCTCCGATCGCGACCTCTCGCTCGCGATCGACCTGGAGACGCCGGACTCCGAGCAGGTAGAACTCGTGTTGTCCGCTCCTGACACGGAAAATACCATTACCTGCAAGCGGAGCTTCAGAGCTGCCGGTTGGTATCGCCTCGATTTCGGTCCGACAGACGTACGGGGATCGCCCGACCTCACGGACGTCAGGGACCTCCGGCTCCGCGTCCACTCCGGGAAGGGTCACCTGCGGGCGGCCATCGACTCGCTGCGGACGACCGAGCGGGCACAGCGCGGCGCGGTCATGCTGACTTTCGACGACAACCACCACACTCAGTACGAGACGGCCTTCCCGATTACCGAAGAGTTCGGGTTTCCGGGCGTCGTCGGCGTCATTCCCCACAGCGTCGGGAAGTCCTCGAAGATTCCCCTCGAAGCGATGGGCGAGATGCGGGCTGCCGGCTGGGAGATGGTCAGCCACCCTCAACACGACCGCTCGATCCCCGGAATGAGACCCCGGAAAGCACGGGCAGCGATCCGCGAATCGAAGCGGTGGCTGATCGAGAACGGCTTCGAGCGCGGCGCTCAGTATCTCGTTTGGCCCTACAACGAGTACGACGCGGAGAGCCTAGAAATCGCGAGCCGGCATCACCACCTCGGCTTTGGCTTCGGCGGTTGTCCGGTCGGCCGGCAGGTCACCGGCCCGCTGTCGGTCGGGCGGGTACACGGCGACGAGATCGAGCGCTCGAAGCGGATGGTCGATCTCGCCGCCCGGTACGACGACCTGGCGATCATTATGTACCACACCGTCGGCCTCGATAACGATCGCATCGGCGAGCAGGAGTTCGAAAGCGTGATGGCCCACATCGATCGCGCGGACGTCGACGTGATCACGACGAGTGATCTCTGGGAATCGCTACCGACGACCTGAGAACCGGTCGGTCGACTCCTCGCCGAGAGACACACGACCGAGAGCGGACCGTCGCCCGCCTACAGTGAGTTCCGGAGTCGTTTAAAGAACCCTTGGCTGACCTCGACTTCCTCGCCGCCGGCCTCCGCAAAGTCCTCTAAGGCCTCGCGCTGCTCGTCGTTGAGCTCCTCGGGGGTCACGACCTGGCTCAGGACGTGGAGATCGCCGTGGCCGCGCCGGCGCAGCCGGGGCATGCCCTTGCCCTCTAGCCGGAAGGTCTCGCCGCTTTGGGTGCCGGCAGGGAGGTCGAACTCGACGGTGCCGTCGATCGTCGGGACCTGGATCGTGTCGCCGAAGACCGCTTGCGGGAACGAAATCGCTAGATCGTAGACCAGATCGTCGTCGCGACGCTCGAACTCGGGGTGCTGTTCGACTCGGATGTCGATGAGCAGGTCGCCGTTGGGGGCCCTGGGATCGCCGGGTGCGCCCTCCCCTTCCATGCGGAGGGTCTGGCCCTCGTGGATCCCCTCGGGGACGGTGACCGTGAGCGTCGCCTCGTTGCGGACCTGGCCCTCTCCGCTACAGGTCGAGCAGGTCTCGTCGTACAGTGTGCCCTCGCCTTCACAGTGCCGGCAGGTCTGGACTTGCTGGACCCGGCCCATCGCGGTCTGGCGGACCTGAGTGATCTGGCCCTGACCCTCACATTCGGGACAGGTCTGGGCGTCGGCGTCGGGCGGGTGACCCTCGCCCTCACAGTCCGGGCAGCGCTCCGGGCGCGAGACGGTGAACTGCCGTTCGGTGCCCTCGTAGGCATCCTCCAGATCGATCCGGAGTTCGGTGCGCAGATCCGAACCCTGTTGGGGGCCGCCCCGACCCCGCGAGCCGAAACCGCCCCCGCCGTTACCGCCGAAGAACTGCTCGAAGATGTCGCCCAGACCACCGCCGCCTCCGGCACCGCCGCCGAAGGGATCGCCCCCACCGCCGCCGAAGCCACCGAAGGGGTCGCCGCCGCCCCGGCCGCCCCCGCCGGCACTGCCCGCCCCGCCGCGTTTCCGGGCCTCCTCGAAGTTCTCGTGGCCCAGCCGGTCGTAGGCCTGGCGCGCCTCCTCGTCTGTCAGGACTTCCTTCGCCCGTTTGATCCGCTTGAATTTCTCCTCGGCGTCGGGCTCATCGGAGACGTCGGGGTGGTACTCCGTGGCTTTCTCGCGGTACGCTCGTTTGATTTCGTCCTCGCTCGCGTCCTGCGAGACGCCGAGTGCAGAGTAAAAATCCTCGCTCATCGAGTGATCACTTACCCTTCCTGGGGTCGCCGCCCCCAAAAGAACGACGCTCTACGGTCGCCGTCGGTGGCCCCCGTCGTCCACTGGTCAGCACTCGCCGTCCGACCGGCTCGTAGCTCGGCGATCGACCGTCGTACTGAAATCGAGTTCAGCGAGCTATTATGTGTGTCTATCACTCACGCTCGAATATGGCAGCAGAGAACACCGATGCCAACGTCAAGTCGCCGTTCGTCCCGGTCGCCTCGCTTCCCGACCTCGAGAGCGAGGGACACCAGGTCATCAGCGAGAACGGGCAAGCGATCGCCCTCTTCTACCACGCGGGAGAGGTGTATGCCGTCGACAACCGCTGTCCGCACATGGGCTTCCCGCTCGCGCGAGGCACGATCGAGGAGGGCGTGCTCACCTGTCACTGGCACCACGCCCGCTTCGAGCTCGAAGAAGGCGATACCTTCGACATCTGGGCCGATGACGTCCAGACCTTCCCGGTCGAGGTGCGCGACGAAACGGTGTATATCGATCCCGATCCCAAACCAAACGTTCCGCCCGACGTCCGCTGGCGGAATCGATTGGCCGATGGCTTGCAGGAAAACCTCGATTTAGTGCTCGCGAAAGCGGTGCTTGGCCTCCATACCCACGAACCGATACTGGAGGAGGCCCGAGAAGGAATCGACGCGGGGAGCGCGAGTGCCTTCGGGACGACTCTCGAGACCGCCGTGAACTTCGGGACGCGCTATCGCGATATGGGGTGGGGTCGCGGGCTCACGACGCTCGGGTGCATGGCGAATCTATACCCCGAAGTCGGCGAGCGCGACAAACGCCGGGCACTATACAGAGGAGTCCGGGAGGTCGCCGCCGAGTGTGCAGGCGAGCCACCCCGCTTCCAGCAGTACGCTTTCGACAACCGTGAGATCCCGAAGGACCGTCTCAAAGAGTGGTTCCGGGATAACTGCGAGGTACGCGACGCCGACGGGGCAGAGCGGGTCCTGCTCACGGCGATCGCCGCGCTCCCCCCGGCTGAGGTCGCGGAGATCCTCGTTACCGCTGCGACCGACCACCGCTACATGAACGCCGGTCATACGCTCGATTTCATTAATACGGCGTTCGAGACCCTCGATCACGTCGGATGGTCGGGTCATGCGGATGCCGTGCTCACCTCGACCGTCCAGCAACTGACCGGCGCGACCCGCTCGGAGGAGTTATCATCGTGGCGCCAGCCGGTCGACATCGCCGAACTGTGTGCTGACGCCGTCGATCGCCTGCCCGATCTCTTGGCGGCGGGCGAGGGCAAAGCGTGGGAGGAGTCCCCTGAATTCCTTGAAACGCTGCTCGGTGACGACCCGGAGGCGATTATCGAGGCACTGACCGACGCGATCGCGGCGGGTGCGAGCACGACCGAACTAGCGGATGCGGTCGCGCGGGCGGCGACCCGGCGGGTAGCGTACTTCTCGACGAACAACGAGTTCGGCGACTGGGATACCGTTCATCACACCTTCACCTACGCGAACGCCCTCCATCGAGCTACCGCGAAGACCGATACGCCCGCGCTCTACCGGGGCTGTTTCGACGGCGCGATGTCGGTCTACCTCGATCGCTTCCTCAACGCGCCGCGCGCGCCCCTACCCGATCCCGGCGACTCCGAGCGCGATCCGGCGGCCATACGCCAGGAACTGCTCGAAAGCTTCGACGAGCAGGGACAGGTGAACCGCGCAGCGACTCTCGTCAGCGAGCACTTCGATAGGGGCGGCGATTCGGCAGCTCTGAAGCGGACGCTCGGGCGCGCTCTTCTGCGCGAGGACTGTGACTTCCATACGCTTCAGGATCTCGAAGCCGGTTTCGGGCGCTTCGAGGCGAGCGAGGGCGACTGGGAGCGACGCCTCGCGCTGATGGCTCCCGCTCGGTACATGGCCGCACACTTCCCGACGCGCCGGGAGGCCGAGCAGACGTTCTCGATCGCGACGCGGCTCGGACGCGGCGAGCGTCTCCACGAAGTGGAGTGAGGCCGTTTCGCCGACGGTCGGTCTTCACCTGATCGCTCTGGTCGTTTTATCCCAACCGGGTTGAAGACCGGTCCATAGCCGAGACTGACACCGATTTCGAGAACCGCCGAGTGGGACGCGAGGCGCTACGCGCCTTGGAACGAGCGAGTAGCGCGGAACGGAGTCGTCCGAGAGACGGCCGAACCGTCTCTGGTGATGACGAAGATCGCCAGCAGCGATCTTCGAACCATTCCGCGGACCATCCGAGCGGGCGTAGCCCGCGAGGAGACGGTGAAACCGCGAGCCACGAGGGTGCTGTCGTGCGGATCGTTTCGGATAGCACGAGTGACTTCAACTCGCCCGATCCCGCTATGGCGAACGAGTTGGTCCAGGTGACGACCGACCTCGCCGATAGTGATGGATCGCGACGCCGAGATAGCCGGGTGAGGGAGGACGGCGTTCGATTGCGGCGGCGATTCGATCGACGTCTGGCAGCCCTCCGCCCAGCGATTCCGTGGTTCGGTCGCTCCCGTCGGCGACCCTTCTCGGTCGGACCGTGGTCTCGACCGCGAGCGCGTACGGCGCACTCGTTTCCCCGAGAACCCGCGAGAGGCGACGCTCGATCTCGGGCATCGTCCCGCCGTAGGCCATCACGACGACGTACGCGAGCGCGTCGTGGTCGACGATCCGGCGGGTACGCTCGGGGGCTTGATCGGCAAGCGCCCACCACCAACTGACCGCCGCCGATAGTTCCAATTCCTGGGAGACGAGCGACTCGCCTCCGGCTTCGATCCCGGGGATCGCCCCCAGCGCGCGCTCGTAGGCCGCTAGGAATGGCCCCGCGGTCTCGCCGCGGGGTTCGACGTCCAGGTGGATGCCGTCGAAGCGCTCCGCGTCGGGTCGACCCGCGTTGTGCGCGAGAACCCCGGCCACCACTCGACGCGCCGTCTCAATGCCCGCCGTCCCGAGGGCTCCGAGCAGCGCGTGGACCGCCAGGCCCCGTTCGTGGGCCGCCCGTAGGAAAGCGGCGCGATCGTCCGGAGAGGTGTCGCCGATCGCCCCCCAGGAGAGAAACAGCGTCCGTAATTCGCTGTCACTCCGCGCGAACAACCGATCGGCGGCGGCCGGGTCGGCCACGACCTCCGCTGCTTCCGCCCAGATATACAGCCCCCGATCCCGGAAGCCGGTCCCGCCCGCGGTGACCTGCCAGATCGTCGGTGCGCTGTAGTGCCGTTTTCGGTCGTATGCGAGCACCTCGACGACGTGATCGCCGGGCTCGGCGAACGACCATCGGAACTCGTCGGTCGCCGATCGGCCGTCGAGCACATCCGTCGCCCGGAACTCGCCGTCGACGTACCACTCCGTTCCGTCCAGCCCGCCGAGTCGACTGTCGCCACCGGTCGCGCGGGCCAAGAAGGTGGTCTCGCTGCTGACCGGCACAGTCACCGAATCACCCCGGGGTTCGACGGCACTCGTCCGGGGGCCTGCGTCCGCGCTCCTGTTCGGATTCGCGTTCCCGTCCTCGTGTGGACCCCTGCTCGGGTTCGCCTCGGCGAGCGAGGCGAGCGAACCAGTCGCAGCGAGGCTCCCAGCACCGACGGTACCGAGCAGCGCGCGTCGCGATAGCCCCTCGGGCTCGGACCGGGTGCTATCGTCGTGGTTCATCGATGGTCGGCGCTCCGCGGGGCACGTCGAGGGAGGAGGGTTCGAGCCATTCTCGTTCATTGCACTTCGAATACGTACCAGTTGATATCGCCACAGTATAAGAGTACGGGGGGCGACCGTGAGGCCACTCAGCGTTCCGTAACCGAGAGCCGAGGTCGGTGATCGGAGCCACGGTAATCAGGCCATTACCCGACGCGAGCCGGCTCGACGCTCACAGGTCGATCTCGAAGCGTGCCCCGCCGGCCTCGTTCTCGCTCACCGTGATCTCCCAGCCGTGGGCTCTGATTATCTCGCGGACGACCACCAGCCCAATGCCACGGCTCCCCTCGGCGGTCGAGTGGCTGTGGGTAAACAGGTCCTCGCGCTCGCACTCGGGGATCCCAACGCCGCCGTCCTCGATAACGATCCGGTCGTCCTCAAGGGCGACCCGGACGGTCACGTCGTTCCCGCCGTGTTCGACCGTGTCGTCGGCCTCCGGTCGACTGCTCGTCGAACCGTGTTCCACGCCGTCCTCCTGAGTAGGCGAAGGAGGGCTCGTCGAGCACGGCTCGACGAGCCGGAGGACGTCCTCGATGAGTCGCTTGGTCCGCTCGATCCCGTCGATCATCACGAGATCGAGGCCCTCGTTTTCGACGTCCTCGCGCACCCGGTAGGCGAACTCTACCGGGTCGAACTCGACCACTCCGATCTCCCCGAGAGAGACTACCCTATGCTTGCATCTCCTCGACTGGGATATTGATCTGCTTGGATCGCGATTCGAACGTCGCCCGACCCTCCTCGAAGAGGTAGACCTTCGAGGAGCGGCGCGAACGCCAGGCCGAACTCGAGACGGCCCAGACACGCTTTCGCTCGCTGACGGAAAACACCACCCTCGGCGTCGTGACGGTCGACGCAAGTAGCACGGTCCAGTACGCGAACGACGCCATCGAGGATCTCTTCGGCTACTCCGCCGAGGAGTTGGTCGGCGAGTCGCTCTCCGCTGTTATTCCTGACCGGCTCGAAGCGGCCCACTTCGAGGCCATCGATCGTTACGTCGAAACGGGCGAGAAGCGCCTCGACTGGGAGTGGCTCGAACTACCTGCCCGCCATCGGAATGGTGAGAAGTTTCCGGTCGGGGTTTCCTTCGGCGAGTACACGATCGACGGCGAGCCGTTCTTTACCGGCATCATCCGGGATATCACCGATCGGAAGGAACCCGAGGCGGCACTCGAACGGAGCGAGGACCTGTTGGATCGGACCCAGCGGCTGACGAACGTCGGCGGCTGGGAACTCGATCGCGCGACCGACGAACAGCGATGGACCGACGAAGTCTACCGGATTCACGAGCTACCAGTCGGCGACGAACCAGATCTGGAAAGCGCGCTCGACTTTTACCATCCGGAGGACCGCCGGGTCGTCGAGGCGGCCGTCGAGCGGGCGATCGAGAGCGGCGAGGGCTATGACGAGGAACTGCGGCTCCTCACGGCGAACGACGAGCAGCGATGGGTTCGCACCCAATGGGAGCCACATTTCGAGAACGGCGAGATAACTAAAATCAGAGGGGCGTTCCAGGACAACACCGAACAGAAATTTCAGCAACGGGAGCTACGATCGACGAATTCGACGCTCTCGACGCTGCTGGGGAAACGTCCCGGTCGGTGTGCTCGCCGAGGACAGCGCCCGAGATGTACTGTTCGCCAACGACGCGTTCTGTCGGCTCTTCGGCGTCGACGCTCCGCCCGACGCGCTCATCGGCAGCGACTGTCGGGCAGCCGCCGAGAACGTCGCGGATCTGTTCGTCGACGCCGATCGGTTCCTCGCGACCAACGACGACTACGTCGAGGGGGGCCGAGACGGTCACCGGCGAGGTGTTCGAACTCCAGGACGGGCGGGTGTTCGAACGCAGCGGCACCCCTATCCCGGCCGAGAAGGCGGGAGATCGGTATCTCTGGGTGTATCACGACGTCACCGAGCGGGTACGACGCGAAGCAGTCCTCGAGACGCTTCACGATCGGACCTGGGCGATGATGACCGCCGAAACCAGGCGAGAGGTCTGTGAGATCGCCGTCGAGACCGCTCGGGAAGCGCTCGGCATGGACATCAACGGGATCTGGCTGTTCGACGAGGGCAACGACGAAGAGGAGCCGGCGTTACGACCGGCTGCCTCCTCCCAGCAGGCCCAGGAGTTGTTCGAGACGATCCCGACCTACCGACCGGGCAATAGCCTCTCCTGGGCGGTCTTCTCGGCGGGCGAGACGCGTGTCTACCGGGATATCGACGGAGAAGACGCCTACAACGACGACACGCCGATCCGAAGCGAGATCGTCGTCCCCCTCGGCGATCAGGGCGTGATGAACGTCGGGGCGACGGTCGAGGACGCCTTCGGCGAGAGTGCGCTCTCCCTTGCCGAGTTACTCGCAACCAACACCGAAGCCGCCCTCGAGCGCGCCGAACGCGAGCGCCTCCTTCGAAATCGTGAGCGGGTCCTCGAACAACAGAACGAGCGTCTCGACGAGTTCGCAAGCATCGTTAGCCACGACCTCAGAAATCCCTTGACGTCGGCCGAAATCGCCCTCGATCTGGCCGCTTCGGACTGTGAGAGCGAGTTTCACGACAACATCGGCAAGTCCCTCGAGCGGATGGACACGCTCGTCGAGGAAGCCCTCACGCTCGCCCGACAAGGACTACTGGTGAGCGATCCCGAACCCGTCGATATGGACGCCGTCGTCGAGTCCGCCCGGGAAACGTTAGGACGCCCCCGGCGGAGCTGGTCGTCGAAGAGAATTTCGAGGACTTCGAGGCCGACGAGGAGCGACTCCGAACGCTGCTCGAGAACCCCCTTCGGAACGCGGTCGATCACGCGGGCGAGGACGTGACGGTTCGGGTCGGCCCGCTCGCCGATCGGGCGGGCTTTTTCCTCGCGGACGACGGCCCCGGCATCGATAGCGAAGACCGGAAAGGCGTCTTCAAACGCGGCTACTCGACCGGCGGGGACGGCACCGGCCTCGGGCTGGCGATCGTCGAGAACGTCGTCGGTGCCCACGGCTGGGAGACCGGGGTCACCGAAAGCGAGGCCGGCGGGGCACGCTTCGAGATCGAACTCGCGCCGGCCGCATCGGTGTAGTTCACTCGACTCGTGCTCTCCGGTCGTGTTCGGGGCGTTCGGTGGGGCAGCAACGACGAAGCACTGGGAAGTGCTCGCCGAAGCGATCGGACACGGCTTCGGCGTCGCCGCGGCCGCTAAGTGCCTGGGCGTCGAACGCGGGGGCATGGCGAGCGCAGAACTGGCCGACCGCGAGTGTGAAGCGTGTACGAGCGACGACGATCCCCTGGAGGGCGAGGAATTAGAAGAACTCCACGAGCAGGTAAACGGGGACGTCTGGGACGTTATCGACGAACACCACTTGGAGGGGACGTATGCCCTCAAGGACTTCGAGGACGCCCTGGAGTTCGCCTACGAGGTGGGTGAACTCGCCGAGGAGGAGTGGCACCACCCCGATATCCATCTCTCGTGGGGCGAGGTCGTCGTCGAGATGTGGACGCATAAGATCGATGGCCTCTTCGAGACCGACTTCGTGATGGCCGCACGCATGGATCGGATCTACGACGAAGGGAACTACGAACCCGACGAGGAGTAACGATCGAAAACGAGGCAAGCGTCGGGTGCGCATACCCGCTCCGATGGCACTCCTCGACACCGCGAGAGAAGCGTTCGTACTGGGGGTCGTAGCGACTGTCCTGCTCGCCGTCTCGGCGCTAATGGGGCTTGCCTCCTGGGCGCTCTACCGGATCGAACGCCAGGAGGCTGGCCAGGGGGCGGACGCCGGTCGTCGTTCCTTCGAGCGGTGATCGCTCCTCTGTTCACGATACACTCCTCGAGCTGCTGGAACCGTTCTCGCCGGTCGACACTCCTAACAGTGGCTCGATCGGACGAACAGGGAGTTCATGTCCAGCGAGTCCACGATGAGCTTTGACGGCAGTACTGACGACGAGACGGATCGCAGTCCGATCCTCGCGCCCGCGCCGATCCTGTTCGCCGCGACGTTCCTGATCGGCGTCCTCTTCGATCGTCGCAAGCCTATCGAAATCGTTCCCCGACCTGCGAATACCGCTATCGGCGGCCTCGCCTTCGTGGTCGGAACATCACTATTCGCCGGTGCGATCCGCACGATGGGAGCCGCTGGGACAGGCCCGAGCCACGAGGACGAACCCCCGACGCTCGTTACCGAAGACTCCTTTGCCTACAGCCGGAACCCGATCTACCTCGGGAACTGCCTCCAGTACCTCGGCCTCGCTGCCCTGTATAATAGCGCGTGGCCGGTCGTCGTGCTCGCCCCGCTGCTCGCGTACTTCGATCGGGTCATCGAGCGAGAGGAGTCCTCCCTCGCCTCTGAGTTCGGCGAGGAGTTCGATCGCTATCGCGAGTCGGTCCCGCGGTGGATCTGAGAACCTACACGTCGATCGCACATCGGTAGGCCGACCGCGTATCGATAGCGTTCGCCCGGTTTAATTACCCTGTCAGCGTAGCCCGATCCATGCAGGGGACCCGGCGCGCCGTACTCGATGCGATCGCCGAGGGACCGATCTCCGGACCCGCGCTGGCTCGGGAGTTAGACGTCTCGCGTGCGGCGGTCTGGAAACACGTCGAGGCTCTTCGTGAGGCTGGCTTCGAGATCGGTAGCGAAACGTCGGGCTACACGCTCGAATCGGTCCCCGAGTACGGCGGGCCGGCAATCGAGTTCGGTCTCGACGCTCCCTTCGAAATCGAGTTTCACCAGAGCCTTCCGAGCACGAACGCCCGCGCTCGCGACCTCGCCGCGGATGGGGAAAGCGATGTCGTCGTGCTCGCCGACGCCCAGACCGGCGGCCGGGGACGACTCGATCGGGAGTGGACCTCGCCCAGCGGTGGGGTTTGGTTGAGCGTCCTCTCTCGGCCTGGGCTCCCGCCGGCGCATGCCCCCCTCTATACCCTCGCGGCGGCCGTCGCGACGACCCGTGCGGTCCGCGCTGCGGGCGTCGACGCGGGGATCAAGTGGCCCAACGACGTGCTGGTCCACGACCCGGAAGCGGGCAGTCGGGAGCGAAAAATCGCCGGCATTCTTACCGAGATGCGGGGCGAGGCCGACCGGATCGCCTGGCTAATCGTCGGGATCGGTTGTAATGCGAACGTCGATCCCGAAGCCCTCCCGGCGGGCGCGACGAGCCTGCGGGAAGGGGTCGGCGACGTCTCCCGTCGCGAACTGGTCCAGCGCCTCCTCCGAGAGTTCGAAGCGCTCCGTGCCAATCCCGATTCGATCCTCCCGGCCTGGCGCGAGCACGCCCTTACTCTCGGCCGGCGGGTACGCGTCGAAACCGCTCGCGGGGAGAGCGTCGGCCGGGCGCTCGATATCACCTTCCCGGGAGGACTCGTGCTCGAAACGGCCGACGGACGGGTGACCGTAAGCGCTGGGGACTGCGAGCACCTCCGGCCGGTCTCCCGGTAGCCGTGGACCCGAGAGCCCCGAGCGCCGACATCGGGCACTGGAAGCCAGCGACATCGGACCGACCATCGAAGACGAATGCCGAGCGAATCGGATTCGTTCGACGTAATGCACCGAAATTTTAATTATAGCGTCGAGTTACTATCGTATACGTACGGGGTACTCACTGATGTCCACGATCGACTCGGCTCTGGCGGACGTAGACGTCGCCGTCGTCCACGGCAACTATTTCCAGCGCGGCGGCGGGGAGGTCGTCGCCGAGGAACTCGCGCGAGCGTTCGACGCGCCGCTTTACTATGGATTCGGCGATCGAGAGGCGATCCCCACCGAGTCCGACGTCGAGTTCCGGAGCCTCTTCGGTGATCGTCGAGCGGCGGCGCTCAGCGGATCGACACTGCTGCGGGACGCGTATTATCTCTGGGCCTTTCAGCACGTCGAGGAACTACACGAGTACGACCTCCTCGTTCAATCGGGCAACGAGATGGGCTGGTACGTCCCGCCCGACGACCAGGTACTACTCAAGTACGTTCACTCGACGCCTCGGACGACCTACGATCGGTTCCCTGTGGAAGGCGGCTCGGCCATCACGCGCCTCTATGCCTTCGCGAACCGGGTGCTCTACCGCCCGAACCTCGCCTATCCCGACGTCTACCTGGTGAACTCCGAGCTTATCGCCCGCCGGTGTGAGCGCTACTGGGATATCGATCCCGACCGAATCGAGGTGCTCTACCCCCCCGTCGATACCGATTCCTATACGTCCGATGCTCCCCGGGAGGACTTTTATTTCACGTTCTCGCGGTTCTCGCCGGCGAAGCGGATCGATGAGATAATCGGGGCGTTCGCCGAGCACCCCGAGAAACGCCTCGTCGTCGGCGGGAGCGGGCCTGACCGCGAGCGCCTCGAGGAACTCGCCGGGCCGAACGTCGAGTTCCGGGGCTATCTCTCCGAGCAGGAGAAACGCGACCTGCTAAGCCGGGCGCGTGCGTTGTGTTTCGCCGCGCGAAACGAGGACTTCGGCATCGTCCCGATCGAGGCCTTCGCGTCGGGCTGTCCGGTGATCGGCGTCCGTGAGGGCTACACCCAACACCAGATCGAGGAGGGTATTACGGGTCTGGTCTACGATCGCGGGGTCGGGAACTTGAGTTGGGCGATCTGGCGCTTCGATCGCGATGGCGTGAGTGCGTCGCCGACCGAGATCGCCGCCCGCGCCAAGCGATACGACATCGATCGCTTCCGCGATCGAATCCGAGAGGTCGCGGCTCGCGCCTACGAGGACTCGCGTATCGCCTCACGGATCGCGCCCGTCGATACGACCCCCAGCGAGCCCGCCGATGGTGAGCCCACCGGTCGCGAGCGCGTCGACCGGCCCTCGGCCGAGCAGATCTTCGGCGAAACGGAACTGAACGCCGACGAACCGGCGGCTCGCCTCACGCTTCCCGACGGCGGGGACGATGGAGAGGAATGAGTGTATCCGTTCCCGGGTTGTGATTCTTCCCGACTGGATGCACGACAAACAAGAGCGCTTCGCGGCGGAGCGTCGCGTACGGTCGGCGTCTCCACCCAGCTGTTCGGTCGGCGCGCTGGGGCTGAACGGGACGGCTCGTGAAGACAGACCGCCGATCTACGAACGTGGATAGGGAGCGATGGACCGCTGTTCGAGCCGGTCAGCCGACGGTAAGTAGTTGATAGCCCTGTTCAGCCAACTGGGCGACATCGGGGCCATGTTCGACACTACTGCCGTCGAGAGTGATTTCGACTTTCTCGATCGCCCGATCGACTTCGAAAAACGAGGCACAGAAGCCACAGGCCCCGCCGACGAGCCCGCGCTCGCGTACGTCGGCATAGACCTCGTGGGGCAGTAGGTCCTCGTCGGCTTCGAGTTCGGGGATCCACTGGGTAGCCTCCCCATCGAAGTAGACCACGACGTCGTGGCCCGTGTCGTCGAGCTTCCGGGCGTACTCGAGGGTGTTCGTCAGCGGTGCCGGCTCGTCGAGCGAACTGTTGATCAGGAACGCGTACTTGCTCATGGGTCGAACTCTCCTGTGGTAGTCGTCGGGTGGCTGTGATCCGGGTCCTCCGGGCGTGCCGATCGCCCTCGATTTCGGATTCGTGCTACGACGACGCTCGACCAGTACATGAGCCCTGGAATATCAGGGTGTCGCCGGTAGATATCGGATAGCGTCGACCGATAGGACCCATCGAGGGACTACAAGGGGCAGCCTGCCGGTGGAAAGCCGACGATTCATTACGGCGTGTCGGCATACGTCCGTGCCAGTGAGCGTTATCGTCGAGTTCGAGACCGAGTGCTCGCGCTTACCGCTCGCGGAGGCGATCGCCGCCGTCCCCGAGGTCCGTCTGGAGATCGAACGCGAGACGGCGACGATCCCGACGATGCCTAACCTCTTCTTTTGGGCGGCCGGCGAGGACCTCGAGGCGTTCGCGGCCGCATTGGAGAGGGATGGGACCATCAGGGAGGTACGGCGGCTGAGCGAGGCCGGCGGCCGGATGCTGTTCTACGCCCAGGTCGGCGAGAACGCCGAGGTCGTTCCCTACCCCGAGTGGGTAAGACTCGGTGCGGAGGCCCTCAGCGGCCGGTATTATGCTGGTCGGTGGCACAACCGGATGCGCTTTCCCGACCGGGAGTCGCTGGGGGAGTATCGCGAGTTCTGCGAGGACAGCGCGATCGGCTTCTCGCTCCATCGACTCTACGACGCCGAAGGGGAGACGACCGCCCCACACGACGGTCTCACCGACGAGCAACGCGAGGTCTTCCGGGTGGCCTACGAACGGGGCTTCTTCGAGATCCCCCGCCAGGTCACCTTGACGGAACTCGGCGCGGAACTGGATATCTCGAACCAGTCGGTCTCCGAACGCCTGCACCGAGGGTATGCCCGTCTCGTCGAGGAGTTCGTGCTCTAAGAACGCACCTTTTTGCTGAGGTCCTCACGAGTGAGGACCTCAGCAAAAATCTGCACCAAAAACCGCTCACTCGTCGCGTAGCGACTCGTTCGCGGCGGAGTACCTTGTGAGCGAGAATTATATTGTCGTAGTGCTGGAGAGCCTCTAAATCCGATCTCGACTCAGTGAATTACCTGTTCGATATCGTTGGGGCCGGCTCGCCGGACGACCGCGCGCAGGACGTCCTGGGCACCGGCGAGGTTGGCCGAGTCCCCATCGAGCACACACAGCTTTGCCGGAGCGCCCTCCTCGATCACGCCGCGATCCAGACCGGCGACCTCCGCGCCCGCGAGCGTCGCCATCTCGAGGACCTCTCGGGCGGAGAGATCGTAGAGTTTGGCTGCGAACTCCATCTCGCGGAACATCGAGGGGGAGTTCGACATGACGTTGTCCGTCCCGAGCGCGACGGTCGTATGCTCGGTGAAGGTCTCGACCGGCGGTAATCCCACTCCGGTCACGAGGTTCGAGCGCGGGCAGACGACGATCGGGGTCTCGCCGGCGACGCGATCGATATGCTCCTTCTCGGCGTAGACCATGTGGACGAGGAAGTCGGGATCGAGAGCGAGTGCGGCGTCGATGTCACTCGCGTCGCGCTCGCCGGCGTGAATACCGAATAGCTTGCTGGCCTCCCGGGTGGCTGCGCGCTCGCGCTCGAAGTCGGCGTCGTTGGCACCACTGGCTCCGTACCCATCCGATTCGTACATCGCGTCTACGGACTCGCGTCCGAGCGCCAGTGCGTCGATCGCGAGGTCGGCGGTCGCCTCCTCGAAGGCCCGCACGCCCGCGACGTCGCCCTCGCGGAAGTCGAGAAAGGCCCCGACGCCCGCTTCCTGCATGTACCGGCCAGTGCTTTTCATCGCTTCCACCGACTCCTCGTAGCTGGCCGCGCGTAGCAGACGGTGTTTGAGGCCGTCGGGCGGGGCGACGAGTTCGTCGAGCGAGAGCCCCGCGCCGGCTTCCTTCGCGAGCGAGTCCCCGATATGAGTGTGAGCGTTGACGAAGGCCGGCAGCACGATTTTCGAGGACGTAGTAGAGCACTCCTCGACGGCCGTGATCTCCCCGTCCTCCCAGACGACTCGCCCTTCGATCGGCTCGAAGGACCGGCCGGCGATCACGGTGCCCTCGATTTCCATACCAGCCGTTCGCCCCCGGGGTATTCAACCCTGACGAGTCCGTTCTCCCCTCGATGGTCACTGTAGCCGGCCCTGGCTTCGCCTCAATCCGTCCGGCGAGGCACCCACCAGGAGCAGCTAGCTACCGACGTCGAGCGATGCCGCTTGCCTCCGATCAATCCTCCTCGAACTCCGAGAGCGTCGCGTTGATGCCGGGCCGTGTGTCACTCACGAGTGTACCCTCGATATCCAGTCCTAACTCCCTGACCGCGGCTCCCCCAACCCGTTCGGTCGCGTCGGCGGGCGCATATACCCCGAGACGCCACTGTTCGTGCTGGACGCGTTCGAGCGCGCCCACGAGCGTCGAGTGCTCCCGGAGAGGGCGGATCTCCCCGCCGACGACCACCCGCGTCGAGGATTCGGTCAGTGCCGGTCGGGCTGGGACATCAAGCAACACGTCCCCAGGATCGACGTCGGCCGCGGCGGCGATGTCCGCTTCGGCCGCCCGGATCGTCCCGTGATCGGCCTCGAGGAGTTCCGCGGAGACATCGGCCATCTCCGCCCATATCGCTCGCTTGTAGAGATCCCGTGCGCTGAGCCGGCGGGCGTCCTCTCGGGTCGCCTCCTCGTCTCGGAGGGCAACGAGCAAGTCGTGGTCGTCCATCCGGCGCAGCTCCCCTCCGTCGAGATCGCTCTCGGCGAGCAAGCGCTCCGCGCCGCGCTGGAGCATGGCCTTGCTGATCCGGGTGACGTGGTGGTTGTAGACCGTTGGGTTCATAAGCGCGCGAGCGACCAGCAGGCTCTCTGCGGTCTGGACGTTTCCCTCCTCGAGGACGAGCTCGCCGTCGACGAATCGGAGCTCACGGGTCAGTCGGCCGTGGTCGATCGTCCCGTAGGGCACTCCCGTATGATGGGCGTCACGGACGAGATAGTCGGTGCGATCGACGTCGAGTTCGCCCGAGATCAGTTGTCCGAGTCGCCCCTCCCCACGGACGAGATCGGCCACGGTCCCGGGATCGAGGTCGTGAGCCGCGAGGACCGCCGCGATCTGCCCCTCCGAAAGCAAGTCCGCGACGTCGTCGTGATACTTGCCGGTACGGCGGTAGATCAGCTCCTCGAGACAGTGGCTGTAGGGCCCGTGGCCGATATCGTGACAGATCGCCGCGGCCCGGACGCGCTCTGCCTGGCGGCCCTCGATGTCGAGATGCGAGAGGGCTTCGCTCGCGAGATGGTAGACCCCGAGGCTGTGTTCGAAGCGGGTGTGGTTCGCCGCGGGATAGACGTAGCCTGCCGTCCCGAGCTGGGTGACGTGGCGCAGGCGCTGGAGTGTAGGGGTATCCAGCAGGTCGCGGGCGACCCCCGAGACCTCGATGTAGTCGTGGACACTGTCCTTGATGACTTTCATTGGTTAATCTAGGGCCCCTTGAGACAAAAGTTCACGAGTCGATCGAGCCGAGACGATCGGATGGTCGGCGGCTGGATCACGGCTGAGCGCGAGCGTCGACCGGGAATCGAGGAGTTAAGAACGCGCTCACCGGAACTCGGGATATGACCACGTTTCTCTCCGGGGGGACCGGCACGCCGAAGTTGCTGTGGGGGGCAAGGGACGAATTCGACCCGGCCGAGACGACGG
>PXRJ01000010.1:37413-88921 GCA_003021705.1 Halobacteriales archaeon QS_3_64_16
GAACTCGATCGCGAGCGGTGGTGGGGGGTCGCGGGCGACAGCACCGGAACCCACGACGAGTTGGTAGAACTCTCGGCGGCGGCCAGCTTCGAGGCCGGGCCACGATACCTGCCCTCCGAGAAACAGACTGAGGGCCGCGAGCTCGCCTCCTGGCGGCGGTTCTCGAGCGTGGGAGAGTTCATGCTTATCGGCGATCGGGACCGCGCGGTTCACACCTTCCGGACGAGCCTGCTCGACGAAGGGTACTCGCTTACCGAGGTAACGAAACGACTCGTCCGAGCGTTCGACCTCGACATCTCCCTCCTGCCGATGAGCGACGATCCGGTCGCAAGCATCATCCACACGCCCGACGGCGAGATCCACTTCCAGGACTTCTGGGTCGCACAGGGGGGCGAACCCGAAGTGAGAGACGTCGAGTTCCGGGGCAGCGCGGACGCCGTAGCGACCGAGGCAGTGCGCGAAGCGCTCGCCGAACCGGTCGTGATCGGGCCCTCGAACCCGGTGACGAGCATCGGCCCGATGCGCGCGCTTCCAGGGATCGAGGAGGGACTCGCCGAGACGCCGGTCGTGGCGATATCACCGTTCGTCGAGGATCGCCTCTTTTCGGGACCGGCAGCGAAGCTCATGCGAGCAACGGGAGCGGCGGCGAGCACGGCCGGGTTCGCGGCGAGTTACGACTTCGCCGACGCGTTCGTGCTCGATACGGCCGACGAAACCGATCTATCACGGCCGGTCGTCCGGACCGATACCGAGATGAACACGAGAGAGGACGCGGTCCGCGTCGCGCGCGCGGCGCGGGAAGCGCTCGATCGTGTCGTCTGATCGGAGCCTGATGCCCGAGTGGTCCGCGAGTCGACAGGGAGAGCCGGACGGGAGGGTAGACGAAGCGAAGGAGGATTAGCAGTCAACACTTGCCACGAACGATCGGATTTAAGTACACTACCGCTCTCCACCGAGATGGCTATCATGACCAGTGACCGATTTATTCGGGGTTTCCCCCGAACACACCAGCCTTTCTGAGACGGATTCGGTAGCACTGTTGGATACGACGCTGCGCGACGGCGAACAGGCCCCCGGTATCTCGATTTCGCCCGAGGGGAAGGTCCGGGTCGCCCGGGAGCTCGATCGGGTAGGGGTCGAGACGATCGAAGCCGGCAGCGCCTGCACCGGACGAAGCGAGCGCGAGGCGATCCGGCGCGTGGTCGAGGCGGACCTCGACGCCCGCGTGAGCAGCTTCGCCCGCGGTATCCAGGAAGATATCGACCTGGCGCTCGACTGTGGGGTCGACGGGATCGGTCTCGTCGTGCCCGCGAGCGATCGACACATCGAGACCAAGGTCGGGACCAGTCGTGAGGAAGTGATCGAGACCACCGAAACCCTCGTCGCGTACGCCCGCGAGAACGGCCTCTGGGTCGAAGTCATGGGCGAGGACGGCTCGCGGGCCGATCTCGATTTCCTCACCGACCTCATGGCGACGGCACTCGATGCGGGTGCGGACCGGGTCTGTTACTGCGATACGGTGGGCCACGCTTCGCCCGAACACACCGCCGAAGCGATTTCCCGGCTCGCCGCGCTGGGCCCGACGAGCACCCACGTTCACGACGACTTGGGCCTCGCGATGGCGAACGTGCTCGCGAGCATCCGGGCGGGCGCGGAAGCGGTGCACGCAACGGTGAACGGCGTCGGTGAACGAGCGGGCAACGCCGCGCTGGAAGAGGTGGCGATCGGCCTTACACACTGCTACGATGTCGCGACCATCGACACTGAGGGGCTCTATTCGCTTGCTGATACCGTCGCGAACGTGACGGGCGTGGCGCTGCCTCCCAACAAGGCGGTCGTCGGCGAGAACGCCTTCGCCCATGAGTCGGGCATCCACACTGACGGCATGCTCAAAGACGACGCGATGTACGAGCCCTACCCGCCTGAACTCGTGGGGCGAGAACGACGGCTGGTACTCGGCAAGCACACCGGCCGCGCGGGCGTGCGTGCAGCGCTGGCCGACCACGCTATCGAAGCGAGCGAGGAGGAACTCGGCGAGACCGTTGCCCGCGTCACCGAACTCGCCGAGCGGGGTAAGCGAGTGACCGACGCCGACCTGCTCGCGATCCATGCGGAGGTTCAGGGGCGCGCCCGCGATCGTCGGGTCGAACTAGTGGACCTAACGGCCGCGGGCGGCGGCCCGACGCCGACGGCGAGCGTTCGCCTCCGAGTCGATAGCGAGGAACGGGTCGCCGCCGGTACCGGGAGCGGGCCGGTCGACGCGGCGGTAACGGCGGTCACCGAAGCCCTCGGAATCGCCGACCTCCACCTAGAGTCCTATCACGTCGACGCCATCACTGGCGGGACCGACGCCGTCGTGACGGTCGAAATCGAGATGTCCCGGGGCGGTCGGTCGGTGACGGTAGGCGCGAGCGACGCGGACATCACCCGGGCGAGCGTCGTGGCGATGGTCGACGCGATCGACCGTCTCGTCAGCGCGACCGACGCGCGGGTGCCCACCGCCGACTGAGCACCCTCGTTTCGAACGGCGAGGACTGGCGAAGCTTTTTGCTTCGGCTTCGCGTAGCCGATCGCATGTCGCTGATGGTTCCTCCCGCTGGGACTCGCGCTAATCGCAGGCCGGACTGATTCGTCCGGAGGAGCCTCGACTGTGGATTTCGGTCCGACGTTCGACGCGCCGAGGAGATGAAACCGGTCGACTCGTTTCTATAGCCTGTGCTGATAGTTACCTGGCCACACGACGACACGACAACGACCGATGACGACACACCGAAGCACACGACGTATCGAGCCCGACCGACGGCCGAGAAGAGACCCCCGACCGGAGACGAGACGATGACCGACATGGATCCCCGAAGCTACTACGACGGCCTCGGAGCGGGCGAGTGGGAGCGATTGGAAGCGAACCCGGTCGGGAGGTTAGAGCTCGAGACCACTTGCACGTACCTCGATCGCTCGCTTCCCGAGACGGGCCACGTGCTCGATGCCGGCGGCGGGCCGGGCCGCTATGCGGTGTGGCTCGCCGAACGCGGCCACGAGGTCACGCACTGTGATCTGAGCGCCGAGCAGGTGCGACTCGCTCGGGAGCGGGTCGCCGAGAACGGCCTCGCCACACGCGTCGAACACGAGCAGGCCGAAGCGGTCGCCCAGCTCGTCGCGTCGCGATCACGGACGCGCCGGTGTTCGTCTCAGTGATGGGACGGCTCGCCTGCCTGCGCGAGATCGTACAGCGCTGGCTCCCCGAGGAACACGGTCTACTGGCGTCGATCGCCGAGACGGGGGATTACACCGAAGATCTCCTCGCGGAGCACGGCGACGGCGAGGGCTGGGCGGAGTGTCACTTCTTCCGGGCCACGGAACTCGAAGAGGACCTCGAAGCGGGAGGGCTGACCGTCGAGAAACTCGTCGGCCTCGAAGGGCTCGCGTCGGTGGCACAGGAACAACTCGCTGAAGCGCCCGACGAGGCCGTCGAGAGCGTTTCCGCCCTGACCGAGAAGCTACGGGAGGACCCGGCGGTCGTGGATAGCTCCGAGCATATCCTAGCGATCTGTCGTGGCTAAGCAGTCTCGGTTCGAAGCGTCGAGCGAACCAGGGTGGGTCTCTCGAAGCGGGACGATCCACTTCGGACTCGCTGGTCTACCCCTCGGCTTCTTTCGTAACCCGGTATCGGCCCCCGACCTCGTTCGTATTGAGGTCGTCGCGGCGTCGCTGTGCTTCCTTGCGGTTCTCGAACGGTCCCTCGACCGCCTCGCCGTCGACCGTGATGTAGTATACCGCCATTCGTGCGGGATTCATGAACGAATCAGCATAGAAGCTCCGGACTGCTCGCCGCTCAGCGCATACGATCGGTCCGGCCGGCCGCTGTCCAGGGATCGGTCGGGGCGTCGCTGGGGACGCGTACGCTCCGAGTGCCCAACCCTTCGATCCGACCGGCGAAGGCCCACCGCCGGCCCGGCTCTTCCCATCCGCGATCGATATCCTCGCCCGCCGCCAGTTCCTCCGCACGCAGATAGGTACCGATCGCCGCGGCGATCGCGGCGGCTTCCTCGCTCTCGGCGCTCGGCAGGGCGTCGAGTACCCGTTTCTCGACCCTCTCTTCGATCGCCTCGGGCCCCTCACCACCTTTGTTTGCGTTCGCGGTAGTGGCAGTGCTCTCGTTCACGAGTACCTCAGAGGGGGATGTTGCCGTGCTTGCGGTCGGGTTGGTCGGTGCGTTTCCCGCGGAGGGTATGGAGGTCGGCGATCAGCCGCGGGCGGGTCTCGGTCGGCTCGAGTACGTCGTCGACGAACCCGCGCTCGGCGGCGGTGTAGGGGTTCGCGAAGGTCTCGCGGTACTCCTCGATTAGCTCCTCGCGGCGAGCCTCGGTGTCCTCCGCCTCGTCTAACTCGTCGTCGTACAGCACGTTCACCGCACCCTGGGGCCCCATCACCGCGATCTCTGCGGTGGGCCAGGCGTAGTTGACGTCCGCGCCGATGTGCTTGCTAGCCATCACGTCATACGCCCCGCCATACGCCTTCCGGGTGATCACGGTCATGAGCGGGACGGTGGCCTCGGAGTAGGCATAGAGCAGCTTCGCGCCGTGTTTGATGATGCCATTATGCTCCTGGTCGGTGCCGGGCATGAAGCCGGGGACGTCGACGAACGTGAGAATAGGGATGTTGAAGGCATCACAGAAGCGCACGAACCGCGAGCCCTTGAGCGAGGCGTCGATGTCTAACGTGCCGGCGTTCGCGCTGGGCTGGTTGCCTACCACTCCTACCGGGAAGCCATCGAGACGGACGAAGCCCGTAATGAGGTTCCGGGCGTAGCGATCGGCCACTGAGAAAAACGAATCTTCGTCGGCGATCCGTGCGATCACCTGCTCCATATCGTAGGGTTTGCGCGGCTGGTCGGGGACGATCTCGAGCAACTCCTCATCGCGCCGGTCGGGGTCGTCCCAGGGATCGACCCTAGGGGGGTCGGCGACGTTGTTCGAGGGGAGATAGGAGAGCAGATGGCGGATGTCGTCGAGCGCGTCTTTCTCGTCGCTGATAGCAAAGTCCGAGACGCCGCTTTCCTCGGCGTGAGTCGTCGCGCCCCCGAGTTCCTCGAAGTCGACCTCCTCGCCGGTGACCGTCTCGATCACCTCGGGACCGGTGATGAACATGTAGCTCGTGTCCCGAACCATGAACACGAAGTCGGTGATCGCCGGCGAGTAGACCGCACCGCCGGCACACGGCCCCATGATCGCCGAGATCTGGGGGACGACGCCGCTCGCTTGCTGGTTCCGGTGGAAGACCTCGGCGTACCCGGCCAAGGAATCGATCCCCTCCTGGATGCGTGCGCCCGCAGAATCGTTCAAGCCGACGATCGGAGCGCCGGTCTCCATGGCCTTGTCCATTACCTTACATACCTTCTGAGCGAAGACCTCGCCGAGCGAGCCGCCGAAGACGGTGAAATCGTGGGCGAAGACGTACACCGTCCGTCCGTCTACCTCGCCGTAGCCGGTGACGACGCCGTCGCCCGAAACTTGCTTACTCTCCATGTCGAAGTTATTGGAGCGATGGGTCCGAAGCTGGTCGAACTCCTGGAAACTGTCCTCGTCGAGGAAGTACTCGACGCGCTCGCGGGCGGTGAGTTTCCCGCGGTCGTGTTGGGACTCGATGCGCTCCTCGCCGCCGCCGAGTTCGGCCTCGTGACGGCGCTCGCGCAGGTCCTCGATCGACTCGTCCATCGTCACGACTGGTTACCTCCCGCCGGTCGATACATGGGTATTCTGCATGGGGGAGGCCGAAAAGCGTTGTCGAACGCGGACCGGACCCGGCGACGATCCGGGGTCGAGAGCGAGCCTCCGGTCGACCGGTCGGGGCTAATGGCGGACTAACCGGCAGGTCTGTGGTGATGCCAATAGACTTTTTAAGTGGCGATCCAGCCGAATGCATGGCTACCGCAACCGGAACGCGACTGGAACGCGACGCGATGGCGACGCTGGATTGGATCGGGGTCGCCCTCGCAGTTCTATTGGGTATCGCTTACTTGCCCATTGCCCTCGGCGAGATCCCCTCGGCCATCGGGATCGCGTTCCTGCTGGCCGGACTTGGCTACTTCGGGGCTATCGTGCTGGTGCTCGCGGGCTACCGTCGCCGGCAGGTCTATGCGGTCGGGATCGGATACAACCTGCTGTTGATCGCGCTTTACTTTCTGCTTCGGGACCCCTCGATCGCGCTCGGCTGGTTCGCGTCGCTCGGTGGGATCGTCAAGATTGGCCAGGCGGTCTTCGCGGCGGTACTCGGCGTGCTCCTCGCTCAGTGAGGCGCTCGCCATCTTTAATTGCGTTCGGAAACTCGATTCGGTATGGCCGGAAGCGGGGACGAGCGAGGGAGCAGGGACCGATCGAGCCTCCCCGGGGTCTCCCAGCACGGTTCGACGGACCGGATCGTCCTGCACGTCGATATGGACTGTTTCTACGCCGCCTGCGAGTGCCGCCGCGAGCCCCTCTTAGAGGGCGAACCGGTCGTCGTCGGGATGGGCTACGAGCCAGGGACCGACAGCGGAGCGGTCGCGACCGCGAGCTACGAGGCGCGGGCGTTCGGCATCGAGAGCGCACAGGCGATCTCGGTCGCCCTCTCGCGGCTGCCCAATCGCGAGCGAGCCGACTTCGAGAACGGAGAAAGCGATCTCGACCGGGCCGAGACGGGATACTATCGGTCGGTCGATATGGAGTACTACCAGTCGGTGAGCGAGGACGTGCGGGCGATCTTACGCGAGTCGGCCGACCGAATGCGGGAGGTGAGCATCGACGAAGCGTACTTGGACGTCACCGAACGAACCGCCTGGGACGTCGTTCCGAGCGGGGACGGCGAGCGGACGCTCGCGGCGGGCTTTGCCCGCCACCTAGGAGAACGGATCGCCGAGGAGGTAGGGGTGACGGCGAGTATCGGCGTCGCGCCGAACATGAGCGCCGCGAAGATCGCGAGCGACCACGACAAACCCGATGGATTGGTCGTGATCGCGCCCGGCGAGGTGAGGGACTTTTTCGAGCCGCTATCGATCGAGGCAGTACACGGCGTCGGCCCGGTACGCGCGCGGGAACTCGGCGAGATGGGCATCGAGACGGCCGGCGATCTAGCGGGAGCCGATCCGGGGGAACTGCTCGATCGCTTCGGGGAGCGCGGGCGGGAGCTCTACGAGCGGGCCCGGGGCAACGACGACCGACTGGTACGCCCGAAGGGCGATCCCAAGAGTCTCAATCGCGAGTCGGCCTTGCCCGAAGCGACGAGCGACCCTGATACGTGTCGGGAGACGGTCCGCGAACTCGCCCGCGAGGTGGCTGACCGGGCGATCGAAGAGGGTGCGCTCTACCGGACGATCGGGATCAAGGTCGTCACCCCGCCTTTCGAGGTCAACACCCGAGCTCGGTCGCTCTCGGGACCAGTACAGGACGGCGCGCTGATCGAGCGGGTGGGGCTGGAACTCCTCGAGGAGTTCGACGGTGAAAAAGTGCGAAAACTCGGCGTGCGCGTCGCGAACCTGGAGTTCGGGGCGGCCGAGCAGTCGAACCTGGGAAACTGGGAGAACGCGAGTGGAGTCGAAAACAGCGGTGCCGGTGTCGGTACTGATGCCGACGGCGCGGACTCCACCACGGAACCGGTTTCCGGGCGACCGAGTGAGCCCGCTCCCCGCGACGGTCAGGCCTCCTTGACCGACTTCGATCGCTGAGCGAGAACGCTTGCTGTCGGTTCGCTTCTCGGAGCAGTGCTCGGTACTCGATGCTCGATCTCGATGCACGGTCGCCAATCGCCCCTCGGGAGCGGGCGAGGAGTCGGCCAAGTGGCCAACCCTTTTGAGTCGGGCCGTCGAACGCCGGTCCATGAGCGACGATCAGGAGCAGAACGACGAATCGAGAACCGAGGACGCCGACCCGGACGTCGAGCCCCACCTCGAAAGCGAGACCGAGAGCGCCTCCGAGACCGAAGGAAGCGAGGAGGCAACAGGCGGAGGCGAAGGCGGCGACGAGGAAGGAACGAGCTTCCGGGAGCGCGTCGAGGAGATCCGCGAGCAGCGCGCCGAGGAGAGCGAAGGCGGCGAAGGCGAGGAGGGCGACCGTGAGGAGCGCTTACGGGAGATGATGGGTGGAGGCGAGGGCGGCGGCCCTGGTGGTGGTCCCGGCGGTGGCGGCCCCGGCGGCGGCATGGGTGGCAATCCCTTCGCCCAGATGATGGGCGGCATGATGGGCGGTGGCGGCCCTGGTGGTGGCCCCGGCGGTGGCGGTCCCGGTGGGATGGGCGGTCCCGGCGGCCCTGGAGGGCGACCCGGCGGTCCCGGCGAGGAAGAAGGCGGCAACGAAGAGGTCGTCCGCGAGATCGGCAAGCTGCGCGACGAGGTGCACGACGTGCGCCGGACGCTCGAGCGCATCGCCGACGCGCTCGAAGACTAACTCGATCCCACGAGGCCGGCGTTCTCACCCACGAGGCTACCGGTCGGCGGCGGTTTTTGCTGTATCTTCGTCCGGTCGTCGTAGACGCCTTCTTCAGTCGTCGTAGACGCCTTCTTCAGTCGTCGTAGACGCCTTCCTTTTCGAGCCGCGCGCGCTCGCGAACGATGCTCGGCGTCCGGCAGGTCCCTCTCGCGCCGGTGACCTGAGGGATCGTACAATTATTGCAGTTCCGACAGAGCGCGCGTCCCGCGTCCCGATCCCGGACAGGGGAAGGTTCACTCCTTTTTCCGGTCTCGTCGGCCGACCGCTCCCCAGCACGATCGGTGTGGTCGGCGGAATCGAGCAGCCGAGTCCCGAGACGTGGCTCGGCGTAGAAGGGACGGCCCAGTCCAACTAAGTCGGCGGCCGGCTCGGAGGTGGTCTCGCTATTGCCGTGCTCGGTGCTGGGATCGAGCAACTGATCGATCTCTTCTCGTGTACGGATCCCCCCTTCACAACAGACCGGTATCGAGACCGCCTCGCGCACCCGCCGGCAGAACTCGCGGTTCCAGGCCGGCTCCTCGGCGACCCACCACGAGTGCAGTCGGTGGGCAGCGGCGACCCCCCGCGCGCGCCACCGGCCGCCGAACGCCTCCTCGTAGCCCGGCTGGAGGTCACCTAGCTCCCAGGCGCGCTCGGGATACGTCCCGCGTACGAGGTTCGTATCCCAGAACGGCGAGCCGATCACGGGCACGACCCCATCGTAACCGATCCGTTCGAGCCGGCGGGCGATCCTCACGCCATCGTCGAGCGTGATACGCCTACGTTGACGGAGGGGGCGCGGGAACTCGGTCTCGACGGGCACTTTGGTGATGAGGGGCACCTCGCCCGCGAACTCGCGGATCGCGTCGTGAACGCACTCGAGGAATCGTATTCCCCCACTGAACTCGTCGCTGCGGCGATTGTAGTGCGGCGAGAGGAACTGCTGGACGATCCCCATGTTCGCGCCCGCGATGTGGATACCGTCGTAGCCCGCGTCGACCAGATAGCCCGCCGACCGGCCGAAATCCCGCGCGAGTTCCCTGACTTCGGCCGTCGAGAGGATGTGAGCGTCGATATCGAAGATCCCCAGCCGATCGAGCGCTTGGAGCGCCCGGGGCGGTCGGGAGACCGCGAGCTGGCGAAAGTCGGGGTGGCGCTCCCGGTAGGCCGCGTGCCAGATCTCGAGACTTCTGAGCCCGCCGTGCTCGAGCTGGCAGAAGACCCGGCTGCCGTGCTCCCCGATCGCTTCGGGGACCGGCGTGAGCCCCGAGACGAACTCGGGGTCGTGCACCCGTGTCATTCGGGGGGCTGGACAGCCGCTTTCAGCCTGGACGATCGTCGCGCCCTGTATCACGAGGCCGACGCCGGAAGCGGCGGTGGGTTCGAGTTCGCGGACGAGCCGATCGGCGGTGTCAGGATTCGTCCCGGCGCATTCGAGCAGCGGTGCACCCCGCCGATCTCGACCGGGTCCTCGAGAGCGGTCATCGGGCATCGTTCGTGCCCGAGGCGGCTAAGCCTCTCGCCGGCCGTGTGGCCGCTGCCGATCGAACCGGACGATATGCTGGAGTACCCGACGTTGAAGAGTCAGTCGAGAAACCCCAGCCGGAGTCGCCGGTGACCGCACGCTTTTGTCCGACGACGGCGCTCCTTCGGCCATGAGTCGGCTCTCGTCTCCAGTGGCGGGTCCGTCCTCGGAGCCGGACGCGATCCCGGGTTCCGACGGTTCCGATCCCTTTCTCGATGGCGCGGGCTTCTTTCCCGGTCTCCCGCCGGGCTACGACGACTGTACCACTCGATCGGCCGTCGTCGTCGGCGGCGCGATGGCAGGGCTCGCGGCAGCCCACGCCCTCCGGCGAGTCGGCTATAGTGTCACGCTCGCCGAACGCCAGTCCTACGCCGAGAAGCGGGTGAACTGCGGGGAGGCGATCACCGACGCCTCCTTGCTACCCCTCGAAAAGACCCTCGAGAACGGCTTCCCGTGTGCGACGAGCGCCTTCGAAGTCCGGGTCCGGGGCGACGGCGGGACGACGAGCGCTTCGTTCCCGTCCGCGCAGGGCTACGTCGCCGATCGGAATATCGTCGAACGCCGGTGGGCCCACCGACTCGCCGGGGAGGGCGTTGCGGTTCGCGAGGAGACCGCAATATCCAACACCGACTTCGAGGGACTGCTCGACGAGTATGACCTCGTGGTGGACGCGACCGGCCAGCCCTCACTCGCTAGCCGCGCGGCAGGGGCCACCGAGGAGTATGCGGGCGCGATGACCGCGATCAACGCCGATGTCGAAGGCGATTTCTCGGAGCTGTACCCCCGCGCGCTGATCCTCTTCGAGGGCTATCTGGGGTATGCTTGGTGTTTCCCGAAAAGCGAGACCAGGGCGAACGTCGGCATCGGCTGGGCCAAGCAAGACTTACCTGACGATTTCATGGCGGCCTTCGCCGCGGCCTGCGAGCGAAACGGGTGGCCCGCACCCTCACGAAAGGCGGCGAACGTCGCGATCATTCCTCGGGGACCGAGCCTCGACCCGCAGCGGACCTACGATGCTCGGGGTCTCGTTCGCGTCGGCGACGCGGCGGGTATCGCCAATCGCTTTACTGGGAAAGGCATCTCGCAGGCGATCCATTCGTCCTATCTGATGGCCGCTCTCGCCGCCCACGACCGACTCCCGGAGTACCCGCGGCGATTACACGGAACGATGCGTCCGGAGTACGCTCTTTCCTACCTCGTCCGGGGAACCCTAGAGGACGGCCGGCTCGATCTTCTCGGGAAAATCATTGAAGCAGTCGACGGCATCGACGTCGAACGCGTCGATCGGAGCCCTCGAGAAGCCCTCTCGCGGCTCGCCCGTCGTCCCGCTCTCTGTGTGCGGTTGCTCGCGTGTCCGGCGATCCGGCGACGAACGATCCGAGCGCTGCGGGACGACTGGGAGTACGCTAGGCGGGAACCGGACTCGACGAGTGAGCGGCTATCGGCGGCGTCACTCGGCGAGGTGCTTCCGGTACTCGGATGGCGGCAATGAGTCGGCATCTCGCCGGGCATGGAACAGGAAGAACGACCGGCCGAAAGGCGTACCACGACTCGACACACAGAGGCCGATATTCGCACGGAGGCGACTTCGAGATCAATATGCAGCAGAGACGATACGACGGAACGACTCCGGCCGAGATGGTGCCTTCGCCAGTAGCGATCGCGGCGACCGACCGATCGGTACGAGCGAGCGATCCCGACTGGAAGCGAGCGGAAGCGGACGACCGATCGATCGCCGCCGTCCATCGGCGGACGTGGAGCGAGCGGCGATGAGCGCTCGTACCCGACGTCTCCTCGCTGTCGCGTCGGTCCTCTGTGTTCTCGCACTCGGGGTAGCGCTCGCCGGGCCCGCCGTCGGGACCGGAACCGATACCATCGCGAACACCGATCGTGCCGGCATCATCGACGACCGGGATCTAGAGGATCGCTCCGCACCGTTCGCCCAGGCCGACGGCGAGACACACGTTATCAACATTACGAACCCCGACGAGAACGTCGAGTACACGCTCACCGCACCGGGCCTCGATCCGGTCGCTCCCTACGTCGAGGTCGGCGAGAACGCGGAGGACGCCGAGAACCCGGAGGTCATTCGTGGCACCACCGTCTTCGGCACCATCGGAAACGGCGCGTACGACACCTACCGCTTTGCCGGCCCGATCGAGAACGTACAGTTGGACTCGGAGAACATCGAGGCACTCGAGGTCCGGATCGACGGCGAATCGGTCGACCCACGAACTCTCGACGGCGAGGAAACCGAGACCGCAACCGAAACGCCAACGCCGACGGCCACAGCGACCACGACGCCAACGGCGACCGAAACGGCCACCGCGAGGACTACCACGACCGAAACCGCGACCGAGACACCGACGGCGACCGAGACGGAAACGATCACCCGGACTACTGAGACCGCAACCGAGACGGAGACAGCAACGGCGACCGCCAGCGAGACGGCGGCATCGACGAACGCGAGCACCGCTAGTCCCAGCCCAACGCCCTCGGCGACCGCGACCGATTCGACCCCGACGACGGCTACGCCGAGCGGTGGGTCGGGCGGCGAGTCGAGTGGGGGCGAGTTTACGCTCCTGATGTATATCCTGATCGGTGTCGTCTCGGGGCTGGTACTCGCGGCCTCGCTCGCCTACGTCGTCCGATCGTGACTGGCCGGCCTGCCGGGTCGCTGTCGAACGACCGGGACGTTCCGGGACGCTCCGAACGGAACGAAGCGGCGGTCGCCACGGGCGACTCGAGGAAAGCGGCCGGTCGAGAGCTCGAGTTCTCTCGAGGGATTCTCACTCGGCAAACGGTAGCGACAGAAGAGAGCCATCGGGCAGTGTAATCGACACGACCCGAGGACGTGATCGTTGGCCGCGTTGGCCGCAGTGGTAGGAGCCGATCTCAGTGGTGGTGATAGGGCTTGCGAGCGACCTGCGAACGGATCGTATCGAGTGAGGATCGGCTCACACCCTCGGCGAACCGGCCGACGATGGCCCCGACCTCCGCGCGGCCGATCTTGATGCCGCCCTCTCGGATAACGTCGATCGGGCGTTCGGTGAGTTCCCGCAGGGTGCCGACGGCGAGCAGGTAGGGAATCGACCACGCTGCTAAGGTGTTGCCCTGGATTTCGGGGAGGGCCTCCAAGTAGTTCTGAGTGTCGTCCAAATACCCCTCGGCGTGGCGGGCAACTCGGTGGACCACGCGGGCGACCGCCGGGGCGTTTCGCGGGTCGGTAACGCCCTCGGGTTCGACGCCGGCCTCACGCAGCCAGGTCGCCGGCAGGTAGACGTTGTTCTCCTCCTCGTAATCGGCGGCGACGTCCTTTGCGACGTTCACCAACTGGAGTAACATCGCAAAGGAGCGAGCGTTCGCCCGCAGCGTCCGGGCGCGGGCGGGGGTCGTATCGGTCGCGAGCAGGTTAGTGATAAGCGTTCCAACCGTTCCGGCGGCGTACCAGCAGTACTCCTCTAGTTCCTCGATCGTCTCGATTCGCAATCCCCCTGTTTCGGCGTAGCGATCGACGAAGCGAGCCATTCCACTGACGAGCTCTCGGACCGGGGGGCGGATGGCGTCTTTGGCCTCGGGGTCGAGGTCCGCGAAGGTTCCGACGACACGGGGAGCGGCGGCGACGACCGACCAGTCGGCGTTGCGTTCGCTCTTCTCGGGGAGCCAGGGCTCGACTTCCTCCCTGAAGGCCTCGATCGAGGTCTCCGAATCGGGATCGAGCGCCGCCCCGTAGAGTTCGAGCAGGCGGACCTGCTCTTCGGGGGGAATGTGACCGGCGTCCTCGATCGTATCGGGGACGCGACAGAGCAGGTAGCCCACACAGATCCAGGACGCCATCGGCTCCTCGAGGCAGTCGATCGTGATCGCGAAGGTCCGTGAAACCCCCTGGACCGCCTCGTGGCACCACGCCAGGTCCCCCTCCCGTCGCGGTTCCGTGCCTGGATGGGTCATCGTTCTGGCTCGTTTTCGGTACCCCTTCAAAAAAGGTTCACGGTCGGATCGAAATTCATAGGATCGCTTCACGACACGGTAGGAGCCATCAACCAGTAACCGGCTGAGTGAGAGCCGGTGAGGAACTCTGCGGGAGGGACTGAAAGGGGCTGCTGTCGTCAGCGAACCCGGACGAAGTAAGCACGCGAGCGACCGGCTGGGAGCGAGCGCGCACAGCGAGTCCCGGGAGCGGACGACAGCAGGGGCTTTCGAGGTGACTTCATCACTGTCCTTGACGAAAGCTACTACGACTATTACTACTGCTGAGGCGAACACTGATACTCGCCGCGCCGAACTTCCAGGCATGGACTTCGCGCTGTCGGCCGAACAGAAACAGATCCGCGATACGGTCGCCGACGTCGTGGACAACGAAGTGGTGCCCCGGGCCGGAGAGATCGACGCAACCGATGAATTCCCTGCCGACCTCGTCGAACAGTTAGGGGAGTTGGGTCTCATGGGGATGCCGTTCCCCGAGGAATACGGCGGCGCGGGACTGGACTATCACTCCTACGTGATCGGTCTCGAGGAGATCTCTCGAGGGTCGGGCGGCCTGGGCACGATCGTCGCCGCCCACACCAGCCTCGCGGGCAACATGCTCTATGCCTTCGGCACCGAAGAACAGAAACAGGAGTACCTGACGCCGCTCAGCGAGGGCACCGACGTCGGGGCCTTCGCGCTCTCGGAGGCGGGCGCGGGCAGTGACGTGCCCGCGATGGAGACCACGGCGCGAAAGGACGGCGATCAGTACGTTATCGACGGCGGCAAGCTCTGGATCTCGAATGGCTCGGTCGCCGACACAGTTACACTGTTCGCGAAGACCGATTCCGACGCGGGGAACAAGGGCATCTCCTCGTTCATCGTTCGGCCCGAGAAGGACGAGGGATTCCACGTCGAGGGCACCGAAGACAAGCTCGGCGATAAGGGCTGTCCGACCGCCGAACTGCGCTTCGACGGAATGGCTATCCCCGAGGATCGACGGCTCGGCGAGGAAGGCAGGGGGTTCGTCCACGCGCTCAAGACCCTCAATGGCGGGCGGATCACGATCGCGACGCGTGGCGTGGGCATCGCTCAGGCTGCCCTCGACGCCACCCTAAGCTACGTCGCCGAGCGCGAGCAGTTCGGCCAGTCGATTTCCGAATTTCAGGCCGTCCAGCACAAGCTCGCGGACATGGACATCAAAGTTCAATCAGCCCGGATGCTCACCCACCGCGCCGCGGACCTGAAGATCCGCGAGGAACCCTACATCAAAGAAGCCGCTCAGGCGAAGCTGTATGCCTCGGAGATCTCTCGGGAGGTGGCGAACGAGGCGATCCAACTCCACGGAGGCTATGGCTACACGCGTGATTTCCCCGTCGAACGGCACTACCGGGATGCGAAGCTCAACGAGATCTACGAGGGCACCTCCGAAATCCTCCGGAACACGATCGCCGCCCAACTACTGGAGTGAGCAGGAGTACCCGAAACTGATCGACGCGCGCCGAATCGCGGAACCGATAGTTTCGACTCGCTGGCGCTCTTCTCTCTTCCATGGACGAGACGAACACAGGGCTCGGGGGAACGAGCGATGACAGTGCCGGAGACGAAAGCGAAACCGGAGACGAGGGCGGGACCGAAAGCGAGGCTGAAGCCGAGGCCAACGGGATAACCGCGCGCTACCGGGAGACCGAGGCCGAACGCCGGCTCGCGTTCGATCGGGAGGGGTCGAGTGCCGTTATCGCCCAGAATCGCGAGGGGTATGCCATGCTGATGGTACGAGCGAGTCCGGCCGGCGAGGAACTCGAACGATATTACGGGTTCGATATGGCGCTCGATCACGCCGCCGACCTCCTGTCCGTGAGTCCCCACGACCTGCCGGTACCTCCTCAGGCGGACGATATGGGGATGTGAGCAAGAGGGCGAGGGGCTGTCGTCGCCGAAGGCGACTCAGCGCGCGACTTCTTCGAGGCGGCCGAGTACGACGTCAGTGAACTCCGTCGAGTGTTCGACGTGGGGCAACAGAAGTGACTCTTCGATGGCGACGAGACTCGCGTCCGCTGCCTCGGCCAGCTCCCGTCCGTCCTCGAGCGGTACCATCTCACTTTCCGTTCCCCAGACGAGCGTCGTCGAGACGTCAAGCGCAGCGAGGGCTGCCTCGAGATCGACGGTCGAATCCAGGAAGCCCGCGACGAACGAGGCCGGCGCGAAGCGGGCACCGGGCTGGTGGGTGGTGCGATGCTTGTAAGCGACGTACTCCTCGCCGACGCTCGCGGGATCGTACAGCCCGTGATCGGCCTCGAAATACCGAAGCGACGGGTAGCTCGAGAGCAGGTTAAAGAGTACTTCGCCGATCACCGGCGAGCGAAGGAGCGATCGGAGCCATACCCGTTTCCCGGGCATGGCCGTCGCGGTCGGGCAGATCAGGACTAATTCGGCGAATTTGACGCCTTGCTGGGCGGCAGCGACCGCATAGGCCCCCGACAGCGAAGAGCCGACACAGATCGGACGGTTGGCGACCTCGCTCGCGAAGTCCGCGACGAACGATTCGTACAGGGTACCGGAGTAGGTGACCGGCGGGCGATCCGACCGGCCGAAGCCCGGCAGGTCGGGGGCGAGAACGTGGTACTCCTGGGCTAGGCGATCGGCGACGCGTGCGAACTCCTGGTTCGAACCGGCGGCGTTGACGCCGTGTACCAGGAGCATGTCCGGGTTTGCGGGATCGCCCGCCTCGGCGTACGCGACGTCGAACCCGCGCCAGCGATAGGTGCGTTCGGTGCCGAAGGGCACTTCGAGGTCGTCCGTTCGTCGGGCGAGCAAGCGGTTCGCTGCAAGCGTAAGCCCGCCGACGCCGAGCAGGCCGCCGGCGATCGATCGGAGTCGCATAGCTCCTTGGTCGGCCGTGTCGGGTTTATGCGTACCGTTCGGTACTGCTCGGGGGAGCGATCGTCGGCTCGAAGGTACGTGGCCGATACGTAGCGATAATCTGTTTCGACCTCACTGAAATCCGTCTATAATGTAGACGAGTTGGGGATTGTCGGCGAGTTCTGTCGGCTTTAATAGAGTTCGTCTGTAACTGCGCCGGCCAGATCGCCCAGCTCGCACCCGGCGTCGCTTCAACCTCACTAGAGTTCGTTTGTAACGGGTGGTATGGAATCAGTCGAGCTCTATCCCATGTCGCTTCAACCTCACTAGAGTTACAGACGAACTATCGGAGAATCGAATAGAAAAAGCGACCGAGGTCGACTCCAAGGAAATAGGGAGCGAATCGCAGAGAACTTCACTTCATTCCGTGGCAGACAGCGTCCCGCGGAGGTCGGGCCAGTAGAACCACCAGGCGAGGACCCACAGACAGGCCGTCCCGAGCGGGATCGCCAGACGACCGGTGACTCGCGAAAGCCCGAGCGCGACCGAGAGCTGTGCGAGACCGGCAAAGATCAACAACCCAGCGGTCACTCGGCGGTCCTCGCGGCCGAGGACGCCGCCCAGAGCGCTCGCGAGCGCGCCACAGTACAACAGGAAACTCGTCGGCCAGGCGACCAGATACTCGGGCAAGGTGGCCGGCCCGGCGGTGAAACGGAAGAGGTAGGCATAGAGCGTCACGAGCTGGGGCGGGTTCGTATTGAAGAGGCCGAAGGCGAACAGGGCAGTGTACTCACCGCCGACGAGGACTACGGTCCAGGGCACCGCTGCGAGAAGCGCCACCGCGAGCAGTCGTCGCCAGGGTGTGGAGTAGGCCATCGATCTGTCGAAATCGGCCGGAAGCGGGTATCGGGAGGGTAGTGGAACTACCGCCGCGTGACGATCCGCAGGACGTCCTCGTCGGCGAGTTCGTGGTCCGTGCCGACTTGCTGACCGTCGTGTTTCGCGGAGGGACCGTTCACGCGGGCGAACTGGAAGCGCTCGCGGAAACGCCCCCCTAACTTCTCACAGGCGTCCCCGATCGTCTCGCCCGCGGAGAGAACGAGGGGTTCCTCGTAGTCGACGCCGCGATCGGGCTTGTCCATATAGATACGTATCAGATCGAGGTCTGCCCAGATCCGTTCTCTGAGGGCGTCGAGGCCCTTCCCTTTCTCCGCGCTGATCATCACTGTGTCGTCGGGGTCGACGCCTACCTCCCGGAGGTTCTCGTGGACGGTCTCTGCGTACTCGCGATCGATGAGATCGCCTTTGTTGATAGCGACGAGCGAGGGGAGATATACCCGATTGTCCATCACGCCGTCGATCAACCGGTCGACGTCGAGCGGTTCACGGATGGTGACGTTGGCGTTGACATAACCGTATTCCCGAAGGACTTCCCTCACCGTTTCCTCGTCGATATCGAGGTCGCTGCGGGAGGTCACCGAGAGCCCGCCCTTGCCGGTCTCGGCGATCGTCATGTTCGGTCGCGAGCCATCGAGACGGACGTTGTTGTCGTACAGATCGGCCCAGAGCTGCTCGTAGGCCTCGATCTCGAATGCTGAAAGCACGAACAACACGAGATCGGCGGTCCGAACCACCGAGAGGACCTCCTGCCCGCGGCCCCGCCCCGCGGCGGCCCCGGCGATCAGGCCCGGCACGTCGAGCAGTTGGATGTTCGCGCCCTTGTACTGGAGCATGCCGGGATTGACGTCGATGGTGGTGAACTCGTAGTTGGCGACCTCGCTGTCGGCATTCGTCAGCGCGTTCAGCAGCGTGGATTTGCCGACGCTCGGCTCGCCGACCATCGCGACCGTGGCGTCGCCGGTCTTCTCGACGCCATAGCCCCCGCCGCCACCGGTACCCGATTGGGTCTCGAGTTGATCTTTCTTGTCGGCGAGTTTGGCCTTGAGCCGGCCGATATGTGCCTCGGTCGATTTGTTGTATGGCGTCTCGGCGATCTCGTCTTCGATCGCCTCGATCTCGCCTTCGAGGCCCATCGATCGGACGCTCGGCCTTACGCGGGAAAAAAGCCCTCGGATCACGCTCGGCAGGAAGAATCAAGTCCTATCGAAGCACTCGGCCGGCCGGGACGACCGGCAGTGAGATGGACGACAAGGACCCAAACGACGACCGATCCGAGAGGAAAATTTCGGCACGTACATACGTCGTGGAAACCAGTACCGAACGTGACCAGTAACCCTACGGCCTTCCGCGACAGCACGGAAATCGTCCTCCCGCCGGGGGTCATCGAGGACGTTCGTGAGGACCTCGAAGCACGATTTACTCTCACGCTCGACGAGGGCGAAACCGGAGAGGAAGTGCGGATCATCGCGAGCCCTGCAGTCATCAAGGAGATCAATCGCTTTCTCGCCAGACAGGGCGTGAACCTACCTTAGACACCCACTTTTTTGCCGAGGTCTTCACTCACTCCCTGCGGTCGCTCGTCGCGGGCTCGGCAAAAGCCTGTTCTCGTGAGCGACTGTAAGGAGCGAACGGGAACGACCATGGACTAAAAAGGCCGCTCCCTCGTGCCTGACGGCACTCGGTCGCGGGGAACCGCTCGCTCACGCTGTTCGCTCGCGGATGCAAGGTATCCACAGAAATCAGTCGTGCTTCAGGAGGCTCAGCCCTGGGCTGCGGGTTTGCCCTTAGGCTGGATCACGTCGATGTCCTCGGCGTCAGCTGACTCGACGTCCAGGAACATCGGAATGAAGTTGCGCCGCTGGAAGTCCTCGCGCTCTTTTTCAGGACCGATGACACACCACAGCTGCACGCGATCGGGACCGTGCCACTCGCCGTTCCGATTTACCTGAAAGAGGACCTGCTCGTCGCCGTCGTACTCGATGACCCCGCCTTTCCTGACTCCGGCATCGCCGTGTATGATGAGCCGTTTCATGCGAAGAAGTCGTTCGAACGAAGGTTAAACGCTTCGAGAGCGATCACGATAGCGGACCCACACCGATCTCTTCGTTCCGATGCTCGATCCCCGATCGTCGGTACGTCGGCGCGCCGGGAGACGAAACGGGTTTCAACGGGGACCCGCTTTCCTCTACTAAGGTCGATATCCATGGAGATGCCACGACGGTTCAGAAGCCACTGTCCGCACTGCAATAGTCACCAGGAACTGGAAGTCGAGAAGGTCCGTACCCGCCCCGCCTCGGGGATGACGAAGGTACAAGGTCGTCAGCGCCGCCGTCAGACCGCGACGATCGGCAATTCGGGCAAGTTCTCGAAGGTTCCCGGTGGGGACAAACCCACAAAGAAGACGAACCTCACCTACCGGTGTTCGAACTGCGGGAACGCCCACCTGCGGGAAGGATGGCGAGCCGGTCGGCTCGACCTCCAGGAGTAATCATGGCGGGAAGCTTCTACCGGGTACGCTGCCCGGACTGTGAGAACGAACAGATCGTCTTCGGAAAGGCCTCGACCGTTATCTCGTGTGCGGTCTGTGGGACGACCCTGTCCCAGCCGACCGGCGGCAAAGCGGCCTTCGAAGGCGAGGTAGTAGAGACGATCGAGGACCGATCCCCGACGGGGGAACTGACACGAACATGATCGGAGAGCGACCATGAAATACAGTGGCTGGCCGGACTCGGGAGAGTTGGTGGTCGGCACAGTCGATGAAATCGCGGACTTCGGCGTGTTCGTCGACCTCGAGGGGTACGAGGACAAACGCGGCCTCGTGCACATCTCGGAGGTCGCCTCGGGCTGGATCAAGAACGTCCGCGATCACGTTCAGCCCGGCCAGACCACCGTCTGTAAAGTGCTGGATGTCGACGAGAACTCCCAGCAGGTAGACCTCTCGATCAAGGACGTCAACGACCACCAGCGAAAGGAGACGGTCCAGGCCTGGAAGAACGAACAGAAGGCCGATAAGTGGATGACGCTCGCGCTCGGCGAGAACGCCAGCGACGAGCAGTTCGGCGCGATCGCCAACGAGCTACTCGCGGCGTATGGCTCGCTATATGGTGCCTTCGAGGAGAGCGCGATCCGCGGCGAGGAAGCTTTAGAGGACACCGACCTCGACAACGCGGAGGTCGAAGCGATCGTCGAAACTGCCCGTGAGAACGTCTCGGTGCCCTACGTCTCGATCACAGGGTACATCGATCTCCGGAGCTACGATTCGACCGGCGTCGACGTCGTGCAGGGCGCGCTCGAAGCCGCCGAGGGCAACGGCGACCTCCCCGAGGAGGTCGAACTCGAGGTCGCCTACGTCGGCTCGCCGGAGTATCGCATCCAGGTCAGGGCACCGGACTACAAGACCGCCGAAACCGAACTCGAGACGAGTGCCGGTCGCGCCGAGGCCTTCATCGAAGAACGCGGCGGTTCTGGAGAGTTTCATCGCGAACGCCGGTCCGCCGAGGAGTAAGGTATCGTATCGCCGACCGACTGAACTATCGAACGCCGATCGAGAACGGTAGGCCGACCCGGGACCGGTTACTCGAGGATCGAAAAAGCGATCGATGAAATCCGATATCAGAGTCTGTCGCGCGTGGGAGCGAGAACACGACCGGCCGGTCTACACCCTTGCTACGACCTGTCCGGCCTGTGGTGCCGACGCTATCAATAGCGCGCCCGCACCCTTCGATCCCGCCGACCCCTATGGCGAGTACCGACGCGCTCTTAGGGCACGCCACCAGGGATAACCCATATGGACGAGTTCGACATCGAGACCGTCGCGGAGGACGATCTCGACGAGCCGGTACTGATCGAAGGACTCCCAGGTGTGGGTCACGTGGGAAAGCTCGCGGTCGAACACCTCTTGGAGGAGTACGACAGCGAGTTGCTGAAACGAGTGTACTCCGAGCATTTCCCCCCACAGGTCACCGTCGAGGACGGCCGCACGAAGCTGGCCTGTCTGGAGTTCCACGCCGTGCAACCGGAGAATGGCGAGGACCTGCTCGTACTCACAGGCGATCACCAGGCCCAGGACGCTGCGGGGCACTACCGGCTGGCCGAGACCGTTCTCGACATCGCCGACTCGACGGGCGTTGCCCGCCTGTTCGCACTCGGGGGCGTTCCAACTGGTGAACTCGTCGACGACCACGCCGTAATCGGGGCGGCCACTAGCGAAGACGTCCTCACCGAACTCGAGGAGGTGGGCGTGGAATTCCGCGAGGACGAGCCAGCCGGCGGGATCGTCGGCGTTTCGGGACTTCTGCTGGGACTGGGCGAACGACGCGGGTTCGAGGGGGCCTGTCTCATGGGTGAGACTTCTGGCTATCTCGTCGATCCGAAAAGCGCACAGGCGGTGCTTGAAGTTCTCCAGGAGGCGATCGGCTTCTCGGTGAGCTTCGAATCCCTGGAGGATCGGGCCGAGGAGATGGAGGAGGTCGTCCGCCAGATCCAGGAACTCGAAGGCGGGATGAGCGCCCCGAGTGACGACGATCTGCGGTATATCGGCTAAGCCCTACCAGCCGAGACCACCGACCGGGACTCGCCGGTCGGGATGCAACTCGAGCGTACCGATCAACGACGGTCGTAGCACGAGACGATAACCCCCGTCTGGCTCGGCTCGTCGGCGGTGACCGGCGGTCCGCTCGCATGATTTTATATGCCGTAGCGGGCCGACAGTAACTCATGATTAACAGGCGGGAGTTCGTCGGCGCGTTCGCTATGGGGTTGGCCGGGATCGGGGCCCGTCGGGCGAGCGCTCAGGAAAAAGGCGAGCGCCGAGTCGTCGGGGCTCGTAATCGCCAGGCGGCCGAACGGGCGGCCGAGCGTGCAACGGAGGTGCTAAACGCAATCGATCTGGGCGAGCGGGGCTGGCTCGTCGTCGGAATCTTTCCCTCGGTAAGTGCGAACGCGCTCGCGACCCGAAGCGACGTGAGCTACGTCGAACCCGACCGGAAAGCCGTCGCCTTCGCCCAGGAGACTCCCTGGGGGGTCGATCGGATCGACGCCGATCGGGTGGACGCAACGGGCTATACCGGCGCGCGATCGGACGTCGCGGTACTGGATACCGGCATCGACTCGGATCACCCCGACCTACGCGAGAATATAGGGGAAGGCAAAGCGGTGGTCAGCGCCGATAGCTCCTACGACGAACCCTGGGACGATGACAACGGTCACGGCACCCACTGTGCGGGCATCGTCGCCGCCGTCGACAACGGAAGCGGCGTTGTCGGAACGGGGCCTGGAGCGACGCTACACGCGGTCAAAGTGCTCGACGATAGCGGGAGCGGCTATCTGAGCGACGTCGCGGATGGCCTCAAGTGGGCCGCCGATCAGGGCTACGACGTCGCGAGCATGAGCCTCGGTGGGCCGAGCACCTCCTATCTGAGCGACGCCTGTGGCTACGCTTACGATCGGGGGGTACTCTTAGTCGCGGCCGCGGGCAACAGCGGTCCCTGTACGGACTGTGTCGGGTATCCCGCAGCGTACGACGAAGCCATCGCCGTGGGCGCTACCACGGAGAGCGATTCGCTCGCGAGCTACTCCTCGACGGGATCGGAGGTCGAACTCGCTGCGCCGGGAAGCGGTATTTATTCGACAGTTCCTGGGGGCTACGGCTCGAAATCCGGCACGTCGATGGCCTGTCCCCACGTCGCCGGAGTGAGCGCCCACCTGATGGCGCTTGGCTACCCGAGCGTCGAGACGACGACCGACTTCTCGACCCCTGGCGGAGCCAGGGGCCGTCTGCGCGACACTGCCGAGGATATCGGCCTGAGCGCGAGCGAAGGTGGTTACGGGCTCATCGACACGGAGGGCGCGCTCGCGGGCGCGCCGACGCCGCTGGGCGAGGTCGGCACCATTAGGATCGACCAGCCTGATCGGAGCACCTGGCATGAGGTGGGGCTCTCGGGCGAGTACACCGATCCGGTGGTGCTGATGGGACCGGTGAGCGAGAACGGCGGCCAGCCGGTTCACACGCGGGTGCGGAACGTCTCGGCTACCGGCTTCGAGTTCCAGTCCGAAGAGTGGGAGTACCTCAATGGCGGTCACATCACCGAGGGGGTGAGCTATCTGGTCTGTGAGGCCGGCACCCACGAACTGGCCGACGGCAGGCAGGTCGAGGCTGGCAGAGCCGATCTGGACGAGAGCGGTCGCAGCCTCTCTTTCGGGAGTTCGTTCGCCGATCAGCCGGTGGTAATGAGTACAGTCCAGACGTACAATAGCGGTCAGCCGGTCATTACGCGCCAGCAGGCAGTCTCGACGATGGGCTTCGACTGCCGACTCCAGGAAGAGGAGGCCCTCGGCACCCACGCTACCGAGACGGTGGGCTACCTGGCCATCGAGCAGGGAACGGGAGTCATGAGTGGGGCCTCCCTCGATGCCGGCCGAACCGCCGATGCCGTCACCGACAGTCCCTCCACGATCGATTTCGCGGAGAACTACAGTTCTCCAGTGTTCCTCGCGGCCGCACAGACCGCGGCTGGGCCGGATACGGCCGCGCTTCGGCGAGGAGGACTCGATGGGAGCAGTGCTACGGTCGCCATCGAGGAAGAACGAAGCGCGGACAGCGAGACGAGTCACACCACCGAGGCAGTCGGCTACCTCACCGTCGACGGTAGCGGCCCGCTGTATGGTTACCTGAACCGAGCCACGACCACCGCGTTCGGCGAGACCGGGACCGTCTCGACCGATCAACCGGGAGGGAGCACCTGGCACGAGGTGACGCTCGCCGAGTCCTACACCGATCCGGTAGTCCAGATGGGACCGATGAGCGAGAACGGCGACCAGCCGGTCCACGCCCGCGTGCGGAACGTCTCGGCTACTGGCTTCGAGTTCCAGCTCGAAGAGTGGGAGTTCACCGATGGCGGTCACATCACCGAGACCGTCGGCTACGTCGTCTGTGAAGCAGGTACGCACGAACTGGCTGACGGCACGCGATTCGAGGCCGGCAGGGCCGATATGACCGAGACCGGTCGCGGGGTCTCCTTCGCCGGGACGTTCCCGGAGCGACCGACCGTCTTCAGTACAGTACAGACCGGTAACGGCGGACAGGCGGTCATCACGCGCCAGCAGGCAGTCTCGACGACGGGGTTCGACTGTCGCCTCCAGGAAGAAGAAGCCCAGAGTCAACACATCACCGAGACGGTGGGCTACCTCGCCGTCGAGCAGGGAAGCGGAACGACCGAGGGCAATCCCTTCGAGGCCGGGCGGACCCCCAATACCGTCACCGACAGTCCTTACACGATCGGCTTCGCTGAGAGCTACGACAGGTCCCCAGTGGTGCTCTGTACCGCACAGACCGCGGATGGACCCGACACGGCCGCGCTGCGTACCGTCTCCCGTGATGCGACCGGGATCGAGGTCTTTCTCGAAGAGGAGGGAAGTGCCGACAGCGAGACGAACCACACGAGCGAAGCGGTAGGGTACTTCGCCGTTGGGGGTGACCGGCTCGTCGGCAACTGACCGGTCTCGATCGGCGATCGAAGTCGAGTGGGATCGATCGCGGACGAGAGCCCGTCGTAGCGAGGAATCGAGGACCGTCGAGCGGGGCGAAGGAGCGAGGTAAAGACCAGTGGCTGACTGTAACCGGCAACGACCGGCTACTCCTCGGGGCTGTAGTTCGGCGCTTCGTCGGTAATGACGACGTCGTGGGGGTGGCCTTCCTGCTGGCCGGCCGAGGAGACCCGTATTAGCTCCGAACGCGTCTTGAACGCGGGGATGCCCGCTGCGCCGACGTAGCCCATGCCGGCTTTCATGCCGCCGACGAGCTGGTGGAGCTCGCTCTCGACGCTTCCCTTGTAGGGGGTAGCGGCCTCGACCCCCTCGGGGACGAACTCCTCTTCCCCTTCTTCCTCGCGGAGGTACCGCTCGCCCCCACCCGATCGCATCGCGCCGACCGATCCCATCCCCCGGTACTGCTTGTAGCGCTTGCCGTTCATCGTAACCACTCTTCCAGGCGCCTCGTCGGTGCCCGCGAAATACGAGCCGAGCATGACCGCATCGGCCCCCGCGGCGATCGCCTTGATCGCATCGCCCGAATACCGGATCCCGCCGTCGGCGATCACGGGCACGTCGTGGGCGGCAGCGACGTCGGCGACCTCCGCGATCGCGGTGATCTGGGGCATGCCGGTGCCGGTCACCACGCGGGTCGTACAGATCGATCCCGGCCCGATGCCGACCTTCAGCCCGTCAGCGAAATCGACTAAGTCCTCGGCGGCCTCCCGGGTCCCGACGTTGCCGACGACGACGTCCGCGCTCGACTCCGCGCGGATCTCTCTGGCCGAATCGGCGACGTCTAAGTTGTGGGCGTGGGCACAGTCGATAAAGAGGACGTCCGCGCCGGCCGCGTCGGCCGCGCGCGCCCGATCGGTCTCGAAGGGCCCGACCGCACATCCAACCCGGAGGGAGCCATCGTCGGCGCGGGCGGCGTCGTCGTACGCGCGGCGCTGGAGAATGCCCTGCATGGTCACCAAGCCGGTCAGCCGATCGTCCTCGTCGACGATCGGTGCGCGCTCGATCTTGTGATCGTACATGAGCTCGAGGGCCTCGCGCGCGCTGACGTCCTCGCGGGCGGTGATCACCTCGTCGGTCATCGCCTCGCTCACCGGGTCCTCCGCGCCAACGCCGAGATAGGGCCGGATGTCCGTCCCCGAGATGATCCCCAACACTCGATCGTCCTCGTCGACGACCGGCGCGCCCGATACCCCCGATCGCTCCATCATCGTATCGACCGCTTCGACGGTCTGGTCGGGACTTGCAGTGACGACGTCCTCGCGGCGGATGAACAGCTCGTCGGCGCGTTTCACGCGCTGTATCTCCGCTACCATCGTCTCGCTGTCCATGCTGCGATGGAGTACCCCGAGCCCCCCCTGGCGGGCCATCGCGATCGCCATCTCGCTCTCGGTGACGGTATCCATCGCCGCCGAGAGCACCGGTACTGTGAGCGAGACGTTCGTCGAGACTCGTGTACGGGTCTCGGCGTCGTCCGGCTCAACTCGGCTTTCCTTCGGCCGCAGTAAGACGTCGTCGAAGGTGAGTGCCTCCGGCACGTCGAGTTTCGACGAGAACGCGTTCTGTGGATCGCTCCCCATAGAACGGGTGGGCAAGGATCGTCCAAAAGCGTTGCTCATCGGGACCTCGATCACCGACGGAAAGCGGGGAAACACCGCGAGAGTGGCTCGAGTCTCCTCTCGGATCCCTCCGAGGTGTGGATGCGGTCCGTGTCCGCGCGTCTCACAGAAATCATTATACCTATGACCGTATTAGGTCTGGATATGGACGCCGCCAGTCCGATCGACGCGCGCACCGCCGGCCGAGCAGCCGCCCCCGGCACCCCCGGTACTTTCGGTACCGCGATTACCGCGCACGATTCGATTACACTGGCGACCCCCTTCACGCGAGACTGGCGCACGTCGAAGTTCGCCTCCTTCGGTCGGCTCACTGCGTTCCTCGGCACCGAAGCCGAGGGCGTACGGAGCGGCCGACGCGCCAGGTATCGCTCTCCACACTGCCCGTCGGCCACGGGTGAGGGCCGGGCGAGCTAGTACTGGATGAGCAACTCACAGCACCCGGTCGCCCTCCGCATCGAGCGGGCCACGGGCGACGGCACTCGACTATTAGCGACGGTGATGTGTCTGCCCCTGGTTGATGGGATCTTCCCGGCGATCGTCCTCGCTGGCGCGCTGTCGGGGGCCCTCGGAATACTGGAGGTCGGTCTACTGGTCTTCGGCGGCAGCGCCACGGTAGCGGTGATCCTCGCGGAACTGGACGGCGATCGCCGGGAGAACACCCAGAGCGTGCTCGCCATCGGTGCGGTCCTGATCCCGCTGGCGGCCCTCGAAGCGGCGCTGGCCCCGACGATCGCCGGGGCGATCGACCTCGCCGTCTTCGAGCGCTTCGCCGCACTGGTGATCCTAGCGATCGCCGCGAAGACCGTGAGCGCACGCGTCGGCGACTTGTTGCCTCGGCCCGGCGTGATCATCGGGCTCGGGCTGCTCGGGAGCGTCGATCCCGCGGGCGCGCGACTCGTGATGACGCTCGACCCCGCGCTCGTCGCCCGCGCAGCGGCCGCCGCGGGTACGGGGATCGTCTTCGCGCTCGTGGTCGCGTGGTTCGGTTCCCGGCTGCGGGAGCTGGTGGTCCTCGATCGGTTCCGCTTCGGCAGCGCAGTTGCACTCGGAATCTTTGCTCTGTCGCTACTGGGGCTCGTACCCTCGGAGGCACCGATCGCCCTCGCGGTACTCGGCGTCACGGGCCTGTTCGCACTCGACCCGAGCGAAGACGCGGCTCTCGGGTCCGACTCCTCAGGAGCGGCTGGGTTCGCCGGGGCCGGGTCGACCGATAATCCGGGGAGCCTCGATGCTGATTCGACCGACGACGACATCGGCGTGGATGTCAGCGAAGCCGAAGAGGACGACGAGAACTCGAGGCGGTTCGAGGACCGGGCCCCGTGGCTGTGATCGCACTCCGGGCACGCGGCGTCGAACCCGGGAGCGCGAATCAGAACTGAAACCGAGAGCTGGACTGGGACCGGCCGGTGGCGACAGACGCTTAGGAGGCCAGGTCCCACTCGCGGGTATGGCCGAGAACCGCGTCGTGCAGGGACGGATGGTGACGCCGAAGAAACTCGGGGAGATGATCGAAGGCGAGGAGATAATGGACGCCGACGCTATCGAGACCGCCGACCGGGAGTGTCCGGAGTGTGGCGAGGACGTACTGGAGGTCGGGTACATGCCCGAGATCACCGAGTACGTCACCGGCTGGAAATGCCAGGAGTGTGACTGGAAAGAGACCGATCGGGAGGAATAGAGAGGGTAAGGAGAAGAGCAGAGGTGCCGCCAGCGCTCGATCCGAGGAACCGAAATCCTCTTGTGTTAATTCCCTATAATGGAAATCGTGGGGTCGTGGCCAAGCCAGGCATGGCGACTGACTCCAGAGGCACGTGTGCCCGGGACGAAATCCAGCTGATATTCCGAGCGAAGGGCTGATCACCGCTTCGCGTTGACGACCCTCTGGAGTTCCGAGGCGCACACCGGAGATATCAGTCGATCGGGGGTTCAAATCCCTCCGACCCCACCTTCTGGCGACGGTTTCACGAGCACAGCGAGTGAAACGTTGTGACGAGCGGAGCGAAGTCACCGAAAACGGAGTGAGGAGCCGAAGGTGTGGGGAGGAGTGAACCAGGGAGTGGGAGGTAAACGAACAAGCGGAGCGAGTGAGCGAACGGGAACGACCGTGATTCCAATCCCTCCGAGCCAAGCTCTATCCTACTCTCGCAAGCGAAATAGCAGCGACGAACGGGCGAGGAACGGAGCCGTCGATAGCTTCTATTGTATCGGGCGTCTGCCCACGGCATGGCCTCGGTTCGGTCGGTGTTGCGAGCGATCTTCGCCGTCTGTCTCCTCCTCTCGGGGGGCGTCGTCGCGAGCGGCTACGTGGCCCACTCACCCGCGGACACCGCACCGGCCGGGAACGTGACCGGATCGGACGCCGAGAACCGATCGCTCTCAGAGCTTCCCCCGAGCAGCTTGACCGTCGTGACGACCGGCTCGAACCGGCCCCGTGCCGAATCCGCCAACGGGTCCCGGGCCGAAGCGGAGGTCGTTCTCTACGATCGGAACGGGTCGATTCGCTACTATAATGACACCTACGACAGCTATTGGGATGTCGATCTCCTCTCTAAAGCGAGCGGCCCCAGAACCGTCGAGTACGTCGCCTCCGAGCGGCTCAACGCCTCGGCGTGTGAGTCCGTTGGGGACGACGCGGCGGAATCGGGTGACGGAAGCGAGGCAGATGGGAGCACGGAAGACGAGAAGGACGGCTGTGTACGCACCGTCATCGAGCGATTAAATCTCTCGACGGGAGCGACGCGAACGATCCACGCGGCCCGCTCGCCGCGAGCGGACGTCACGCCCTGGACCGATGTCGACCGGATCAACGACACCCACTACGTTATCGCCGATCGGGCCGAGAACCGAGTGTTCGTCCTCAATGTTCGAACGAACACCATCACCTGGGAGTGGTATGCCGCCTCGACGTTCACCTTCGACAGCGGCGGTTACTACCTCGAGGACTGGACCCACCTGAACGACGTCGAATACCTCGAAGGTGGCCGGATCATGGCGAGTGTGAGAAATCACGACCAGATCGTCTTTCTCGACCCGGAGCACAATCGAACGATACTCTACGAACCCTATGGGCCCGATTACATTCTCCGCGAGAACGGCGGCCCCGCACTCCTCGTCGCCGACGCCGGGAACAATCGGGTCGTCGAGTACGCCCGACGGGACGGGTCCTGGAACCGGACCTGGCAGTGGAGCGGTCCAGCCCTGCGGTGGCCCCGGGACGCCGACCGCCTGCCGAACGGTCGTACTCTCGTCGTCGACTCGAACGGCGATCGTGTTCTCGAAGTCAATAGTACAGGAACGGCTGTCTGGAACGTCTCGGTGGGGTTGCCCTACGATGCCGAACGCCTCGGCACCGGGTCTGCGAGCGCCGCTGGGCCGAGCGCCGAGCGAATCGCGGCTCGCTCCGAGGAGATGGGTGATCGGGATCGGACGGATCAGGAAGAAGGCCGGGCCAGCGACGAGAGAGCGGCCGGCCCGCTTTCGAGCACCGCGAAAGGGCTGCTCTCGGGATCGGTACTGAGCGCGGCGCTGTACGTCTCGCCCGCCTGGATGGGGTTCGTGGAGCTACTGGCTCTCTGTGTCTTGTTTCTCGTCTCGACAGTCTGGTTCCTCGCGGAGCTGCGCTGGCGGTCGGTAGTCGCCGAGCTCCGGGAGTGGGCCGAGGAGGCCGAACGACGGTAGAGCCGCGGTAGGGAGATGGGAGAGTGGAGGGATCAACGGGGGGTCGAGAGAAGCGGGCGCCCATCGTCGGGCCGGTTCCGAGATCCGTTCAGTCCCACATCCCAACAGCGCCTCACCAGTCGGGCGCGAAACTCGGGTCCGCGGTGCGCTCCGTACGCTCGATCGCCTCGATCCGTTTTAGGTCCTCGTCGTCCAAGTCGACATCGAGCGCCCGGTAGTTCTCCAGGAGGGGCTCGCAACCGGTGGCCTTCGGGATCGGGATAACCTTGTCCAGCCCGTGGAGCCACGCGAGGCTCACTTGTGCCGGGCTGATGCCGTGTTTCTCCCCGATCCCGACCAAGCCGGGACGTCGGTGACCTTCCCGCGGGCCAGTGGCGAGTACGCGACGAGCGGTAGGTCCGCGTCGAGGGCGTACTCCCGGAGTTCCTCTTGCTGGAGGAGGGGATGCATCTCGACCTGGTTCGCGACGATCGGGCTTTCTGCCGCCTCACGAGCTTCGTGAGGAGATCAGGCGTGAAATTGCTCACGCCGACGTGTTCGATCACGCCCTCCTTTCGCAGTTCGTCGAACGCTCTCAAAGTCTCCTTGGGGTCGTACTCGCCGGCCGGCCAGTGGACGTAGAGCAGGTCGATCGTCTCACGGCTGAGCCGGTCGCGGCTCTCGCGGGCGGCCTCCCGAACCGTCTCGGGCGCGAGTTGGTCGCGCCAGAGCTTCGTCGCGCCGAAGACCTCCTCGCTATCGACGTCCGCGGCGGCGAGACCCTCGCCGACGTAGTGTTCGTTCTCGTAGAGCTGGACGGTATCGACGTAGTGATAGCCAACATCGAGAGCCGTCCGTACCGACTCGATACACTCCTCCCGATCCGATTGCTTGTACGTACCGAGGCCGATCGACTGGAGGTCGCTCATCGAGTCAGCTTCGGAGCTGACTCCCCAAGTCGATCCGGATTCACCCGGCATCGGCGAGCAAGCGCCCGGAGAGCCCAGGAGGCTGGTCGAAACCGGCGACCCCGATCTCTCGGGGAGCGACTGCCGTTTTCGAACGTTGCGTCGAACGGAATCGTTTTGAGCCGGGATGGCCCAACCCCGGTAATGAGCACACCCGTCGGTATCTTAGGCGCTACCGGGGCCGTCGGCCAGCGCCTCGTCCAGTTGCTCGACCCTCATCCCGAGTTCGAGATCGCGACCCTCACAGCGAGCGACGCGAGCGCGGGCAAGCCCTACTCCGAGGCCGCCAAGTGGCGCGTCGACGCCCCGATCCCCGAAAGCGTCGCGGGGATGGAAATCCGTCCTACGGACCCCGACGCGATCGGCGAGGCTGACTTGCTCTTTTCCTCGTTGCCCTCCACGGTCGGCGAGCGAATCGAGCCCGAACTTTGCGAGGCGGGCTACGTGATCTCATCGAACTCCTCGAATTCCCGATTGGCTGAGGACGTACCCCTGGTGATCCCCGAGGTCAACGCCGATCACGTCGGCCTGCTCGAGGTCCAGCGCGACGAACGGGGCTGGGACGGCGCGTTGCTGAAAAATCCTAACTGCTCGACCATTACTGTCGTCCCCACGCTCGCAGCGCTCGCGGAGTTCGGGCTAAAGGACGTCCACGTTGCGACCTTACAGGCAGTCTCGGGCGCGGGCTACTCGGGGGTGTCCTCGATGGAAATCATCGACAACGTCATTCCCCACATCGGCGGCGAGGAAGAGAAAATGGAGACCGAGTCCCGGCGCCTCCTGGGGACGTTCGACGGCGCGGAGGTCGAGTGGCACGACGCTCCGGTCGCCGCGTCCTGCAACCGGGTGCCGACGATCGACGGCCACCTCGAGAACGTCTGGGTCGAGTGCGAGGAGGACCTCTCGATCGCCGAGGCAAAGGATGCGATGCGGGAGTGCCCCTCGCTCGATCTGGCTCACTCGCCCGACCCGCTCATCGAGGTCTTTGAGGAGCCCGATCGCCCCCAGCCCCGGCTCGACCGGATGGTCGGCGAAGGGATGGCGATCGCCGCCGGTGGGACGCGAGAGACCCCTGAGGGCGTGCAGTACAACTGTTTGGCGCACAACACCATCCGCGGGGCGGCGGGCGCGAGCCTGCTGAATGGCGAACTCCTGCTCGAGGAAGGCTACCTGTAGCGCTCGGCGCGCGGATCGACCGATTCGACTTCTACGTTACGTTTCCCCTCCCCGTCCGACCGATCGGAGAGACCGTTTCCTGCCGTATCTACCCGGCTAACGTCCCGAAGGTGTCGAGTTACCAGTGTCGGGTAGCGTGTTCCGCGCCGACCCGGAGCCAGCAGTACTCGTAGCCACCCAGCTCGACTGCGACTCGGCCGTCATCGCGACGGGTGTGCTCGCCCGCACCGACGAGGCGGTGGAGCGGGTCGTCGGGGTCGCCGAGATCGAGGGGTACCGTCGCCGTGTCGGCGGCGAGATTGTGAACGGTGACGACGGTGTTTTCCTCCCAGTCGTACCGGTTCGCGAAGACCGAGTCGCTATCGGTTGCGAGTACCGTATGTGCCCCCCACCCGAGCGACGGACACTCCTTCCGGGTGCCGATCAGCCGACTCATCCGATCGAGCAGGGAGTTCTGTTCGGCGCGCTGGGCGGCAACGTTGACGTGCTCGTAGCTGAAGGGGCCCTCGTCGATGATCCCGCGAACGAGGTCGTCGGGATCGCCGTTCGAAAAGCCGGCGTTCGGGTCGTCCGACCAGTGCAGCGGGGTTCGGACCGCGTTGCGACCGGGTAAGGACAGATCCTCGCCCATTCCGATCTCGTCGCCCGAAACGATGATCGGCGTGCCCGGCAGCGCGAACAGGAGGCTGTAGGCGAGTTCGATCCGGTCGGGATCGCCCTCCAACATCGGCGCGAGCCGACGGCGCAGCCCCCGGCCGTAGATGCGCATCCGTTCCTCGGGGCCGAAGGTCTCGAAGACCTCCGCGCGAGCGCCGCCGGAAAGCCGGCCGACGTTGAGTTCGTCGTAGTTCCGCAGGAAGTTCGCCCACTGGCCAGTTCCCGAGACGTCGGGCAGGCGTTCGAGCCCGGCAACCAAGGGACTGGCCTCCTCGCGGGCGAGGGCGTGGGTGAGATGGGCGTTGAGCACGAAGTTCAGTAGCAAGTCCATCTCGTTGCCGTCCTCGCCGAAGTACGCCTCGAGTTCGTCGGGCGCGTCGTCGGCCTCGGCGAGGAGAACGGCGTCGCCTTCCCGGCTCCTGACGAACGATTTCATCTCCTTGAGGACTGAGTGGGGCTCCTCGAGAGGTGGGAGATCACCTTTCTGATCGATCATGAGCGTCGCGGCGTCGACCCGGAAGCCAGAGACCCCGAGCTCGAGCCAGAAGCCCAGGATCTTCCGGATCTCCTCACGGACATCGGGATTGCGAAGATTGAGATCGGGCTGGAACCGATAGAAGCGGTGGTAATAATACGCTTCCGCGACCTCGTCGTAGTTCCAGACGTCCTCCTCCTCGCCGGGAAAGAAGGTGTCCTTATCCGGTGCCTGAGCGGGTTCGTCCGTCCAGACGTAGTAGTCCCGGTAGGGCGAGTCCGGATCGCGGCGGGCGGCCTGGAACCAGGGGTGCTGATCGGAGGTGTGATTCACCACCATGTCGATGATCACCCGGATGCCACGCGCCCGTGCCTCGTGGGTGAACTCGACGAAATCTCCCAAGGTCCCGAGCCGGGAGTCGACCTGGTAGTAATCGGCGATGTCGTAGCCATTGTCCAGATTGGGCGTCTCGTAAAAGGGCAACAACCAGATACAGGAGACCCCGAGCCGGGAGAGATACCCCAGGCGGTCGATCAGGCCCTGGAAATCACCAACTCCATCGCCGTCGCTATCGTAGAACGTCTCGACGTCCATCGAGTAAATCGTCTCGTTTTTGTGCCATTTGTCCTCGAGACCCATAATATCACGTTCAGCAACCGAGTGACTGGAGCTAAGAAAGCAGGGGATAAAAGCGTCAGCATCTGGGTACCACCGCGGAGTACCACGGCAGGAACGACCTCGACGCTGCTTATAATCTCGAATCGAGGAGGACGATCGCTCGACGGCCCGGCCAGGATGGCGGTACTCAGATCACGACTCCCGATTTGAGGATCGCGATGAGGACGGTGAGGACGGGGACGCTCGCGAGCGTCGTCGTGAGGACGGCGGTACTGACGTACTCGGGGCCGGTGGGATCGCCGACGTCAGGGCTGAACTCGATGACGAGGATGAGGGAGGTGATCGCCGCCGGGGTGGCACATTCGAGGACGAACACGCGGGCAACGGTCGTGTTCTCGAAGCCAAGTGCGAGCACCACGCCGAGGCCGACGACCGGCGCGGCGATCAGCTTGAGGACGTTGGTTCTGGCCACGCGACCGAGCGCCGCGCCGTGGTTCGCGCCCGCGAGTTCGATGCCGACCAGCAGCAACATGATCGGGATCGAAGCGTCGCCGACCAACTGCAGGGTCTGCATCGTGGTGCTCTCCGGGGGTGGGACGACGCCTGCGAGACGGACGAGCACCGCGAGCGCAACGGCGTAGATCATCGGGAGTTTCAACACGGCGCTCAGCGTGCCGAGACCCCGCTCGCCTCCGCCGTGCGAGGCGACGTAGACCCCGGGGTGTAGATGACGATGCTCTGGAGCACGAGAAATAGGACTGCGGTCGCGCGGCCGACCTCGCCGAAGGCGAACTCCGAAAGCGGGATGCCGTAGTTCCCCGAGTTCGGGAAGGTGCTCGTGAGGACGAGTGCGCTCTTTATGGGTTCGGCCTCGCCCAGCACGCGGCCGATCCCTTCGGCGAGGCCGGCCATCACGAAGAGGAAGAGCACGAGGCCGCCGATCACCTTCAACAGGGTTTCGCCGTCGATGGTCGAACTCACTAAGCTGTGGAAAGATCAGCGCCGGCACGAGCACGTAGATCGTGACGGTGTTGAGGGGGGCAACGTCGATATCGCGCAGGCTCCTAAGTAGATAGCCCACCGCCGCGATGGCGACGATCGGGGCGATCGCGGTTACAAAGATAGATAGCAGAGAACTACTTGTCGCCATCGACTCGTCTCGCTCCGGTCGATTCGTCGGCCGGTGAAAAAGCCCGCCGGTTCGCTCCTGGGACTATCGACCGGGGAACCAGCCAGGGAATCGAGGTCGGCGAACGGCAGAGACTCAGCTGAGGTCGCGTTTCATCTGTGCGGGGTTGCCAGCGACGAGCGTGTTCGCCGGTACGTCCTCGGTGACGACCGCCCCAGAAGCGACGATCGCGTCGTCGCCGACCGTGACGCCCGGGTTCAGCACCGCTCGCCCACCGATCCAGACGTTCGCGCCGACGGTAACCGGATCTCCCCACTCGATCTCTTTGCACCTGGAGGCGGCGTCCCTCGGGTGGGCTGCGGTATAGGCGTGGACACCGGGGCCGAGTAGGCAGTTCTCGCCGAACCGCACGGGACAGATGTCGAGGATCACACACCCGAAGTTAGCGTAGAAGTCCCCGCCGACGTGGATATTATAACCGTAATCACATCGAACGGGCGGTTCGATCGTCAGGCGTCCGTCGATCGAGCCAAGCAACTCTTTGAGGAGGTCCTGGCGGGCTCTCGAGTCGGTTGCTGGCGTCTCGTCGAACCGACGGGTGAGTGCCCGCGCGCGTTCGCGATCGCGTACGAGTTCGGGGTCGGACGGATCGTAGGGCTCGCCGGCGAGCATCCGCTCTTTCGCCGACCTCACGTCCTTTGCCCCCCAGAATCGGTTCTCGGGCCGTCACCGCCCGATCGGTATCCCGGGAGCGCTGTAACCGGTGGAGTCGGCGGGATCGGGGAAAGCGGCAGGGCGACCCGGTCCAGTTGAGCCACTGAAACGGCCGACAGTGGCTGTGGAACCGAACGGGAGTGAGTCACGGCGGGCTCGAAGCGACGTCGAGGATCGACTCGGTCAGGACGTCGACGCCGATGTCGATCGAGCGCTCGTCGACATCGAAGTTCGCCGTGTGATGACCTCCAGGATGGTCGGTGCCGATCGCGACGTAGGTCGCCTCGCCGCCGTTTTCCTGCACTTTGCGCATCAGGTAGGTCGCGTCTTCGCTCCCGCCCAACGTATCGCGGTCGGTCGGCGTGTCGACGGCGTCGTTCTCCTGGGCTGCGTCGAGAACCAGATCGGCGAGTGCGGCGTCGCTCTCCGCACTGGGAGCCTCGCCCTCGTTCGCGATCGATACCGAACAACTGTGGGTTTCGGCGGCTCCGCGCAGCACCCGAGTCGCCCTCTCTGACATGTACTCCATCAGCTCGGTCGTCTGGCCCCGGACCTCCCCCTCGATGAACGCCTCCTCGGGGACGATATTCGACGCGGTGCCCCCGCCGACCCGGCCGGCGTTCACCCGCGTCGGGCCGTCCTCGTGGCGGGGGATAGCATAGAGAGCCGAGATCGCGTCCGCCATCGCTTGGACGGCATTGCGCCCCTCATTGGGTTTCCCGCCCGCGTGGGCCGGGGTGCCGGAAAAGCTAGCTAGAAAGCCACTCACCGCGAGGAAGCCATCGACCCCGGCGACGACCTCGCCGGTGGGGTGATCGAGGCCGACGTGAATAGCGAAGAGGTACTCGACGTCCTCCAAGTGGCCCGACTCGGCCATTGCCTTCCCGCCAGCGACCTGTTCCTCACCGGGCTGGAAGAAGACTTTGAGCGTGCCTGAAAAGTCGCTTTCCTTCAGGGCTTCGAGCACGCCGATCCCGGTCGCGACGTGGGCGTCGTGTCCGCAGGCGTGCATCCGCTCGTCGTGCAGCGATCGAAACTCCTCGCGTACGGGGAGGTGGCCTTCTTCCTGGGATTCGGCGCGGGGAAGCCCGTCGATGTCGACCCGGAGCCCGATTGTCGGGCCCTCTCCCTGTTCGAGGACGGCGACCGCGCCGGTGTACCCGCCCGCGGCCGCCTCTAAGACGTCAGACCGGGCACCGGCCTCGCGGGCGCGCTCGAGGCTCGCTTCGAGTTCGCCTTCGTTGGGCACGGCCATGCGGTGTTCGGGGGCGAGGGCGTCTTTCCCGTAGTAGAGTTCGTCGACGCCGATCCGCTCGAGTTCGTCGATGATCCGGCTCGTCGTGTAGAACTCCCGCCAGGCGAGTTCGGGTCGCTGGTGAAGGTCGCGGCGCAGCTCCGATAGGTGCGAGCGCTCGGTTACTTGGCTCATAGGTCGGGCAGGCGGCGGGGAGTCATAAATCCGGCTACGGCGACCCTCGCCACCGGTTCGGGATGCCCGACCACACACAAACGGTACGATCACGACTCGCTCGCCGGTTCCTGAAGTGGAGGGGAAAGGGAAAAGAGGTGTAGTGCAGTTCGACTGATGACGTCGGTCGCCGCCTGCCAGTCCCCTTCGAGATCCGAGGCTAGATAGATCTTGCATAATCGACGCCGAACCCCTCAGACTGGCTGTAGACGTCGTTGTTGTATTCCGGCTGTAACGGACCGAGATTCGAGTGGAGTTCGGTGACGACGTTTCCACCGCTGTCGTAGAAATCGACCCGGATTCATGCCCCGACCAACTGCTGATCGGTAACGTTTTCCATCTCGGTATAGACGGTATCGTAGCTGGAGGGGTAGTGACTAGCCAGTTCGAGTCCGGTTCCCCCAACACCACCCCCGCTAGAGGAGCTCCCACCTCCTCCGGCGTCACCGACATTATCTTTGACCAGATCTCCATTGACGTACACTTCCATCTCGCCGGCCGTAAGAGCGATATCGGTGAGTTCACCGTCGAAAGTTATATTGATCGTTGCCACCGGCCAGTGAACCACTCAGAGCATCGTTGTCGTCACCACGTATTTCGTCCGGCCGGACCGGGTCTGACGGGTCGTCCGGCGGATCGACGTCCTTCTTATAAGCGAACCGGCCGTCAACCCTGATCTCGTAGAAGCCCCGAGCTGAGCCGACGGCGACGACGTTCAGTTCGTTTTCAAGCGTCTCCGTGACTTCATATCCTTGGGTTTTCCCCTCTTCCGTTTGAGTCTCGGTTTCAGTTTCGGTCGGTGTGTCGGCTTCAGTTCCGGTCGCCGTGTCAGTGTCGGTCTCCGTCTCGGATTCGGTCTCGGTCTCCGTTTCAGTCGACGTTTCGGTGTCGGTGTCAGTCTTCGTCTCGGCTCGCGTTCGCGTCCCGGTTGGCGTCTCGCTGTCCGTCGCTACCGTCGTTGCCGTCGTCCCCTCCGCACCTGCTTGTACTGGTGGCGAAGTGTTCTCGCCGCTCGACCCGACGTTGACCGTACAGCCGGCGAGCCCGCTCACCGCGATCAGCCCCGCGCTGGTGAGAACCCCTCGTCGGTCATTGTCTACCGTTAACATTCCGCACACCGACGCGCATAATAAACGTATCCCATGCTTTCGGTCGGCAGTTCGGGAACGAATCCGTCGGGCCGGAGTTACTTGCCCGCGGTGTGGATTTGATCGAGTTCGACCTCGACGTGGATCGATGGGGGAAACTCCCGGGTCGCGGCGACGCGGGCGACATCGTCGTGGCCGACTATCTCTAACTGTCTCGTATAGACGGTATAATCCCAAGATGTGAAACGCTCGCCCTCGCTGGTTAGGGTCTTGGACTGTGGGACTCGGTACTCGTCGGGCGGTCCGGTGTGCGGTCCCCTGAGGTCGGCTCCCTTGCGCTCGACGACCGACACGATCTCCGAGACGACCGCATCAAGCGCCCGTCGGTCGCCACTCGACAGCGCGAGTTTCGTGACGGTGGTCATAAGTGCCGTTCGATGCCGACGTGAGAGGTACCTAAAAGCCTACCGAGACCGGCTGCAGTGATCCATACGATTGCCGCTAGCTCCCTCTCGATCTCGGTGACTACTCCCCTACTCCGCCCCACACCTCCGGGAGACCGGATCCGGGGTCGGAATCAGGACCGTCAGTGCCCGATGACGGCCCCGTCCTCGTCGTAGCGTGCTTCGGTGATCCGATCGTGCTGGTCGTCCGACAGCGAGAGTTCGACGGCCCCGACGTTGTCCTCCAGTTGATCGGTCGTGCGCGCGCCGATAATGGGGACACAGGTGAATCGATCCTGATCGATCAGCCAGCGCAGCGCGACCTGGGCGGGGGTGGCACTCTCCTCCTCGGCGACCTCCCGAACGGTATCGAGAATCGACCAGCCCCGCTCGGAGAGGTAGTAGTCGGTGAACTGATCGTCGAAGCTAGCTCGCGAGCCATCGGGCGCTTCGACGGCTGTCGGATCGTCGGGGTCGGCGCGCTCGTACTTCCCGGTGAGAAAGCCCCCCGCCAGCGGCGAGTAGGGACAGACCGCTACGTCCTGGTCGGCACACACGTCGAGATACTCCGCGACGTCTTCGTAGTACGCGGCATGGAAGAGCGGCTGGGTGACGTCGAAGCGCGCGAGATCGTGGACCTCGGATTTCCAGAGCGCTTTCGTGAGCTGCCAGGAGGCCATCGTCGAGGCCCCGAGGTAGTTGACCTTCCCCTTATCGACGAGCGTGTCGAGGGCGTCCAAGGTCTCGGTGATAGAGGTCTCTTCGTCGAAGCGGTGGATGTAGTAGAGGTCGAGGTACTCGGTCCCGAGTCGATCGAGCGTGCCTTCGATCTGGGTGCGGATGTGCTTGCGCGAGAGTCCAGAATCGTTCGGGCCGGGCTCGCCCCGGCCGTCGAAGGGGAAATAGACCTTCGAGGCGAGCACGAAGTCCTCGCGGTCGTACTCCTCGAGCCAGTTACCGATCCACTGCTCGCTCGTACCATTCGGGTCGCCGTAGACGTTCGCGGTGTCGATGAAGTTGATGCCCCGATCCCAGGCGGCATCGAGCAACTCGTGGGCTTCGTCCTCGTTCGTCTCTAAGGTATCGCCGGTCTGCTTGCCGAAGCGCCAGGTGCCGAAACAGAGATCCGAGACTTTGGTGCCGGTCGCGCCGAGGGTTCGATACTCCATGATCACACCTCGATGGCCGGGTAGAAAAATCCCGCTATCAGCAGGGTTCGCTGCCGAACCACCGACGATGGCTCTGCTGTTCCCGTCGGTCACCTGCGAATCGCGTCGGACTTAAGCCCGCCGTGTGACAGTTTCGGGTATGAGCGGCCAACAGGACCTCGGCATCACCGAGAGCAAGGAACACAGCCCGGGCGAGTGGTACGCCGAAGTCGTGCGGAAAGCGGAACTGGCGGATTACGCGCCGATGGGCGGGTTCATCGTCACCCGACCCCGGGGGTATGGCCTCTGGGAGGAAATCAGGGATCACCTCGACGCGCAGTTCGAAGCGACCGGCGTCGAGAACGCCTACTTCCCCCTCTTTATCCCCGAGAGCTACCTCGAGAACGAAAAGGAGATCGTTGAGGGCTTCGACCCCGAGGTGGCGTGGGTCACCCACGGCGGCCACGAGGAGTTAGACGAACGCCTCGCGGTCCGCCCGACTTCTGAAAGTATCATCGCGCCGTTCCTAAGCCAGTGGGTCAGGAGTCATCGGGATCTCCCGCTGCGCCTCAACCAGTGGTGTTCAGTGGTGCGCTGGGAGGCAACCGACACCAAACCGTTCTTCCGTACCAAGGAGTTCCTCTGGCAGGAGGGCCACACCGCCCACCGGGAGCACGACGGCGCGTGGGAAGAGACCATGCGCCGCCTCGATCAGTACGAACACACCTACGAAGATCTACTCTCGATCCCCGTGCTTCGAGGACAGAAACCCGATCACGACAAGTTCCCTGGCGCACACACCACGACCACCTTAGAAGCGCTCATGCCCGACGGTAAATCCGTCCAGGGCGCGACCTCCCATCACCTGGGCCAGACCTTCGCGGAGGCCTTCGACGTTGCCTACATCGACGAGGACGAGAACGAACACCTCGCGCATACCACCTCCTGGGGGCTGTCCTGGCGGGCGCTCGGCGCGCTGATCATGACTCACTCGGACGACCAGGGTCTCGTCCTCCCCCCAAAGATCGCCCCCGAGCAAGTCGTCGTAGTGCCGATCTGGCAGGAAGACACTCAGGAGGAAGTACTCGACTATGCCGCAGGTGTGGCCAGGGATCTCGATGACGCCGGAGTGCGGGTCCACCTCGACGACCGCGACGAGCGCAATCCCGGCTTCAAATACAACGAATGGGAGCTGAAGGGCGTCCCTCTCAGAATCGAGATCGGCCCGAACGAGGTCGCCGAAGACGAACTCACCCTCGTCCATCGTCCCGACGGCGAGTCCGCAGTAGAGAGTCGAGAGACCGTCGCCGAGACCACCAGAGAGCACTGCGAGGAGATCGCCGCGAAACTCTACGTCGCAGCAGAGACGAACCTCGCGGAGAACGTTCGAGACGCCGAAAGCAGAGACGAGATCCTGGGCACGATCGGTCAGCACGGCGGCTACGTCCGCACGCCCTGGTGTGGGAACGAAGCATGTGAGACCGAGATCAAAGACCAGATCGCCGCCGAAATAGTTCTCGTGCCCTTCGAGAACAACGAGGACAAACACCTCGAGGGAGTGCTCGCCGGGGAAGCCAACTGTGCGATCTGTGGAGAGCAAGCGATCGAGACCGCCTACTTCGCCAGGAACTACTAGCGACAGTAGCCGAGAGGCTCTGCCTCCGTCGTACTGCTCGACCCGATCTACATCACCACGTCGTGTGTCACCGTGAAGCAAGAAATGTATCGATCGAAAATATAATAATTTATCAGCGTTCGTCCGCCTCGATCGTTCACGATCGGTTCAACGATCGATCTCATATGTCGATAGTTCGAGTATATATACCCTCATTTGAGCTTAACACACATTTAGTCTTTGAGGGACACGCTCTTATGCACCACCGAGCAAAACAGGCGCATGGTTGGTAGATCACACACCCGGGAGGGGCCCGTACGGGGACTCGCGGACCCGACCGACGCCCGGTCGAACTGTGGGGCTGGGGTCGTCATGGACCTCGACGGTGGCAGCGACCGATCGGTGGTGGCGGACGCTTTGGAGTTGCTGATGAACTTAGAGCACCGGGGAGCACTCGGTGCAGAGGAGAACACCGGCGACGGGGCGGGAATCGTCCTTCAGACGCCCCACGAGTTCTTCGCTGAAGAACTCGATATTACACTCCCCGAGACCTACGCCGTCGGGGCACTCTTCTTACCGCAGGACGAAGGAGTTCGCGCCGATCTCAAGGATCGCTTCGAGGCACAGTTGAGCGAGGAGGATCTTTCAGTACTCGGGTGGCGATCAGTGCCCACCGAGAACGGTGGCCTCGGCGAGACGGCACTCGAATCGGAGCCACACGTCGCCCACGCGATCGTCGCCCCCGAGGGGGAGTGTGGGTCTGAAGAGTTCGACCGGCGGCTCTACGTCGGACGCCGAGCCGTCGAGAACGCGATCGGAGAACGCGAACCGGAGGGAAGCGATCGGTTCTATATCTGCTCGCTAGATCGTCAGACCATCGTCTACAAGGGGCTGCTCACCGCCTCCCAGCTTCCGGAGTACTACCCCGAGCTGCGCGACAAACGATTCAAGTCGACGTTCGCGATGGTACACGCGCGCTTCTCGACCAACACCCTCGGCGCGTGGCATCTCGCCCATCCCTACCGCACGATGATCCACAATGGCGAGATCAACACCATCCAGGGCAACATCAACTGGATGCGCGCCCGCGAGACCGACGTCGAGAGCGGAACTCTCGGAGACGACATCGAGGGCATCAAGCCGATCATCGACGATCCGGACCAATCGGATACCGCGAGCGTCGACAACGCCCTCGAACTCCTCATGCAGTCGGGCCGGGACCTGCCTCACGCGCTGCGGATGCTCGTCCCCGAGGCCTGGCGTAACGATGCGAATCGCGTGAGCGAACAGCGCCAGGCCTGGTACGATTTTCATGCCTCGCTCGTCGAGCCCTGGGACGGACCCGCCCTCGTCTGTGCGACCGACGGCGAGCGGGTCGGAGCGGTGCTCGATCGCAATGGCCTCCGGCCATGCCGCTACGAGGTCACGACCGACGATCGATTGGTGATGGCAAGCGAGGCCGGCGCGATCGAGACCCCACCGGAGGAGATCGTCGAACGAGGCCGGCTCCAGCCCGGACAGCTGTTCCTCGCGGATCCGGAGGAAGGCCGGATCGTCCCTGACGAGGAGGTATTCGACGACCTCGTCGACGAGGACTACGAGCAGTGGCTCGACGAAGAGCAGGTCCAGTTATCCGAGCTCGTCGCGGCCGGACCCCACGCACACGCCGATCGCGACCCCAAAGAGACGATCGACTCCCTGCGGAGCCACCAGGCGCTGTATGGCTACACGCACGACCAGCTCGACAACCTCCTGGAGCCGATGGCTCAGCAGGGCAAAGATCCCGTCGGATCGATGGGCGACGACACACCCTTGTCCGTTCTCTCGGAGTTCAACCGGCCGCTGTTCACGTACTTCAAGCAGCTCTTCGCCCAGGTGTCGAACCCGCCGCTCGATTACATCCGCGAGGACCTGGTCACCTCCCTCGAGAGCCGGCTGGGCTACCAGCGAAACCTCCTGGGCGAGACGCCCGATCACGCCCGACAGCTCGTGCTCGACTCGCCGGTGCTGACCGACGAGGAATGCGAGGCGATCAAGCACCTCGATCGGGACACCGAACGCGGCCAGGTTCGAGGCACGACGATCGACGCTACCTACGACGCCGAGGGAGACTTAGAGAGCGCCGTTTCGGACCTCCGCGATCGGGCGACCGAGGCCGCAGACGCGGGCTACGACGTCCTCGTGCTCTCCGATCGGCGGGCGAGTGCCGAGCGACTGCCGATCCCCTCGCTGCTCGCCACTGGGGCTGTGCATCACCACCTCGTTCGCAATGGCCTCCGCAATCACGTCGGGCTCGTGATCGAGTCCGCGGACCCCCGGGAAGTCCATCACCTCGCGACGCTGGTGGGCTACGGCGCGGATGCGGTCGATCCCTATCTCGCCTACCAGACGATCGCCGATCTCGTCGCCGGGCCGGAGGGTGCGGAGTTGGAGACGGCGATCTCGGCGTACGTCGCGGCACTCGAAGACGGCTTGCTCAAGATCATGTCGAAGATGGGCATCTCGACGGTCGAGAGCTACCAAGGGGCCCAGATCTTCGAAGCAGTAGGCCTGTCCTCGGAGTTCGTCGCGGAGTACTTCGAGGGGACGCCCGCCCGCACCGAGGGGATCGGTATCGGAGAAGTGGAGAGCGATCTGCGCAAGCGCCACGCCGTCGCGTTCGACGCCGACCCCGAGATCGAGCGCCAGGGCGAGTACGAGTTCCGCTCGAATGGCATGTTCCACCAGTGGAACCCCTCTACTGTGGGCGCGCTCCAGCAGGCAGTACGTTCGGGCGATTACGAGCGATACGGGGAGTTCGCCGCACAGATCAACGAGCAGAACGAACGACTCCAGACGCTGCGAGGATTGCTCGAATTCGACGACGAAGAGAGGGACTCGATCCCGATCGAGGATGTCGAGCCGGTACACGAGATCGTCACTCGCTTTATGACCGGCTCGATGAGTCTGGGCTCCCTGAGTCCGGAGGCCCACGAGAACAACGCGATCGCAATGAACCGGTTGGGCGGACAGAGCGGATCGGGCGAGGGCGGCGAGCCCCCCGAACGGTTCGGCACCGAGAAAGAATCCGCCTCGAAGCAGGTCGCCTCCGGTCGTTTCGGCGTCACCTCTCATTACCTCTCAGAGGCCGATAACATCCAGATCAAGATGGCTCAGGGGTCGAAACCCGGCGAGGGTGGCCACCTGCCGGGCTCGAAGGTCAACGAGATGATCGCCCACGTGCGGTATGCGACGCCCGGCGTAGGGCTCATCTCGCCGCCGCCGCTCCACGACATCTACTCGATCGAGGATCTCAAGCAGTTGATCCACGACCTCAAATCAGCCAACGAAGAGGCCGACATCGACGTGAAGCTGGTCTCGGAGGCCGGCGTCGGCGTTATCTCCGCCGGGGTCGCGAAGGCGAACGCCGACGTCGTCCACATCTCGGGCCAGTCCGGCGGCACCGGCGCGTCACCCAAAACGTCGATCAAAAACGCCGGGTTGCCTTGGGAACTCGGTCTCGCGGAGGCAAATCAGATGCTCCGCGAAACCGACCTGCGCTCGCGCATCGAGGTGACCGTCGACGGCGGGCTCAAGACCGGTCGCGACGTCGCGATCGCCGCGCTGCTGGGCGCGGAGAAGTACGGCTTCGGCACCGCCGCGCTGGTGACCTCGGGCTGTGTGATGGCCCGGCAGTGTCACAACAACACCTGTCCAGTGGGCGTCGCCACCCAGAACGAGAAGCTGCGCGAACGCTTCCCCGGCGAGCCCCAGCACGTCATCAACTACATGACGTTCATCGCTGAGGAGCTACGGGAGATCATGGCCGAACTGGGCTTCGCGAGTTTGGAGGCGATGATCGGCCGGGTCGACTATCTCGATCAACGAGACGACGTCACCCACGAGAAGGCCAAACACCTCGATCTCTCGGGGCTGCTCGCCCGGCCCTTGGGCGGCGAGCGCACCAAAACCGAAGCACAGGCCCACCCCGACGTCCGGGATCACTTCGATCGCGAGCTGCTCGACGCCGCCGAGAACGCACTCGAAGAGGGCGAGCCAGTCACCATCAAACGCTCGGTGACGAACGAGGATCGAGCCGTGGGGACGCTGCTCTCGAACCGCGTCTCGAAACAGTACGGCGGCGAGGGCCTCCCCGAGGACACGATCACCGCCGAGTTTAGGGGCACGGCCGGGCAGAGCTTCGGGGCCTTCCTGGCCCCCGGCGTCACGACGACACTGACCGGCGCGGCGAACGACTACGTCGGCAAGGGCCTCTCCGGTGGGAAGGTCGTCGTCCGCACCCCGGCCGAGGCCGCCTACGACGCCGCGGCGAACTCGGTGATCGGGAATGTCGCCTTCTACGGCGCGACGGAGGGCGAAGCCTACATCAACGGTGCTGCCGGCGAGCGCTTCTGTGTCCGCAATTCGGGCGTGAAGGCGGTCGTCGAGAGCGTCGGCGATCACGGCTGTGAGTACATGACCGGCGGGGTCGTCGCCGTACTGGGAGAGACCGGCAAGAACTTCGCTGCCGGGATGAGCGGCGGGGTCGCCTACGTGCTCGATAGCGATGGGGAGTTCGAGACCCGAGCGAACACCGGGATGGTCACGATCGACGAGCACTTAGAAGAGAAAGACGAGGCGATGTTGTGTCGGCTGGTCGAGAACCACGTCGCCTACACCGACAGCGAGCGTGGCCAGGAAGTCTTAGAGAACTGGGAGTCGTTCGTCGGACAGTTCGTGAAGGTGATGCCAGACGCCTACGCCGCAGTCATCGCCGAACACGACCGCGAGGACGTCCGAACCTCCCCCCCCCGTAGTGCCGCGGTCGCCGCGGACGGCGGACCGGTTTCGAGCGACGCGGACTGAAACATCGAACGGGGGGCGTCGAAGCACGAGGCGTCGAAGCGAAGGCGAAACGGTTTGCACCTCGCCCCGTTCAACCCGGTATGTTCGAGAAATCTTCCTGGATCCGCCTGCCGCGCAACGTGGTGATCGGCCACGATGCGCTCTCCAGTACTATCGAAGCCGTCTCGGAGCTCCGGCTGGGCGGCCAGCCGCTGTTAGTCATGAGTCCTACGCCCAAGGAAGTAGCCGGCGACCGGGTCGTGAGCGCCTTCGCCGATAGCGGCGCGGATCCCGAGAAGATCGTGATCGAGGAAGCGACCTTCGAGAGCGTTGAGCGCGTGGTCGAAGCGGGCCGGGAGGCGAACGCGGGCTATCTCGTGGGAATCGGCGGCGGGAAGGCAATCGACATCGCGAAGACCGCGAGCGCCACCCTCGATCGGGGGTTCGTCTCGGTGCCGACCGCCGCGAGTCACGACGGGATCGTCAGCGCCCGCGCGTCGATGCCCGAGGGCGATACCCGCCACTCGGTCGCCGCCGAACCTCCGTTAGCTGTGGTCGCGGACACGGGCGTGCTCGCGGAAGCCCCCTGGCAGCTCACGACCGCGGGCTGTGCGGATATCATCTCGAACTACACCGCAGTCAAAGACTGGCAGCTCGCCCACCGGCTGAAGGGCGCGGAGTACTCCGAGTACGCGGGCGCGCTCAGCCGGATGACCGCCGAGATGCTCGTCGACAGCGCTGACTCGATCAAGAAAGGCTTGGAGGAGTCGGCCTGGATCGTTACGAAAGCACTCGTTTCCTCGGGAGTCGCGATGAGTATTGCAGGGTCCTCCCGGCCGGCGAGCGGGGCCGAGCACCTCTTTTCCCACCAGCTCGATCGGATCGCGCCGGATAAGGCACTACACGGCCACCAGGTCGGGGTGGGGACGATCATGATCGAGTACCTCCACAGTGGGGAAAACGGCCAGTACCGGGACGTTCGAGACGCGCTCTCGGGGATCGGCGCGCCGGTGACCGCCGGAGAACTCGGCGTCACAGACGAGGAGGTACTCGAAGCACTCACGAGCGCCCACGAGATCCGCGATCGCTACACGATCCTCGGGGACGGGGTGAGCGAGGCCGCCGCCCGCGAGGTCGCGCGCGTCACGGGCGTGCTGTAAATCGGGTTCTTGCTGGATCGTTCGATCACTGCGTCCAATCCTGATGAATCACCGACAATAGGGCTCACTGTTCGTACTCCCTACAGGACATCTGTGCGGGGCCTGAATCGAAACGCTGCTGGTTCTCGTAGCGACTTAGAGCGAGAGGTCTACACCCTCGTACTCAGTGATGCAATACCGTGCGAGCTCTTCTTCTGATTGTTCTAGTTTCTCTCCGACTAGTTTGAAGTGGTATAGTAGCATAGCGAGTTCGGTGTTCATCTCGAACTCCTCGTTTTCGTATCGCCACGACTGTTCGTGACCCATATTCGATGAGGTAGTGTCCACTCCTTTGTCATGCGTCGAAATCAGCGTATACGCTTCCGTGTCGACTCGATTCAATCGTTCGGCTGTTGCTTCGCGTTCTTCGTTGAAACTCTCGCGTTCGGGGAGATCTGCCATGAACCATCAACTACGCCGTGTGCGGGAACTCAAAGTACTTGTGCTGGCCCGCTCAGACGTGCTCGTTGAGGAAGTCGGCGATTCTCGTGTAGGCTTCGATCCGGTTTTCAAGTTTGGTGAATCCATGGCCCTCGTCAGCGAAGAACAGCGTCTCGACCGGGACGCCAGTCTTCTCTGCTTTCTCCGCGACCTGCCGAGCCTCGCTCACGGGCACCCGGGGGTCGTTCTCGCCGTGAAGCACGAACAACGGCGCTTCGACGCGCTCGATGTTGCCCAGTGGACTGACCGATTCGAGGAACTCCCGATCGTCCTCTAAGGAACCGTACTCGGCTTCCCGGAGTTCCCGACGCCAGGAGCCGGTGTTCTCGAGGAAGGTCGTAAAGTCGGCGATCCCGACGATGTCGATCCCTGCGGCCCAGAGATCGGGGTACTCGGTGAGCGCCGCGAGTACCATGAAACCGCCATACGAGCCACCCATCGCGACGATCCGGTCGGGATCGACCGCCGGGTGGTCGTGGAGCCAGTTCATGCCGGCCTCGATGTCCGCGACCGAGTCCATCCGTTTTTCGACGTCGTCGAGGTGGGTGTAGGCCTTGCCATAGCCCGAAGAACCCCGGACGTTGGGCTCGAAGACCGCAAACCCGCGATCGAGGAAATATTGGGTGAGTGCCGCGAAGGAGGGTCGGCGCTGGCTCTCGGGGCCGCCGTGGATGTCGACGATCACCGGCGTCTCGCCCTCCGGAGCGTCGGCCGGTAAGGAGAGATACGCGGGGATCTCCCGACCGTCGAAACTCTCATAGCGCAGGAGCTCGGACTCGATGAAGCTCTCGATCGGGATGCCCGCCGTCGGGGCGCGGGTCCACTGTCTCGTATCACCGGTTTCAGCGTCGATCACGTAGACGTTCGCGTTCGCGCGTCGGCCCGTCGCAGTGACCGCGAAGCGCTTTCCGTCGGTATCGAAGCTCACGCCGCCGACGACCCCAGTCGGGAGATCGGGAGCGGGAAGCTCCCGGAGGTCGGTCTCGCGCTCTAGTTCCGCGACGGTAAGATCAGTGTACCCGTCGACGTTTCGCGTATAGACGAGGTGGTTTGAGTCCTCGTCGAGCGCCACGTCCCCGACGTTCCACTCGTCGTCGACGATCGATTCGATCTCTCGACTATCGAGATCGAGCCGGCAGAGTGAGAGCGTGTCGCTCCCTTCGTCGGTCGCGAGGTAGAGTGCTTCGCCATCCGGACCCCAGTTCGCGCTTCCATAGCGAACCGAGCCCTCGTGCGGAGTCACGTGCTCCAGCTCGCCCAACTCGAGGTCCAGAACATACAAGTCCTGATCGAAACTGGAGTGCGCTTCACTGACGAGCAGCCGGTCGTCGGCAGGCGAAAAGCCCCCGACCGTGAGCCAGCCCTCGCCCTCGTGAACGAGGTCGGCTTCCTCACTGGTCGCGTCGCGATCCTGCACGTAGACGTCGAAGACAGACCGGTCGCGTCGGTTGGCCGCAAAGGCGAAGCGTTCGCCATCGTGGCTCCAGCCGCCCCAACGGTGTTTCGCTTCTGGATTGTCGGTAAGGGACTCAAGCGCGCCCGAATCGAGGTCATAGCGGTGGAACTGGGTGCGTTCGTTGCCGCCCTCGTCCATGCCGAAGACGAACTCAGGGCGCGTCGGCGAGAAATCGACGAAGGTGACACGCTCGTCGCCGAAGGTGCGCTGTTCGGGCCACGTTCCTGGGGAGTCGAGCGTCCAGACCTGCGGGACGCCGGTCGTGTCCATGAGGAAGGCTATCTCGCCGCCCGGGCCGATCGACGCGCCGTAAGCGCTACGAACGTTGAGGTAGCGCTCGATGTCGAAGACCATATTTCGGCACCTCGGGGCGTCGTCAAAACGTTTCGGATCAGACGGCAGGACGACTGGCGTCCCGCAGGTCTGGACGCTCGACTCCCCAGGAACGTGGCCCGAACAGCGCACCTTCGGCGACGAGCGTGTCACCTCTATGGAGTATCGGTGAGTATTGACGCCGAGAGCGCATCGAAACGAGGGTTTCAGCAATGAGTGATAGCGACGGTGACGGGGGGACGAGCGGGTGGCCGGAGGGGTGGCAAAGCAGCAACGCCTTAGGGACCGAGGAGTCCGGCTCGAGCCTCCTCGCTTCGATTCGCGGTAGCGATGGATCGACGCTCGAACAGCGCCTGGCCCCGCTGGTCGCGTTGTTGGTCATCGCGAGTTTGGTTCTCACCGGTGGGTACCTGCTACTGACCGCATTCGGCGGTTTCGGCGCGCCGACCCCGGACGCCAGCGTCGGCGGGAGCGCGGGCGGATCCGGTTCGTCGGGCCCGCCAGCGTCGGCGACGGGAACCGGAGCCAGCGCCGGATCCTCGGCCACCGAGGGCGGAACGACGACCGGTCCTAGCGGAAGCGACACGGCAGTCACGAATAGGGGATCGACGAACGAGAGCGTTCGGACCGGCACGTCGGCGGGGTCGACGACGGTGAACGGAAACATCGGCAGCGACGCTGATGGGGACACAGCTACGCCGGCGGGGACCACCGACGATAGCCCGCCAGCCGCCGGTAGCGACGACGGAAGCGAGAGCGAGACTGAGACGACCGACGACGCCGATACGAGCGAGGACGGCCCGGACGGTGGCGATGGCTCCGATGGCGACAGCGCCGAGAGCACGGCCACGACCACCGAGAGCACCACGGCAGAAGACGACGCCGGAGGCTCGGAGGACGATGACCCGATGGCGACCCCGACGACCACCGAAGAGAGCGACGACGACGGAGACGACGAGTCGACGACCGACGATGCCGATACGGCGACCGCGGCCGAATCGACCGCTACTGAATCGACCACTACCGAGGCAGCGGACGGGTCCGACGGCGCCGACGGCGGCGATTCGGACGATTCCGAGGACACTACTACTGCCACTAGCACCGCTACTACCACCGCCACCACCACTGCCGCCCCCGAAACCGACGACGAGACGACTGTCGAAACCGAAACGCCGACCGAGACCGCAGAAGAGGACACTACCGAGTCCGAGGAGGATACCGATGAGGGAGCGGACGAGAGCAGGGCC
>PXRJ01000011.1 GCA_003021705.1 Halobacteriales archaeon QS_3_64_16
CGGGACAATGGACAAGTGTACGATGTGTGAGGAGCGCCAGGAGGTCGGGAAGGGCCCGGCGTGTGCCGAAGAGTGTGCGACCGACGGCGGACGCGAGCCCGGGACCGGCGGCGAACAGCCAACGGGCCGCGATACCGACGCCGAGAGGAGCGAAGCAGGGACGGATAACCCAGAAACCAAGGGCAACGGAGGTGACCGGCAATGACGAACCTCGATCACGGGAAGTTCACCCGAGTGACGACGATATTCCACGCACTGCTTGCACTCGACGTGTTCGTGCTGTTCTTTACCGGCTACAGTATCATGTTCAACGACGAACTCTGGTGGCTGGTCACACTGATGGGCGGCAACGAGGGCGTCACCGCGATACACCGCCTCGTCGGCGTTGGGTTGATCGCACTGATCGGCTTCTGGATGACGCTCATGCTCATCACCCCGACCGGTCGGAGCAACTTCCGGGCGATCATCCCCACACCCGAGGACGCGAAGGCTTTCGTCCAGGACGTCCTGTTCGTCCTCGGCCGCGTCGACCAACGCCACCCCAACGCCCGCCAGTTCGCCGGCTACGATGCCGACGAGATCCCGTTGCTCTCCTACGTCGGGAAGGGCGTCATCTTCATCTTCTCCGTCGAGTTGACGCTGCTTTCGATCTCGGGGCTGCTCATCTGGTCGAAGACGGCGCTGATGGGATTCTTCCAGACGAAGACCGCCGCGATGGCCTTCGTCGTCTTCCACGGGTTATTAGGCGTGATCATGCTCATGGGAATCATGTTCCACATCTTCGAGCACGGTTTCCACCCGGCCTTCTATCCCTTGGAGACGAAGGCGTTCATCCCACGGGAGATGATCCCCGAGGACCACGGGGATTCGGATGCCGATACCAGCGGTATCGAGAACCTCACCCTCTCGCCGAGCTGGGGATGGGTCACGAGCGTTATGGGATTCTTCGTCGTCACCGGCATCGTGAGCGTCCTACTCGGCAGTATCTTCGATGAGGGGTATCCGGTGCCCCGAGAGCTCGCGGTCGGCGGCGGCCCGACGAACCTGCTTCTCACTATCGGAATCAACATCGGGATCCTGGTGCTCTTCGTCGGTCTCGTGCTCTCGCTGTACGGCAACGTGCTCCGTTCGCGCTGGGAGCGCCAGGTGAAACAGGAACGAGAGCAGGACCGAACCACGGCGACCGACGGCGGACAGCGCAGCGACGACTGATCTCCCCTTCTCGCGATCGTCTTTACTGAGAACTCCTACTCGATTCCCGCTCGCGATCCCGAAGGCGTCTTCCGGGCTCGCCCGGTTTTCGTGGGCTGTTGTTCCCGATTCGTTTCCGTCCGGATCGACGAGACCTCCCAACCCGCTACCGGCGAGGACGATATCGGAGTCGCCGACCACGTTTTCTTAGGCCGACAGCAAGCGAGCGGCTTCCGAGGAGAGTTCGACCGTCACGTCCTGGCGGGTCTGCTCGGATATCTGATCGATGTTTCGAGTGAGGACCTCCAAGATGTCCTTGGGTTCGGGATAGACGAGCATGTTGCCCGATTCGTCCTCCATCACTAACTGGGTATCGGACAGTGAGATCTGGTCGTTCTCGATACGCGCGACGATCGCTGCGAGCTCTTCTGCACCTCCCGGGTCGCCCTCCTCGACCTGGGTCACGTAGAGTGCGTCGAGGCCGATGAGATCCTTGTACTCACGGACTCGCCGGGCACACGCGACCATGTCCTGGGTGATCGCTGCCTTCTCGGGGTTGCCGTGTTCGTCCTCATAGCAGTGTTTGCACACCCGCAGTTCGATCCGCATGCTTTCCTTATCGCACAAACGCGTATTACGGTTGTGTCTCCGCCCGTCTCCCTTCCGGGCACCGCCGTTGGGTAGTTATATGATGGTGGACGATCGAAAGGGAGGCATGTCGGCGCTGCTCGATACGATCTACAGCGTGGCGGTATTGCTCGTCGCGGTCGCAGGCATGGCCTACGTCTTCGGCGTGGTCGATTCCGGTCCCGGCGACAGCCCCGGCTGGACCCGGTGGGTCGGCATCGCCGTCGTCGGGGTCTTTCTCGCCGCGATGGTCTGGCTCACGATCGCCTGAGAGCCGTCCGGCCGGCCCGTTCCCCTCGTCGTCGTTTCGTTTTTGCTCTTCGTCGCCCGGTCAACGATAGCGCCCACGCTCGACGGCGCGAGCGTCGCTTCCGACGGGCCCGGTACCGAGGGCCCGGCGAACGCGACGGTACCGGATAGCGGTCACAATCCTTTCGACCGTGCGTGCGCTACGGCGGGCATATGAGCACGAGCGCAGATGAAGACGCCGTTTACGATCTCCTCCGCGAGGTCGAGGATCCCGATCTGGGCGAGGACATCGTCTCGCTGAACCTAGTCAACAGCGTGACGGTAGACGGCGAGGAGGTCAGCATCTCACTCGCACTCGGCGCGCCGTACTCCCCGAACGAGACCGCCATCGCCGAGCGCGTACGCGAGGTGCTCGGCCACGAGGGCATCGCCGCCGACCTCTCCGCGGCGGTCGATCGCGGCCCGGGCCGCGAGGAAGGGGTTTTGCCCGACGTCAAGAACGTCATCGCAGTGGCCTCGGGGAAAGGCGGGGTCGGGAAGAGTACCGTGGCGGTGAATCTCGCCGCGGGCCTCTCGGCAATGGGCGCCCAGGTCGGCCTGTTCGACGCCGATGTCTACGGGCCGAACGTCCCCCGGATGGTCGCGGCCGACGAACACCCCCAGGCCACTCGAGAAGAACGGATCATTCCGCCCGAGAAGTACGGCATGAAGCTGATGAGCATGGCGTTTCTCGTGGGCGAGGACGACCCGGTTATCTGGCGCGGCCCGATGATCCACAAGATCCTCACCCAGCTTACCGAGGACGTCGAGTGGGGCGCGCTCGATTACCTAGTGGTCGACCTCCCACCGGGGACCGGCGACACGCAGCTCACCCTCTTACAGAACGTTCCCGTCACTGGCGCGGTGATCGTCACGACCCCCCAGGACGTAGCGGTCGACGACGCACGCAAGGGTCTGCGAATGTTCGGCCGTCACGACACGCCCGTCGTGGGCGTCGTCGAGAACATGAGCGGCTTTATCTGTCCGGACTGTGGGAGCCGCCACGCCATCTTCGGGAAGGGTGGCGGGGAGGCCTTCGCCAAGGAGGTCGAGATGCCATTCTTAGGAGAGGTGCCTCTCGATCCGGGTGTACGGGAAGGCGGTGACGAGGGTGGACCGACGATCCTTGAGGAAGGCGAGAGCGCCGACGCGCTCCAGGGCGTCGTCGAGGGCGTGGCGAACAACGTCGGCGTCCTCCATCGGAGCCGCCTACGCCAGCAGTAGACTGTCAGCTGGTGGTCCACTGGGTCCGCTACCGAAAATCGTTTCGTACCGTTTCTCCGCTTAGTGTGGTCTTTCGGTCGATTCGGTGCACCGCCTACTATCGACAGCTCACATGACCGTTGCTCGCACGATGCTCTCCTGGGTAGCTTTTCGGCGTCGCCGGCTCCGCTCGGGTGCCTCGCGCCAGACGCCCGTCGGCTGGTCGTCCTTTTCGAGATAGCCCATCTCCGCCATCGTGACGAGAACGTCGTGGGTCGTCTGTCGGGAGACGTCCGTCTCGATCGAGGCCATGACATCCTGTAGGGTAAAGACCTCCCGCTCGCGTGCGAGCCCCAGCGCTGCGTCCCACACTCGATCGCGTTTCGTGTGTCGAGCCATCGTTCCGTACTAGCACTAGACGCCCCGTACGCTTAGCTATTCCCGTTAGTTTCACTTCTCGGAGCTCGAATCTCGGTTCGGGAGCCACTGGAAGCGAAGAGCTAACCGCCTCTCGTCCGTCCGACCGGTATGCGGGCAGCCCTTCTCACTATCGGCGACGAACTGCTGGCGGGCGACACCGAGAACACGAACGCGAGTTGGCTCGCTGCCCAGCTCACCTCCCGGGGCGTCACCACGAAGCGGATCCTCGTGATCCCCGACGAGATCGAGCTGATCGCCCGCAAGACCCGCGAGTATGCCGAGGAATTCGACGCCGTGATCCTCACCGGCGGGCTCGGGGGCACCCACGACGACCTGACGATGGCTGCGGTCGCACGAGCTTTCGACCGCGAGCTAGAGGTCGACGAACTCGCGCGAACGGACGTCGAAGAGACCTTAGAGGGGGTTCGTGAGCGCCTGCCCGATCTCGACATCGACGTCGCGGCCCACGCCGCCATCCCGGCGGGCGGGCGGCCGCTGCTCAACGGAGAAGGGCTAGCCCCGGGCTGTGTGATCGAGAACGTCTACGTGCTCCCGGGGATCCCTCGCGAGATGAAACCCATGTTCGAGTCGGTCGTCGAGGAGTTCTCGGGCACCGCCCGCTCCCGAGTGGTCTACACGACGACGCCGGAAGGCGAGTACACGAAAATGCTCACGGAAGCCCGCGACCGCTTCGACGTATCGGTCGGCTCCTATCCCAGCCGGAGCGAGGGCCAGCGGCGAAATCGGATCAAGATTCTCGGCGAGGACGAGGCACGCTTGGCGGAGGCTGCGGACTGGATCGAAGCGCGTGTCGATCCCTACGAAGGCGAAGAAGTCGAGGACTGAGAACCTTCAGCGCTTCAACGCGGGCTTTCCTCGGGATCCGGGCGGCGCGGCGTGCCGGTCGATAGCTCGCTTTGTCCTCGCGTGCCACTCGACTGGATGATGTTCAGCGCGGTCATGAGGTCGGTTCGTGAGATCAGCCCGGCAAATACACCATCGGCGTCGATCACCGGCAGGCGGCCGACCCCCGTCGACTGCATCGCGTTCATGGCGGTTATCGCCTCCGAGGACGCCGCGATAGTCGTTACCTCGGCTGTCATCACCTCCGCGACGCGATAGGCGTCGCGCTCGACCTCTTTGATCTCGCGGGTATCGGAAAGCGTGACGACGCCGACGATCTCGCCGTCTTCGAGCACCGGGTAGCCGGTGTGGCGCTCGCGGAACATCCGGTCGAGCAACTCGGCGACGCTCGTCTCCGGCGTCACTGCATGTACGTCGTCAGCTTGCGTCATAACGTCCCGAACCCGGACGCCCTCGAAAGCCGCCTTCATCGTGGTCTGGCGGGACTCGGAGGCCGCCCCGACGTAGATGAAGAAGGCGATCGCCAGCCAAAAAACGTTGAAGCTGAGCAGGCCGATCAGGCCCAGTCCGATCGCGAAGAGCTGCCCGACCCGCGTGGCGCTCTGGGTGGCCTGAGCGTAGGGCCGATTGCGCGCGAGCAGCGCCCGGAGCACTCGGCCGCCGTCCATCGGGAACCCCGGCAGTAGGTTGAAGACCGCGAGCGCGATATTCATTACGGCGAAGTAGCCAAAGAGGAATCGAACGGGGCTGAGCTGGCCCGACGGAACGATCAGGAAAGCACCGTAGGAGAGCGCGCCCAGCGCGAGGCTTACCGCGGGGCCGGCGATCGCGACGGCGAACTCCTCTTTCCACTCCTCTGACATCTCGGTAAGCTGGGCGATCCCCCCGAGGAACCAGAGGGTGATCGACTCGATACCGACTCCGAAGCGCAACGCGACGAGCGAGTGCCCGAGTTCGTGGAGGACAACGGCGGCGAACAGGCCAATGGCGGCGACAGTCCCGAGAACATACGGCATCGAGCCGGCGGTGAGCGCGGCGGCGTCCAAGTTCGCGCCGAGAAACGAGTTGAACGCTTCGACGTACCGGCCGACCCCCGTGCCGATGAGCCAGGCGAGCAAGGGCAGAACCAACAGGAAGGTCAGACCGACCCTGATGGGGATGCCAAAGGCCCTGCCGACCGTGAAGCTACGCATACGGACGATAGGTGACGTGTCCTCTTAAGCCCGTTCCCGTTCGATTCGGGTCGGTTCGACGCGGCTCACGATCGACACGCTTCCTCCTATCTCGCCCCTCGGTCGGTTCCTCGGACGAACACCTTTGGGGCTCGCCCGCGTCGGTCGACACATGGGTCGACCGGGCGACGAT
>PXRJ01000012.1 GCA_003021705.1 Halobacteriales archaeon QS_3_64_16
GGTTGGTACCAGGGCCAGGATCGGACACAGACAGTCTTCGTCGGCTCGAATCCTGAGCGTTTCGTCGGTTTCCGATAGTTCCCTGACCGCCGATCCCCTCGCCGACCCAGCCAACCCTTATGACTTCGCTCGCCCACGTACCGAGTAATGTTCGACGACGACGATCTCGAGGCGATCCGCGAGAATCGGGAGGAATGGGAGGAAAAGACGCGCGGCCCCACGATCGAACGCTTCGGCGAGCGTCACGAGGAGTTCACTACCGACACCGGCGGCCAGACCGTCGACCCGCTCTACACGCCGACCGACGTCGCCGAGCTGGACTACGGGGAAGATCTGGGCTTCCCCGGCGAGGAGCCCTATACCCGAGGCGTGTACTCGACGATGCACCGGGGCCGGCTCTGGACGATGCGCCAGTACGCCGGGATGGGCACCGCCCGGGAGACCAACGAGCGCTATCACTACCTGATCGGCGAGGGCCAGACTGGTCTGTCGATGGCTTTCGATCTACCCACCCAGATGGGGTATGACTCCGATGCCACCATGGCCGAAGGCGAGGTCGGCAAGTCGGGAGTGGCGATCGACTCGCTCCGAGACATCGAGACCGTCTTCGACGGTATCTCACTGGAGGACGTTTCGACCAGTATGACGATCAATGCGCCCGCCTCGGTGCTGCTCGCGATGTATATCGCGCTCGGCGACCAGCAAGGCGCCCCGCGCGAGGAACTTCGAGGGACGGTACAGAACGACGTGATGAAGGAGTACATCGCTAGGAAGACCTATATCTACCCGCCGGAGCCCTCATTGGATCTCATTACCGATATCTTCGAGTTCTGTGCGGAAGAAGTGCCGAATTTCAACACGATCTCGATCTCGGGCTATCACATCCGGGAGGCGGGCGCGACCGCCGCCCAGGAGTTGGCGTTCACGCTCGGCGACGGCATCGAGTACGTCGAGGCCGCCACCGAGGCCGGCCTCGCGGTCGACGACTTCGCGCCCCAATTATCCTTCTTTTTCGCGTCGTACAACAACATCTTCGAGGAGGTCGCGAAGTTCCGGGCCGCCCGGCGGATGTGGAAGAAAATCGCCGAAGAGCGCTTCGGTGCGGAAAACCCCAAATCCAAACAGCTGAAGTTCCACACCCAGACCGCCGGCTCGACGCTCACCGCCCAGCAGGTCGAGAACAACGTGGTGAGAGTGGCCTATCAGGCACTCGCCGGGGTGCTCGGCGGGACCCAGAGCCTTCACACGAACGGCAAGGACGAGGCGATTTCGCTGCCGACCGAAAAGTCCGTGCGAACGGCGCTGCGCACCCAACAGATCCTCGCCCACGAGTCCGGCGCGGCCGATACGATCGATCCCCTCGCGGGCAGTTACTACGTCGAGGCCCTAACCGACGAACTGGAAGAAGAGGCCTTCGAACTACTCGAAGAGATCGACGATCGGGGCGGAATGCTCCGGGCGATCGAATCCGAGTGGGTCCAGCGCCAGATCCAGGACGTGGCCTTCGAGCGCCAGCGCGAGGTAGAGGAAGAGGAGCGAATCATCGTCGGCGTGAACGAGTACGAGGTCGACGAAGACCCCGAGGTCGACATCGAGGAAGTCACAGAAGCCGAACAGGAGAGCCAGAAAGACCGACTGGAGACCGTGCGCGAGGAACGCGACGACGAAGCCGTCGAGGAGTGTTTGGATGGGGTTCGGGAGGCTGCCGAGGGCGATGAGAACATGATGCCTTATCTGATAGACGCGGTGAAAGCCTACGCCACAGTTGGAGAGATCTGTGATGCGATGCGGGACGTCTTCGGGGAATATCAGGGGTGAGCAGTGGCTCAGAGAAAATGAAGCGGTGAGCCGTGAGGGAGTCGCACCCTCTTACCGCAAATGCGGTGTTTAACTACTGCGGCCCGACCGACCGGGATTTGAACCCGGGGCTTGCTGATTTTCACTCAGCTGCTCTGCCTAACTGAGCTATCGGCCCAGTGTTCACCTCTGTGGTAGCGTAGTTTGTAAAGGTCCCTCACTAAAGAATGTGCTGGTAGGGAAGCAACTATTTGTAAGTCTATGTCCCGGACTAGTCCGTCTGCGGACAAATCGTGAGAGGAGCCAAGATCCGGCCAGTAGCGTGACACCTGGACCAGTAGGGTTTCGTCGGTAGGTAATCGAATCCCTGCCATGCACTCCGATCACGCCGGGATCGCGACCGACGACGCCGAGGAACTGGCCGGGCTGTTCGGCGAGTTGTGTGACCTGCCGATCGCCCACAAGGAGTCTTTCGAGGGCATGAACATAGTCTTCCTCGACTGTGGGGGCGGGTACTTCGAGTTGCTCGAGCCCGAAGGCGAGGGCGCGATCGCTACGTATCTCGACCGGAACGGGCCGGGCATCCATCACCTCGCGCTCGCGACCGAGGACATCGAGAGCGCGCTCGACCGGGCAAAGGAACTGGGCGTCGAACGGATCGACGAAGCGCCCCGACCGGGTGCGTGGGGCCACGACGTCGCCTTCCTCCACCCGAAGTCAACGGGCGGAATCCTGATCGAGTTCGTCGAACACTGAGACGAAACGATCGGGAACGGTGGGAGGGTACGACACGAGGAGTCGAAGTGGGGCGAGGTGGGTTACGCCTCGTCGTGGTAGGGCCCCAGGCGCTCGCGCCAACTATCGGGTAGTGGTTCCGGCGTCCCCTCGCTATCGAGGCGAACCGACATCGTTCGCGCGGTCGCCACGCGCTCGTCCTCAACCCCGAGATCGTACTCGAGGGCGTAACTCGTCCGGCCGAGGTGTCCGACACCGATCGCGACCTCGATTCGGTCGCCGAGTGTAACCGCCCGCTCGTACTCGATATCGAGGGAGCGAACCACCGTCGGGGCGTCGGCGAGCGAGACTGTAAGAACCTCTTCGAAGAGGGCGGCTTTGGCCTGCTCGCAGTAAGAGATATACACTGCATGGTTCGCGTGGCTCCGCGGGTCGAGATCGCGAAAGCGAACATCGATCGTGTACGTGTAGGTGTCCGCGCTCACGAATGGCCGAAGGGCCGAGAGCTATTTGAAGGGACATATCCGGCGCGGCGCTCCGGAAGCGAGTCCGTTAGCCCTATCGACCTACCCGAAGTTCTCCATCTTTGTCTCGTCGGGCGCGCCGCCGGCAGCACCGATCGCGTCGGTCGCGGCGCTGAGGAAATCCGCGAAGCCATAGACGAAGACCTGCTCGCCATCGGTACACCTAATCGCCTCGCTCGCGGCGTCGGTTAATCCCTCACTCTCGCCGAGTACACGAACGAACGCCCCACGCTCGCGCAGGTCCTCGAGACGATCTTTGTGCATCGGCTCGTCGTCGCGATAGATAACGGCGGCCTCGTTGCCGTCGGCGAGGGCGCGTTCGGCGATCCCGACGGCAGGCCCTACTCCGGGACCGCCGGCGAGGATCACCGAACGGGGGTCGTTCTCGTAGTAGGCGTTTCCAAAGGGGCCGGCAACGGTGATCGTGTCACCGGGCTCGAGCGCCGTGAGCCGGGGGCTGACGTCGCCCTCCGGATCGATGCCGACGGTCGTCTCGAAGGTGCCACCCACGCGCGGCGAGGAAATCGTGTAGAAGCGGGGGTGGGTCTCCTCGCCGATCTCGAAGACCAACTTGAGGAACTGGCCGGGCTGGGCGTCGAACGCATCGGGCGTCTCGAGGGTGAGGGCGATCGCGTCGGGGCCGACGTCCCGGACTGATTCGAGGCGTGTTTCGGTTGGGTCCATATCATAGGAAGGGGCGCTGCGTGTCAAAGGGACTTCGATGGCGCGAACGGGGAAACGAGACCGCGAACCGGGTGATTCAGAAGTCTTTTGCTCGGGCACTAGATAGCCCTAGCCACGACATGCCAGAGGACCTGAATTGGGCAGTCGGCGGGGAGGCCGGCGACGGGATCGATTCGACCGGGAAGATCTTCGCACAGGCGCTCTCCCGAGCGGGTCGACACGTCTTCACCTCCAAGGACTTCGCCTCCCGGATCCGGGGCGGGTACACCGCGTACAAGATCCGATCCTCCACGGAGCGGATCGAGAGCGTCGTCGACCGTTTAGACGTGCTCATCGCGCTCACCGAACGCACCGTCGAGGAGAATTTGGACGAACTCCATGAGGAGTCGGTGATCATCTACGACGGCGAGCGCACGATGATGGAGGACTTCGAAGCCCCCGGGGAGATGACCGCCCTGTCGGTGCCCCTCCAGCGCCTCGCCGAGGAGGCCGGCGGCGCGATCATGCAAAACGTCGTCGCCCTCGGCGCGGCGTGTGCGGTCTGTGATTTCGACGTCGAGTATCTGGACGAATCCCTCGAGAAACGCTTCGGCGGCAAGGGCTCATCGATCGTTGATAATAACAAGGAGGCCGCCCGCGCAGGCCAGGATTTCGTCGCCGATGAGATCGAGGAAAGCTTCCCCTACGATCTCGAGACGACCGACTCCGATTACGTTCTCTTGAATGGCGACGAGGCCATCGGAATGGGCGCGATCGCCGCGGGTTGCCGCTTCTATGCGGGCTATCCGATCACGCCCGCGACGAACGTCATGGAGTACCTGAAGGGCCGGATCGAGGGCTTTGGCGGCCACGTCGTCCAGGCCGAGGACGAGCTCTCGGCGATCAACATGGCACTGGGCGCGGCGCGGGCCGGGGCTCGATCGATGACCGCCACCTCAGGACCGGGAATCGATCTGATGGCAGAAACGTTCGGGCTGATCGCCACCACCGAGACGCCATTGGTGATCTGTGACGTGATGCGTTCGGGGCCCTCGACCGGGATGCCCACCAAACAGGAACAGGGCGACCTCGACATGCTCCTCCATGGGGGTCACGGCGAGATCCCCCGCTTCGTCCTCGGCGCGACGACGATCGCAGAGTGTTTTCACAAAGCGATCGAGGCCTTCAATCTCGCCGAGAAGTACCAGACGCCGGTGTATCTGGTCGCGGATCTCGCGCTGTCGGTCACCGAACAGACCTACCCCCCCGAGGAGTTCGACATGAGCGAAGTCGAGATCGACCGTGGGAACCTGCTGCAGGGCGAGGACGTCGAGGAGTGGACGAACGAGAGCGACCAGTTCACGCCGCATGCCGCCACCGATGACGGGATCAGTCCCCGGACGATTCCCGGCACCGCGGGCGGGGCGCACATGACCACCGGGTTGGAGCACGACGAACTCGGGCGACGGACCGAGGATACCGACGTCCGGGTCGAACAGGTCGACAAGCGCCAGCGGAAGATCGAGACCGCGATCGAGCGCGAAGAGTGGAACGTCCGGGAGTTCGGCGACGAGGATTCTGACGTGCTCGTCCTCTCGTGGGGGTCGAACGAGGGCGCGATCCGCGAGGCGATGGATCGCCTCGAAGCGGAGGGAACATCGATCCGGTTCCTCTCGGTGCCCTATCTCTTCCCGCGACCAGATCTCACAGCGGCCATGGAGGAGGCCGATGATGTGATCGTCGTCGAATGTAATGCTACGGGCCAGTTCGCCGACGTGATCGAGCACGACACGCTTACCCGCGTGAAGCGTATCAACAAGTACAACGGCGTCCGTTTCGACGCCGACGAACTTGCCGAACGTATCACCGGAGAGATCGGTAGCGACGGCGGTAGTAGTAACAGTAGTGATAGTAGCGGCGAGAGAAGCGAGACGAGCGACGCGGAGGCAGGACAGGAGGTCACCACATGAGTTCAGACGTCAGATTCACCGACTTCAAATCCGACGCCCAGCCCACCTGGTGTCCCGGCTGTGGCGACTTCGGCACGATGAACGGCATGATGAAAGC
>PXRJ01000013.1 GCA_003021705.1 Halobacteriales archaeon QS_3_64_16
CGAGGACTGCTCGATACGGGATTCGATTATCGACGAGGGAACCCACATCGAAAACCTCGATCTGGCGGGGGCGCTGATCGGCGCTCATACACAGATCACGGACGAGCACTAAACCACGCGCACCTTTTTGTCGTCGGGTCTCCTCGCTCGTCAGCGGAGCCGGCTCGCTGCGGGGACCACTCCTCCAAAAATCTGTTCTCGTGAGTGAGCGCAGCGAACGAATGAGAGCGGGGAGTGGGAGGTGAGCGACCGAGGGGAGCGAACGGGAACGACCAGTGCACGAAAAACGCTCGCTCACTCCGTTCGCTCGCGGAACGGTCACTGGTGCTTCGCAACCGCTACCGCACACCCACTGCTGCACCGCCTCAGTCGCCGAGCATTGCTTCGAGGATCTCGATCTCCCGGTCGATCGGCCTGAAACTCGCGACCGCCCTCGTCGCGTTCTCGGAGCGTGGGTTCCAGGTTCTGTCGGTGAAATCTCCCCGCGAGGGGAGTTTCTACCGGTATCGCTGGAGCGTCGCCGACCCGATCGCGATCTCGATCAGCGCACTCGCCGACTCCTCGCTCTCGCTCTCAGTTTCGTTATCGCCGCCGTCGGTTTCGTGCGCTCGATACTTCGGAAAGATCCATTCGCGTGCGGCCTCGATTCGCGTCGGGTCCTCGCTCACCTCGGCGACTCCCTGCATCGCGACCATCCAGACCGGGTCGCCTGCCCGGAGCTTCTCGATCGAGACCGCTACCCGGGGGTTTTCCCGCCAGTTCGCCCGCTTCCGCCCGCCGGTGAGAGTATTCAGAACTCCGTCGTCGTACCCGTACCACACCGGCGCGACGTGGGGCCGATCGTCGGTCATCGTCGCGAGATGGGCCGAGAGCGCCGCGCCCGCGATCAGCTCCTCTATCTCGGATGGAACACTCATGATCTTCGATGGCCCCGGCTACCATAAGCCGGTCGCCGACCCTGATCGGTCACCGCCCTATCCGCTGGCCGCCGATTCTACCGACCACGCCTTTTCGATTCCTCCCGAACCGGGACTGACAAGATCACTCCGTTCTTTCACTCCGGTATGCAATTAGAAGGCCGCGCTCGCGAGCACGTCCCGGCGCTGGCGGGCGTACTCTCTGTGGTCTCGCTCGCGCTCGTCTTCGGGGCCGTCCTCCAGCTCTTCCCTGCCGGGTCGATCCCACGTGCGCCCGCCTGGCTAATCGACGCAATCCCCCACGTGAACGCCCTCATCAGCCTCGTTGCGATCGGGACGATCACTGCAGGTTGGCGTTTCATCAAGCGAAACGAGATCGCGAAACACCGCGCGTCGATGCTTACCTCCCTGGTACTCTTCGTTACCTTCCTTGTGCTCTATCTCTACAAGGTTACCCTTCTCGGCCCGACGCCCTTCCCCGGTCCCGAGACGGTCTATCGGCTGGTCTACCTGCCGCTGCTCGCGATCCACATCGGGCTCGCGATCGTCTGTGTGCCGCTTCTGTACTACGTCCTCCTGCTCGCCCTTACCCGCCCGGTCGCGGAACTCCCGAACACGCCTCATCGGCGGGTCGGCCGCGTCGCCGCCTCGCTGTGGCTGATCTCCTTCTCCCTCGGAGTCGCCGTCTACGCGCAGTTGTATCTGCTCTACTGACCCAATTCTCGAACTCTATCGCGCCCGCTTACCAGTGGGTTCCTGGGTTCGCCGCTGTCCGGCCCGACTGCCTCGGGTCGCGGGGAACCGCTCGCTATCCCCGATCGAATCACGATCACGAACGCCGAGGCCGGATGAATGGATTGGCTGACCTCGCATCGCGGGTCGTCCTCAGAAACCCCGCCGGTACTGGATCGGGGGTTCGGCGGCTTCCGGCTTGTCTAGATCGCGAGCAGCATCCAGCGAGAAGTAGGGATCGCGAAGGTGCTTGCGCGCGAGGATCGCGAGATCCGCTCGGCCATTGCGGATCAGCTCGTCGGCCTGCGTAGCATCGCTGATCCCGCCGACCGCCCCGACGCCAATCTCCGAGTCGCTCTCGGCCCCCAGGCGCTCGGCGTAGGGCACCTGATAGCCCGCGCCGGTGTGGGGGATCTGTGGATCGGGGCTAATTCCTCCAGAGCTGACGTCGATCAGGTCCGCGCCCGCTTCGTAGAGCGCGTCGGCCAGCCGCACGGACTGCTCGGTCGTCCAGGACTCGCAATCGGGCAGCCAGTCGGTCGCCGAGATCCGGACGAAGACCGGCTTCCCATCCGGCCACACCTCCCGCACCGCTTGGGTGACTTCCCTCACTAATCGCGTTCGGTTCTCGAAACTCCCCCCATAGTCGTCCTCGCGATGATTGCTCACCGGCGAGCAGAACTCGTGTAGCAGATAGCCGTGTGCCCCGTGTACTTCCGCGATCTCGAAGCCGGCATTGAGCGCGTGCTCGGCGCTTTCCCTGAAGGACTCGATTACGCCTTCGATGTCCTCCTGGTCCATCTCTTGGACTGGCGGCGAGTCCCCGTCCTCGTAGGGCCAGGGTTCGTCGCTCGGTGCACGGACCTCCCAGCCGCCGTCTTCGGGCTGGATCGGGTCGGAGCCCTCCCACGGGCGGGTCTTCGAGGCCTTCCGGCCAGCGTGGGCGAGCTGGATGGCCGGCACGCTCCCCTGTTCGGCGACGAACTCGGCGATCGGCGCGAGTGCCTCGGCGTGGTCCTCGCTCCAGACCCCCAAGTCCTGGGGCGTGATCCGCCCTTCGGGGCTCACGGCAGCCGCTTCGGTCATCACGATCCCTGCGCCGCCGACTGCACGGGATCCCAAGTGGACGAGATGCCAGTCGTGAGCGAGACCGTCGCGATCCTCACAGGAGTACTGACACATCGGCGAGACGGTTACGCGATTCGGGACCGTCGTCTCGCGCAGTTCGAGCGGCGTAAACAGATCCTCGGTCATCGCGGTCACTACACTCTCACCTGGAAAAACGCTGACGAACCGCGATCCATCTCGCTGGGAGCGACGATCCCCGACAGTACTGCGACGGGGCGCTCGGTCGGGGTCCGGGGGTCGATGGCGAGCACCGCGATGGGTCGGGGCCGGAATTAAGTCCCCGGCGGGCGATCGGCGTTCATGGCAGACGAACCAGGTCCACAGGTACAGGCCGTCCTCGACGCGATGTACTCGAACGGCGTACCGCTCACCCACGGTCTCTCCGTCGAGAGCGCTCGCGGTGCGCTCGATCTCTTCTTCGCCGAGGAGGGAAGCGAGTCGGTCGCCGACGTTCGCGAATTTTCCTTCGAAGGCCCCGAGAGCGATGTTCCAGTGCGGATCTACGAACCCGAGGGCGAGCGGCCCCATCCGATCTGTGTGTTCTTCCATGGCGGCGGGTGGGTACTGGGCAACCTCGATTGCTACGACAACGTCTGTACGCGCCTCGCCAATCGCGCGGAGTGTCTGGTCGTCTCGATCGACTACCGACTGGCACCCGAACACCCCTTCCCCGCCGCCCCGCGTGACTGCTATGCGGCGACCGAGTGGGCCGTTTCGAACGCCGGCCAGTTAGGGGGCGACCCCGACCGGGTGGCCGTCGCAGGCGATTCGGCGGGGGGGAATCTCGCGGCGGTCGTCTCGCTGATGGCCCGCGACCGGGCCGGACCCGAGATTTCCCACCAAGGACTGATCTACCCTGCGGTGAATCCCGCCGGACTCGAGGTGCCCGAGAGCTACGAGGAGAACGCCGAGGGCTACTTCCTCGAACTCGCGAGCATGGAGTGGTTCTTCGATCGCTACATCGAAAGCGAGATCGACGAGCGAAATCCCTACGCGTTCCCGCTACAGGCCCGGAATCTCGCCGACCTGCCCTCGGCGACGATCGTCAGTGCCGGCTTCGACCCGCTGCGCGACGAGGCCTTCTCCTACGAGAAGCGCCTCGCGGATGCGGGGGTCCCCGTCTCCCATCACCACTTCGAGGGAATGATCCACGGTTTCTGTAGTATGACCGACGAACTCGACGCCGCCGAGGAGGGACTCGACGCGATCGCCGAGGGACTACGCGAGGCGTTCAGGGCCTGAGTGGCGCTCGATCGGTTACGGCCATGTCACTCGATAGAGTATCGGAATCGAAGCTACGAGCCGATACCGCTGGTAACGTTCGTTGGTCGAAAGGTTTGAAGCCGTGTGCTCTCTGGTAAGCTAGTAGTGACGCGCAGGCAGTTGTTCGGTTCGTTGTGTTCGATCGTTCTGTTGGTCAATCTCGCTCGTGTCGTCTTCGCACCCCTCTTGGAGCCGGTTCGAGCCGCTTTCGGTGCCTCGGCGACGGCAGTCGGATTGTTAGCAACGCTCGCCTGGCTCGGTAGCGCGCTCCCGCGACTGCCGACCGGCTACCTACTGACACGGGTCCCGCGCCACTTCGTGATCCTCGGTGCCGGGGCGACGCTTTCGCTCTCGCCGATCCTCGCCGCGACGGCGGAATCCCTCCCGATTCTGTGGGGCAGTGCCTTTCTCATGGGAATCTCCAGTGGGATCTACTTCATCGCCGCGAAACCCCTTCTGAGCGATCTCTTTCCCGACGGCATCGGCTGGGCCGTTGGGGTGCATGGAACATCGAGCCAACTGGCGGCGGCGGGCGCGCCGCTGTTCGTCACCGCCGTCCTCCTGATCGGCGACTGGCAGGAAGTCTTCTACCTCATGAGTGCCGCGGCAGCCAGTGCGACGATCGTCTTCGCGTGGATTACTAGACGAATGACGATACCGTCCGGCGAGAACGAGGACCGGAATTTCTTCCGGGCAGCACGGCGACAGTGGCCGGTCATCGTCGGCGGCGTCGTCCTCGTGGGCTTCGTCGATCTCGCCTGGAACGGCGTGTTCAACTTCTACGTCTCCTATCTGGTGAGCGAGAAAGCCCTCACGGAGAACACCGCGAACCTTCTGCTCACGGTCGTCTTCGCGGCCGGCGTGCCCGCCTTCGCGCTCGCGGGCTCGCTCGCCGATCGGGTGCCACACGTCCCGCTTATTCTCGGAATCATCGGCAGTTTCGCCGGCTGTGTCCTCGCGCTGACAGTGACAACGGGCGTCTACGGGCTCGCGGTCGTGAGCGTCGCCCTCGGCCTTGCGATCCACGGCCTGTTCCCGGCGACCGATACCTACGTCCTCGATGCGCTGCCCGAGGTTCACCGCGCGAGCGCCTACGCGGTGTTCAGCGCGAGCATTATCTTCATGAACGCGCTCGGCAGCGTGACCGTCGGAGCGTTGCTCGACGCGGGCTTCGGCTATACGGCGATCTTCCAGTCGTTCGCGCTTATCACCGTTTTCCTCGTCGTCGTCTTTACCGGGTATCAGCTCACGACGGGCTTCCCGACCGGTAGAACACCTGATTCGGCCGAGGCGTAATCGTTCGCCGATCGGGCCCACCTAACTCCGGTCAGACGTACTCGCCTTCGCTCGCATATACCGAGGGGTCCTCGTCGTACTTTCGGGCGACGGTCTCTAAGGTCTCGAAGCTGGCCTCGTCGTGATTCTTGACGTAGCCGATGAAGTCCTCTAAGTACTGGATCATGTGGGGCAGGCCGTGGATATCGGGATGGATGGTGAACGTGTAGACCCCGGCCCCGCGCCGATCGTGCAGGAAGTCGAACTGGCCCTTGTAGTACTCCTCGTAGAGCATCTTTGGGCTGTCGTATCCCGAGTGGTAGCTCGGATGTTTGATGAAGAGCATCGACGGGATGTCGTCGCGATACCAGCTGATGGGGATCTGCGGGCTGGTCGTAGTCGATCTTCTCCCAGCTATCGCCCTTTCGCATGTAGCCGGGCTCGAACTCCCGTTCCATTAGACTCGAGTCGTACAGGAAGTCGTACTCCTCGACGAGTTCGGGCGTGTTCTCGCTGAACTCCCACCAACTCGCTCGATGGCCGACCGGTTTCTCGCCGGTGAGGTCCTCGATCAGCTCGATCGACTTCGCGATGATCGTGTCCTCCTGTTCCCGGGAGAGGTCGGTCGGGTTCTCGTGGGAATAGCCGTGTACCCCGATCTCGTGGCCCGCGTCGGCGACCGCGCCGACTTCCTCGGGAAAGGTTTCGATCGAGTGGCCCGGGACGAACCAGGACGTGTCGATCCCTTCGTCCTCGAAGAGCTGGAGCATTCGCGGGATGCCCTCGTTGCCCGCAGATAATCCCCGGGAGAGGTCCGCCGGGGAGTCCTCTCCACCGTAGGAACCGAGCCAGCCGGCCACACAATCCACGTCGACGCCGATCGCTACGTCTATGTCGCCCATACGCTACCGGCTCCACGCCGAAGATCCCTAATAGCTGTCCCGACAATTGAAAGGTGTCTACACCCCAGCAGCTCCGGAGGTCGGAGCGAGCCGTCGATCGCCATCCTTTGCCTCCTCTCGTCTGCTGGCTCCGAAGAGCTAACACGTCGGCGCGAGCATTCCTTCCCATGTCTTCGTCAGTTACCGTACTGGGTACCGGCGGTACGATCGCGAGCACTGCCGGCGAGGACGGCGCGACACCCCAGAAGAGCGGGGAAGATCTCGTTGCCTCGGTGCCGGCAATCGACGACTACGCCGAGATCGCCGTCGAGCAGGTCCTCCAGACGCCGAGTTACGATATGGACACCGATGGAATGGCGACGATCGCCCGCGAGGCCATCGATGCCGCCGAAGAGGGGACAGGTGGCGTCGTCGTTACCCACGGTACCGACACCATAGAGGAGTCGGCGTACTACCTCGATCTGGTCCTCGATCTCGATATTCCGGTCCTCTTCACCGGTGCCCAGCGCCGACCCGATGAAGTGAGTCCCGACGGGCCGGCGAACCTCCTCTGTGCGATTAGGGCCGCGAGCCACGACTTCTTCGCCGGGGCTGGCGGGGGGTACGTCGCCTTCGACGAGGAGATCCACGCGGCCCGCGAGGTCACGAAGACCCACACGAGCGCGCTCGATACGTTCGACTCCCCCGGCGCGTGTCCGGTCGCGGAGTTCTCCCACGCCGGGCTGCGAACCCACCGCGAACCCGGCAGCCGGTCGGCCTCGATCGACGCACTCGAGACGACGAGAGCGGTCGCGATGGTCACATCGGGAGCCGGCGTCTCGGGTGCAGGGGTACGACGAGCACTCGATGTCGGAATCGACGGTATCGTTCTCGAAGGAACGGGGTTGGGCAACGTGACCGGTCCGATCGGGGAGAGCGTCGCCGAGGCGATCGACCAAGGAGTGCCGGTCGTGATTACCTCCCGCTGTGTGGGCGGGGCGGTCGCGCCGGTCTATGGTGGCGCCGGCGGCGGCGAGACGCTTCGTTCCCAGGGCGTCATCGACGGCGGCGACCTCCCGGCACACAAAGCACGACTCGAGCTCGTGCTGGCGCTCGAAGCGGTCGGTGACGATATCGACGCCGTTCGGACTGTCTTCGAGTCGTGAGGTCGAACCGATCCGCCAGCTCGTAGTCGAGCCCCCGGTCGACGAATCGCCCCTCTCCTCGAAGTGTGCCTTCTCCCCTTTTTGCAAGTGCAATAGCCGATAGTTCCGTAGATTCGATATTCTCAACTGGCCCCTATCCGAGACCGAACGGGATGAGAGAGCAGCAGAAAGTGGCCGAGTTCGTCGAAAAGCACGACCTGGAAGCGCCACCTGCGTTTCGACTCTTGGATCTCGTCTCCGAACTCGGCGAAGTAGCGAGGAATGCAGCCGAGTCGACCGAGTATGGACAAAAGCCGACACAGCCCTCCCTCGAACCGGACGAAGTAGGCGATGTCGCCTTCGCTCTCTTCGCCGTAGCTGATTCACTCGCTATCGACGTTAGCGATGCGCTCGATCAGTCGCTTAGCAAATACACAGCCCGGATAGACGAAGGGGACTCCCCTGCCTCGGGGGAGTAAGCTCTTACAGTGTGTCTCGCTCGTTGTGTTGTGTAACTGATACGAACCTTGCCTCTCAGTGCTTGAACTCTCCTTAATCCGGATCGACCGATCGACTCAGACGTGGGGCTTGGGTAGCAACTCGTCGCTATCGCGCGCCCTGAGCCACTCGATCAGTTCGATGAGCTGGTCGCTCGCCGCTTCGAAGAGCTGCTCGCCTTTCTCGGCGGAGGCGTCGGTCTGATCGCCGAGCACACCATTTGGGGTGTTATCGATTGCGTCGTAGAACGTCCGGGAGCCGTTACGCAAATATGACTCCGCGAAGTCCTCGGAGAACCCCTCGTCGCGCGCTTCTTCCAAGCGGTCGTCGTAGACGAGATCGGAGTTCAGGTACTGGATCATCGCGGTCTCCTTCGGCCCGCCGTGGGGCCCGGGCTGATCGAAGAGGTCCTCGACTAGCTCGGGAATCGAGTCGTTCCACATCCACTCGATCGCATACGCAGTACCGTCTTCGTGGAGTCGCCGGCCGACCTCCCGGAGGTGGGCGATATTACCACCGTGGGCGTTGACGTAGATCAGCCGGTCGATTCCGTGGTAGGTGAGGTTCCGCGAGAGGCTCTCGACGTAATCCCGGAATTCGGGCGCGCCGACCCATAGCGTTCCGGGGAACTGGCGGTGATGCGAGGAGACGCCGATATTTACAGTAGGTGTACAGGCCACTCCGGTCCGGTCGGCGGCCTCCCGTGCGAAGGCCTCCCCGATGAGGTGATCGGTCGCCTCGGGGAGTGCCGGGCCGTGCTGTTCGGTCGATCCCAGTGGGACTAAGACGAGCGATTCCTCTTCGAAGTAGCTCTCTAGGTCCGGCCAGGCCTCGTCGGCGAGATACATATCCGATCGACCGCCGCCCCGGTAATGAACCCACGGCTCTTCTCCGACCGCCACCCGGAGTACCGTCGAGCACCGGGAGCCCGGCACGGGCAACGGGAGGGTATATACCGCTCGCCGCCGACTCCCAGCTATGTCGATCGACGGCGACGATAGCGAGGACGGCGAGGAGTACGGTACCGACGACGATGCGTTCGGCACCGAGGACGACCTCGGAACCGGTGAGGACTTCGGAATCGATGACAGCGGCAGCGACGGCGGGGGCGATGGCGACAGGATCGGTGGGGGGATACCTACCGACGTCTCACCGCGGGAACGCGCTGCCCTCGAGCGCACTCGTACGGTCGCCCGGCTGCTCGACAGCGCGATCCCGGTGCCGGGGACGAACTACCGGGTCGGACTCGATTCAATCGTCGGCTTGCTTCCGGTCTCGGGCGATATCGTTACCGGCGTGATCGGGCTGTACATCATCGCCGAGGCCGGCCTCGTGGGCGCACCGCGGAACGTGCTGGGTCGGATGGTCTTCAATATCCTCGTCGACGTGCTTATCGGCTCGGTGCCGGCTATCGGCGATCTGTTCGACGCCGCCTGGAAGGCAAACCTCAAGAACGTCGAACTCTTCGAGGAGTACCTCGAGTCCGACGGGATCGAGTCAATCTGATTCGAGCGACTTGAGGGTCGCGGGGATCGATCGAAGCTCGCGACCGGCTCTCGCTCGACTCGGTGCTACCGAGCAGGGGGACTCGATCGGTTCGGCCGCTCGAACGGTAGTTACAAGCCCGAGATGGGTGAAGCCTGTCCCGTGAATACCGACGTCTCGTTGAGCGTCGACCGCCGGCGGCTCGGGTGGTGGCTCGTCGCAGTAGTTCTACTCGGTGCCGTCGGATTGTTCTTCTATTCGTTTGTCGGGACCTTCGTCTTCGGGCTGTTCGTCTACTACGGCGCACGGCCGATCAACCGACGGATACGACGCCGCGTCGGCTCGCGGGACGCTGCGGCGACGATCACCCTGCTGTTCATCGTGCTCCCGACGCTCGCCTTACTTGGGTACACAGGTTTTATCGCGATCCGTGAGTTCACCAACGCGGCCGGCCCCGATCTAGTGAACCTGCTGTTAGAACGTCTACCGGGCAACCAGCGGTCGGTCGCCGGCATCGCCGGAAACCTCCCGAGCCTGCTGGACCGGGTCGGACAGCTCTCGCGCATCAGACAGGTGCTCACGGGAGCGCTGGGCGCGCTCGGAACGGTCTCGAACGCCTTACTCCACCTGACGCTCGCGCTGACGTTCGCCTTTTTCCTCTATCGCGACGGGAACCGGCTACAGGGCTGGTACCGAGCGGAAGTCGGCGGTCGGGACACCGCGGCGTACTCCTATCTCGCCGGCGTCGATGCCGATCTAGAGGTCGTCTACTTCGGTAACGTGCTCACGGTCGTCGCGGTGACGATCGGATCGATCCTCGTCTACAACGCCTACAATTTCATCGTGCCGACGAGCGTCTCGCTTCCGTTCCCGACGCTTTTGGCGGTGCTCACCGGACTCGCGACGTTCATCCCGCTGGTCGTCGGGAAGGTCGTCTACGTTCCCGTTACTGGCTATCTACTGTGGGCGGCGGTCGGAGCGAACGCGAGCCTGCTGATCTACCCGATCGCCTTCCTGGTCGTCGCCTTCCTCTTCCTCGATCTGATCCCCCAATCGATCGTCAGACCCTACATCTCCGGCCAGACCATGCACAACGGTGCGGTGCTGTTCGCCTACATCCTCGGTGCGGCACTCTTCGGATGGTACGGTCTTTTTTTCGGCCCGCTGTTGCTCGTGCTCGTCGTCCAGTTCGCGAACGTCGTTCTGAACGATCTGATCCGGGGCCAGCCCTTCTCCCCGGCCCCGACTGCGACGACGGCGCTCGGCACCGATCCGGCCAACGCGAGGATCGACGCTGTCGAGACACGTTCGCCGGATGGAAGTACTTCCGAGAACCGAGAAGAGGAGAACGCCGCTACCAACGCGGACGACGTGGGTAGCACGGACGACACGACTACCAGCGGCGGCACCAACGAAGCGGACGAGACAGGACTTTGAACTATCGGCTACGATTCGAATTCCAGACAGAACCGACGGTTTCGGTGCGGCAAACGGGAGGAGACGGGCGCCTGACGATCGGTGTGAGCCCGCTACCCCCCGCCGAAGAGCGTTCGTCGACCGCCGGTCAGTTGGTTGCCGCCGATCGAAGCGTCCTCAGACGGCCGGAATCCCGATCGCCTGGAACGGAAACTCGGTGAACGTAGCGACGATGTACAGCGCTACGACGGCGATGATCCAGGCGAACACCGCGGCGGGGATCGCCCTCACGATACCGCTGGAGTACCGGAAGTACAACACGAAGATCCAGACCAGAAGCGAGGCGAGCGCGCCGCCGAAGATCAGTACGCTCGTCACGAGGTAGACGTTGAGTAGGTAGCTAAGCCCCGCCCAGACCGCGGCGCTGATAACCGAGGAGACCACCGCATGGATGAACGTCACCTCGTTGTCCGAGAGTGCCCGAACGCTGATGTAATTGCCCAGACCGCCGACGAGCATGCTTACGACGAAGACGATCACCGTTCCGATTAGCAGTGTCAATCCCGATACTGCGACCATGCCCTATCGGTTCTCCGGGTCGCGCGTAACCCTTCGGCTCGAATCATGCAGGGTCCATCCTGGGACGGCGACTCACGTCTCCGACTGCCGGATCGCGGTCAGGGCGGCGATCGGGTTCAGCCGGTCCTGCCGGTCCCGGCGGTTAGGATGGACTCCCCACCGTTCGATCGCCCTCACTCACTCCGCCGAGGACTCCTCGGATTCGGCTTCGAGCACCGAGGGCGAACTGGCGATCACACCGTCGACACCGCGTTTCTCTAGGGCCCAGGCGGCTGCCCGCGAGTCGACGGTCCAGGCGTTTACCTCCATGCCCGCCTCGTGGGCCTGGGAAACGACGTCCGTTAGAAGACAGATCGAGGTGTGGGGATGGACGTACGCACAGTCGATCTCGGCAGCGAAAGCGAGGTCGTCGGTCGGCGTGGCATCGAGAATGTACGCAAGTGAGACCCCGCTGTCGCGCTCGCTCGTCGCGTCGATCGTCTCGGCGTCGAAGGAGGAAACGATGACGTGATTGGGCGCGTCCTCGGCGATCTCCAAGGCGTCGTCGATGATCGTCGATTCCTTGAGTTCGAAGTTGACGTCGACATCCGCGGGGATCGCTTCGAGCACTACGTCGAGAGTCTGGATGCCCTCGCCGTCGTGGGCGTCGAGATCGGCGAGCTCTGCTGCGGTGAGGTCTTCGACCCGATCGATACCGTCGATAGCGATCTCTAAGATCTCGTCGTGGGCGACGACGAGTTCGCCGGACTTGCACCGACGGACGTCGAGTTCGATCGCGTCCGCCCGCGGGACCGCTCGCTCGACGGCCGCGATGGTGTTCGCCGAGTACTGATCGTCGAAACCGCGATGAGCGATGAGGCGCATACCAGCTCTATCCCACCTACCTACAAAGGGTTTCCCGCATCATCGAAGCGATCTGATCGAGCGGGGCCGATCCGCACGCTGCTTGCCAGTGTCGATTCGCCGTCGGTAGCCCCTTCCGACCGTCTGCAAGGGGAACCGTTTTTCGCGGGGACCGTGAGGGAAACGTATGCCAGCGACGCCCCGCAGCCGAACGCTCCTCGCCGCGCTCCTCGTCTGTTCGCTCGCACTCAGTGGCTGTCTCACCCTCTCCCCGACCGTCTCGGCGGATACGAGCAACTCGACGGTCTTCGAGGACCTCTCGCCGACCGAATCCTGGAGCGGGTCGGGCATCCGCGTGAACGCGACGCTTCGGTCCACGTCGGCTGCGAGCAACGTAACCACGATTGCTGTCATCCAGGAGAACGGCCGGACCTACGAGACCGTAGACGTCGATTCGGGTCAGTCGACCGTGATCCTCACACTGCCCCCGAACGCGAACGCGACGGTGATCGCGAGCAACTCGGTTAACTCGACGACGATCGAGGAACTAAACGTCACGACCGGCGGGAACGAGATCCCGTGAGAAGCTTTTCGAACGGATACCTCGCCCTCCATCGAGGCCGTCCCATGACGGCGAGTGCAATCGACCGCCACCGAATGCGACAGCGGCGACGATCGCACCGATCCAGGCGAGAGCGAGTGGAAGGGGGCGAACGGCGACAGACGGATCGGCTCTCTCCTCTCGCTTAGATAAAACTCAGGATGAACAGTACGAGCGCGATGATGAGCAGTATGTACACGATGTTCCGTAGTGTCAATGCCATACCTAAGGTATGGGTAGAGAAATCATAAGTATTGCTGCCGGGACGTCCTCGAACGAGGGCCGACGGTATCGCCGAGGCCCCCGTTCGACGGGTGAGCGCTACTCGCCGCCGGTCCGCAGGTAATAGAAGACGTAGGTCTGGACGTAGCCCGCGTACTCGCCGAAGGCCTCGCGGATGGCCCGGGAGGTCGCGGCGTAGGATCCCTTCTCGCAGTCGGGGTAGTGCTCGGCGATCGCCGTCTGGATCCAGGTATCCAAGGGGACGGCTTCGAGATACCCAAGCGAGAAGAGGAGCACACAGTCCGCGACCTTATTGCCGACGCCGACGAACTGTTTCAGGTACTCGCGGGCGTCCTCGAAGTCCATTTCCCCTGCTTCGGCTGGGTGGGCGCTGCCCTCCGCGACGAGTTCGGCGCTGCGTTTCACGTAGGGTGCCCGGTAACCGAGACTCAGCTCTCGGAGCTCGCTCTCGCTCGCGCTCGCGAGTCCTTCGGGCGTGGGAAAGGCGTGGTAGGTCCGACCGTCGAACTCGACTTCCTCGCCGAACTCCTGGGCCAGACGGCGTTGCATCCGGTGGATGCGAAGCACCCGCATCTGGGCCGAGCAGATAAACGAAATCAGCGTCGGGAACGGGGGGTCCCGGACGATCCGTAGGCCTGCGTACCGTTCGTAGGCTCGTTCCAGCAGTGGGTCGGCCGGTCCCCGATCGACGATCGCTTCCAGGTCGTCGTCCAGTCCCAACAGATACCGGAGATAGGGGGTGGCGTCGGTCGTCGCCTCCCACTGGAGGGCCCCGTCGAGTTGGCGCGCTCGGATTACCTCGTAGCCACCGCCGGACTCGTCGCCGCCCGACGGGTCGTCGTCGGACGACTCCCGGCTTCTGCTCTCGATACTCGCCGCGGGTTCCCTCTCCATGCGCCCCATCCGGGTCGCCTCGCCATCGAGGACTCCCGTGGGCACGACCGTCGCGTACCACTGCTCGCCGCCGTGGGCGATACCCTCCTCGTAGGCACGGCCGTCGGCCCGTTCCCACTGGTAGGTCTGGCCGCTCTCGAGGGTCGCTTGCAGGTCGAAGCCGCCACTGAGATCGTCGAGGACGATCGTGCCCGTCTCCATCGCGCGTACGGAGGACCCTGTGGGGCTTGTGGGCTTCGGAACGGGCGAGCGCCGTCGATCGACCCTCCCCGGAACAGATGCTCCATAGGTCAGGCGGGACCCGAGCCGGCCGACGCTCACCTGCGGGGCGAAATTACTTCGTGCTGGAGGGTGTGGCTCAGATATGGATTGTCGGGTCGTCGTCGAGGCCGCGGTGCCGGTGTACGACGTCGAGACCGCCGACGAGGCCGTCCGTATCGCTATTTCGAAGACCGGCGGGATGCTCAACCCGGATCTCAGTTACGTCGAGATCGATGTCGGCTCCCGAACCTCGCCCTCGGGCGAAGCCCTCGAACCGGCCTTCATCGTCGCCGACGAGGCCCTCGTTGCACTCGAGCTGACGATGACCGTCTTCAACGTCGAGCGCGAGGAACACGCCAGCCGGATCGCCAGAAAGGAGATCGGCCAGCGGATGCAGGACATCCCGCTCGACGTGCTCGAAGTGAGCGTGCTCGAAGAAGAGGATGATGGGGACGACGAGGCGACGGCGAACGGAAGCAGCGAGGACGAAGAGGCTACAGGGGAGGCCGGGAGTGGCGACGGCAGCGACGGTAGGGAAGAGAGAGAAGCCGAGGAACGTCGGGAGGAAGGTGCCGAAGCGGACGACGACGATATCCTCCCGGAGTTCGAGGACCTCATCGACGAGTAACGTTCGACATCGAGTCCGGGGCCCACTGCGCTCGGCTCCTTCGGAGGGGGCGTGTTTCTCGGAAGTCGTTTCGATCGACCGGTGAGCACTACCGAAAGCGATCGCGAGACCGGTGGCCATTGGTTGCGTCCTACGAGGCCGGAGGAATACTTCTAGTCGGCGGCGGCGGAGACGGGTTCGGCCTCTTGTTCTTCGTTGCCCATCGCCGTAGTGATGCCCTCGGTCAGGGCGAAGACGGCTTCCTTGTGGTCGGTTTTTGACTTGTGAATCGATGTCGGTCGAACGCCGAGCGTCTCGTATTTCTCGCGCTCGACGGTGCTTTCGGTGCGGCCCTCGTAGTCGTTACATACCTCGGCGAGAAGGCCGTGCAAATGGATCAGTTCCTGCTTCTTCATAACCACATCGGCCTAACGACCGAAGGGTTATAGAAGTATCCTGAGTACCAGTACCACACTGAGGCGTCCAGACGGTCCCTCGCGCCGGTCTTGGCCCGTTTCGAGCGAGGACAAGAATGATCGATCATGCGAGAGATCCGGTCGGTCGATCGAATCCTTTCTGGGAGTCCTCTACCGCAGGAGCCCGGGTCGGGACACGGATCGCGGCCGCTCGGCCCAATGATGCCCGACCGCGACACGCCACGAGCGAGTGCTGGGCGCTCACTACTGAAGCCACTGGAGCCGCTGAAGCCACTGAGGCTACTGGAGTTGCTTGAGAACCGAGAGATCGTGTCCCGTCCGGGTGAACTCCGCGAGCCGGCGGCTCGCGTGGCAGTTCGGACAGTGAAAGGTTCGCTCGGGGGCCGGTAGGTCCTGTGGCGACGATTGCCACTGCTTACCACACTCCGGACAGAGCAACCGGACTCGAGTCTCGTTCATACCGTTTCGGAGGACCACCGGACGAAAAGTGTTACCCCATCACAGTCAAGCACGGCGATGGCTGGGTCGATCGGTCGCTGGTGAACAGGAAGGAGATCGGCGGTCAAGGGTGAGCCCTTCGATCCCTTAGACCGCGAGTGCGTCGCCTTCGGCCTCGATGAGTTCGTGGTAGCGATTGCGGATCGTGACCTCCGAGATGTCCGCGACCTCACTCACCTCGCTTTGGGTGACGCCCTCGTTGGTCAACAGCGCCCCGGCGTAGATCGACGCCGCGGCCAGTCCTACAGGGCTCTTCCCGCTGTGGAGGCCCTGTTCTTTCGCGTTGCGGAGTAGCTCCCGGGCGCGCGCTTCGGTTTCTTCCGACAGGGAGAGATCCGAGGCGAACCGGGGCACGTAGCTCTCGGGATCGGCGGGTTTGATCTCGAGGCCGAGCTGGCGGACAACGTAGCGGTAGGTCCGGGTGAGTTCGGTCTTCTCGACGCGGGCGACGCGCACGAACTCGTCGAGGCTTCGCGGAACGCCGGCCTGCCGTGCGGCAGCATAGAGCGCCGCCGTCGAGACGCCCTCGATCGATCGCCCCGGAAGGAGGCCCTCCGAGAGCGCCCGGCGGTAGATCACGCTCGCGGTCTCCTTGACCGTCTCGGGCAGTCCTAATGCACTGGCCATCCGTTCGATCTCCCCTAAGGCCTGTTTGAGATTGCGTTCCTGGGAATTTCTAGTTCGGAATCGTTCGTCCCACGTACGCAATCGCTGCATGCGTCGGCGCTGGCGGGAACTCAGGGAGTTGCCATACGCGTCTTTGTTCTGCCAGCCGATAGTCGTCGATAGACCCTTGTCGTGCATCATCTGGGTCGTCGGCGCTCCGACGCGGCTCTTCTGGTCGCGCTCCGCGGAGTCGAACGCGCGCCACTCGGGCCCGCGGTCGACCGAATCCTCCTCGACGACCAGGCCACACTCCTGACAGACCGTCTCGCCGTGTTCGGAATCGCTCACGACACGGCCGCTACACTCCGGGCAGACGAGAGCGGCGGTGCTCTCGGTGTCCTCCTCGGTCTCGCTTTCGCGTTCGTTCTCGGTGCTCTCGCGTCGCGCGTCCCCTGTTTGCCGCTCCCGGGGTGGGCGCTCGCGGACGCGCTCGCTTCCTCTCGATCGCTCGCCGTCAGTGTCAGGTGGTCGCTTGCTCATGATGGTGGGGCAGCGCACTGCCGGGTGGGAAACCATTAAAAATCCGGCATCGTTGCTACTAACTATCGGTTAGTAATGGAAGCTATATAAAATTTGCTTAATTCGAAGACGAGAGACGACGAGCGAACCGCGAGTCGCTACTGGCAATTGCCGATTAGGGGTCGGGTCAGTCCCAGGTGATCCAAGTGATAAACGCGAGTCCGCCGAACTCGAGGACGCGCAGTGAGGACATGGCAAACTGGGCGATCGGCGGCACGAGATCGGGCGTGCCGATCCAGACCGAGAGCGTCGGCTCGAAGACGAAGAAATACACTGCAAGCGCGTTCTCCAGCAGGAAAAACAGGGCGAAGACACAGAGCCCGAGGGTGTGTTTCGAGCGGAACTGGAGGTAGTTCCGGCCCCAGACGTAGCCAAGCCCCAGGACTAACAATACGTTCAGCGCACTGAAGACCCGGAAGACGTCTATGGCTACCGACATCGGTACTCCTGGACTCCCGTCATCTAACTTTCTCTAGCCTGTAGCACGTCATATACTCTTTCCCAAATCGGACCATAGTTACTCGATTTCCCCCATGATCCGCTCGATCACGTCCCAGTGGTGGCGCGCCTGGTCGGTCGGCAGGTAGATCGCCCCGTAGTCGTCGCCGCTACTCTCAATGATGTCGTTTTCCTGTAGTACGTCCAAGTGATGGCGAACGGTCTTGTAGTCGAGATCGAGGGTCTCGGCGAGCTGGTTCGCGTTCCGCGGGCGGTCCTCGATCGCCCGGAGGAGACGCACCCGGTTCGCGCCGCCGCGAGTGCCGGTGAGCACGTACCAGAGGACCGCCTCCATCGCTCAGGTCCTAACGCCGAACCCACCTAAAGACACCGGAGCCCGTCCCACGAGCGCGATAGATCGGGCGACGAAAATGTGAGAGAAAGAGAACGAATGGACCTCAGGCCGCAAAGAGGTGCCCCTCGGGGATTTCGAACAGACCCAGTCGAGCGCCCGCGTCGATCCAGCCGTGTCCATAGGAGGCAGCGGCGAGTGCGTTCACGGGGTCGCCCTCCTCACGGAAGTGTTCGGCGTCCTCGAGATAGGCCGTCGCCATCTCGCGGCAGTCCTCGGCGGCAGCTCTCAGAGGGGTGTCTTCTGGCGGGGCGACCGTCGCTGCATCAAGGGCCTCGGCGAGCAGTCCACAGTACCGATCGGTCTTCTCCTCGAGGTCGGCAGCCATATCCGAAGAGCGGGCAGCGAAGCGAAAACGCTTCGGGAGCGACTCCGGCCTAGAGGCGCGATCGAGGGTTCGACGAGCGACGGGGAAACGACGGAGAAGCGCAAGCGAGAGCGAGACGGCGGGCTACGATCGGGCCGGGTCGATCCGAGCGCAACCTACAAACGACCCGACGGTCAATACCTGATGATGACCGACTCCGACGCCGACGAACCCGAACGCCGCCGGCTGGTGATCGCGGGCACGGGGATCGCCGGGCTGACCGCGGCGATCTACGCCGCGCGGGCGGGCAACGATCCCTTGGTGCTCGAGGGCGTCGAACCGGGCGGCCAGCTCACGCTCACGACCGACGTCGCGAACTACCCAGGCTTTCCGGAGGGCATCTCGGGACCGGATCTGATCGAGCGGATGAAAACTCAAGCCGAGAACTTCGGCGCGGAGACCAGACATGGCGTCGTCGAGAACGTTATCCCGAGCGAGGAGGAAAGCGAGCCCCACCGCATCGAGTTCGCGGCCGGCGAGGCGGTTCTCGCGGACGCGTTTGTCGCCGCCAGCGGCGCGAGCGCCCGTACCTTGAACGTGCCTGGCGAGGACGACCTGATGGGCTATGGGGTCTCGACGTGTGCGACCTGCGATGGGGCCTTTTTCCGCGATCAGGAGCTGCTCGTCGTCGGCGGGGGCGACGCCGCAATGGAAGAAGCCTACTTCCTCACGAAGTTCGCCTCGACGGTACATATCGCCCACCGCCGCGAGGAGTTCCGTGCGGAAGCCTACTGGATCGAGGAGATCGAAGAGAAAGTCGAGGCCGGCGAGGTCGAACTCATGCGAAACACCGAACTCGCCGAGATCGAGGGCACTCCCGAGGGTGGTATCGATTACGTACGGCTGCTCTATCACCCCGAGGGCCACCCGACGGACAAACGGGACGACTCGGATACCGAGGCGTTCGACTTCGACGTCGATGGCGTCTTTCTCGCGATCGGCCACACGCCGAATACGAACTACTTCGAGAACACAGGGGTCGAAACCGACGACACCGGCTACATCGAAACCGAGGGCGGTCGGGGCGGCGGGCAGACGAAGACAGGGGTCCCGGGAATCTTCGCGGCGGGCGACGTAGTCGATCACCACTACCAGCAGGCGATCACCGCCGGCGGGATGGGCTGTCAGGCCGCGATGGATGCCGACAGCTACCTCGACTCATTGACCCGAACTACCGAAACCGAACCTGCAGCCGCCGCCTCGGACGACTAACTGTGGAATGGCGCTCGCTCGCAATCGTTACTGACGCTCCTCGCTCCGAGTCACTCCTCACTCCCCCTAATTCCTCCTCGCTGAGGCCCCGATAGCGCCTCGCGCGCCCGCGATCACGGCAGTCTCTGAGTGAAATTTGTATGATAGTATCGCTGAGTTTCGAACGGTATTTGAATCGAAATACGCCTCCAGCGGGCAGCTGCGACATCCTCAAGAGGATGGAACGCCTATATGCGACCGTAGCGAAACTATGACAAGAAACCGATCTGTCGGGGACGACGAGCGGGCCATCGACGGCGGTGGCACTGACACCGACTACGATGTCGTCGAGACGCCGGTACTCGTGATCGGTGCCGGGGCGGCCGGTGCCCGGACGGCGATCTCACTGGCCGAAAACGGTGTTTTGCCTCTCGTGATCGGCAAACGGGGCCACGGGGACGCCCATACCACCTGGGCGGCCGGCGGCATCAACGCCGCGCTGGGCAGTCGCGACCTCGAGGACTCGCCGGCGATCCACGCTGCCGACACCCTGAACGAGGGCCACTTCCTCAACGATCCGGCTGGCGTCGAGACCGTTACCGACGTAATGAGCGACCGGATCCGCGAACTCGAGGAGTGGGGGACGCCGTTCAACACGACCGACGATGGGGCGGTCGAGCAGCGCTATTTCGGCGCGCAGTCCTTTCGCCGGACCTGTTTCGTCGGCGATCGGACCGGCGAGGCCATCTTGGAGACCCTGATCGGGAAGGCTCAGGAACTCGGCGTTCCCTACCGCGAGAACGTCCAGATCACGAAGTTACTCTCCGATGGCGAGCGGGTGTATGGCGCGCTCGGGTACGACATGGAAAACGGCTCGTACCGCTGCTTCCGAGCAGGGGCCGTCGTGCTCGCGGCCGGGGGCTACTCGGCTGTCTACGACCGTCACTCCTCGCGCGACGAGGAGAACAACGGTGACGGGCCCGCACTCGCCTACGACGCCGGCGCTCGGCTGATGGACGCGGAGTTCGTCCAGTTCCACCCGACCGGGATGGTCGGCGAGCGCTACGGCGAGCAGTGGGAGGGTCGTCTCGTGACCGAGGCGGTCCGCGGTGAGGGCGGCTACCTGTTCAACGCCGAGGGCGAGCGGTTCATGGAGCGCTACTCGCCCGAGCAGATGGAACTCGACGCCAGGGACGTCGTCGCCCGGGCGATCGCTCGGGAGATCGCCGAGAACCGAGGGACGGAAAACGGCGGGGTCTACCTCGATATCTCCCACCGCGAGCAATCGTTCATCAAGGAGCGCCTGCCGAGCATGTACGAGCGCTTCGCGGAGCTGGGGGTCGACCTGGCCGAAGAACCGGTCGAGGTGGCCCCGACCGCGCATTACTCGATGGGCGGGGTCGATATCGACTTCGAGACCGGCGAAACGGGCGTCGAGGGGCTCTATGCGGTCGGCGAGACCACTGCCGGAATTCACGGTGCGAACCGCCTTGGGGGCAACTCGCTTGCCGAGACCGTCGCGCTCGGAAAGATCGTCGGCGATCACCTCGCCGAGGAGGGCTTCGCCGACCTGCCGGCCCTGCCCGCCTCCCAGAAGCGACTCGCCGAGGAACACTTCGCCGGGCTCGAGGCGATGGCCGGCGAGGGCAGCGAGGACCCCGAGCACCTCATCGAGGAACTCGGCGATCTCCTAGAAACGTATGCCGGCATCCTCCGCGAAGAGGGGGGTCTGAGCGAGGGTCTCGACGCGCTGGCCGACTTGCGCGAGCGCGCCGGTGATCTCGCTGGCGGCGAGCGGACGAGCCGATCGTTCGAGTACGCGGTCGATCTCGGCTTCTCGCTGACGGTCGCCGAAGCCGTGCTTCGGGGGGCCCGCGAGCGCCGCGAGTCCCGCGGTGCCCACTTCCGGACCGACTTCGAGGGAAAGCGCGAGGAATGGCGGCGAAACCTCCTCTACGAGCGTTCGCTCGAAGGGATGAGCCTCGAAACGAGAGTGCCCGGCGAGCCCAGCTCCGCGATACAGGAGGCACTCGATGCGGGCTACGAGCTCGATTACCACCAACTCGAATAGGCGTCGAGCGACCCGGCAAGAACAAGACCGAGCGCCGAGGCCGATGTCGGACCCGTTTCGGGAGTTTCGGGGACTTGCCGGTCAGTCGTTTGCTTCGGGGATAGTCGCCTGCCGAGAGGGTGATTCGACGCGAAAGCCCGCCTCCGCGCGGCTGTCGTGGACGCGCTGGGGGAAGGGAATCGAGATCCCCTCGTGCTCGAAGGCGCTCTTGATCGAGAGTATCAGCTCGCTTCTAACGTTGTGGATCCGGCGCATGCTCGGCTGGGCGATCCACACCCGCGTCTCGAAGACGATCGCCGAATCGCCAAAGGCCGTGGCAATGACGTGGGGCGCTGGGGACTCCTTTACCGTTTCTACGTTCTCGGCCGTTTCTTCGAGTATCGACTCGACGGTATTCAGATCGCTGTCGTAATCGACCCCGACCTCGACGGTGACCCTGATCTGGTCGTTCTCCGAGAGGTTCGCGTACTGCTCTTCGGTGACTCGATCGTTCGGCACTAAGACGTGTTCGTCCCCGGCGGTCCGGAGTTTCGTGTTGAAGATCGTCACGTCGGTGACGATTCCGGTCCGGTCGTTGACGGTCACCCAGTCGCCGACCCGGAACGGGCGGGCGATCAACAACATAAAGCCCCCGATCACCGCGGCGAACGTCGAACGGGCGGCGAAGGCCATGACCGCGGTGATCGCCCCGGCACCGATGAAGATACGCCCGAGATCGACCCCCCAGAGCGCTAGCGCGATGGCGCTGGCGAGTGCGATGGCCCCGACGTCGATGACGTGATAGGCAACGGAACTCTGGTGTTCGGTAATCGCCTCGCTGCTTTCGAGCGCGTCGATCGACCGGTTGATCACCCGGGAGCCTAGATACGCGACTGCGAACACGGCGATCGTGATCAGTTGTTTGATCGCCGTCCAGCGATCAAGGGTAATGAGGCTATAGATGAAATCGAGCACGTAGGGCACCTGCCAGATGAAGGTCAGTGCTGGGATCAAAAGTAAGATTGCCCCGATCAGCCCCGACGTCTTGATCGCTTCTGCGGGCGTCTCACCGTACCGGGTCCGGGTGGCGTCCGCTACCCGTGCCGAAATCCATGTGCCGACAGCGATTGCGAGCACTACCGCGACGGTGGCAGCGATCTGTACCCCGGGCGTCGACAGCAGACCTTCCTTCAGCCCCGGGACGACACTGACTATCTTCACGTTCGCTCCGCCCTCCTTGCTGCTTCGTCCATCGGACGTTGATGACCGCTATGATGATGATTAGGTATTAATTTTTCTGCTTTGATTTACATGCCAGAACGTACTGTATGGGACTGGGAGCCCTTCTCGGATGCCCTCCAACTCCCCTTTCGCTCAACGCTCGCTCGCTGCCGGTCGCGAGCCGAGGGTCGTTCTGGCGAATTTCCCTAGTAGGGCGACCGTAGCGGCCCCGAGGACGACGGCAAAGGCGACGACGAACGCGCCGAGGGGGTCACCGATCGGATCGAACGCGAGCGCACGGTCACGAACGAACGCACCGGCTGTCACCGTCGTGAGCGCAATCAGTGCAATCGCCCCGAGGTTTACTCCGAGACCTGGCGTCTCGGGGACGGCTTGGGGATCGTTGAGCACGTAGAGCACCACCGCGAGCGCGAAGGGCGTCCCGACGAGGCCGAAGGCGAGCACGAGCACTAGTAGTGAGAAGAAAGCGCCTTCGAGGAAGGCCCCGGCGGCCGAGGCGAGTGCCGTGAGGACTAATAGCACTCGATAGTGCGCGTCCGCGACGGTCGTCCTGTAGCCGAGTTTGTCCGCGAGGAGATAGGGTGGTACCACCGTATTACCTCCGAGCGTCGAGACCGCCGCGCCCCAGAGCCCGAGTAAGAACAACCACTCGGCGGCGGGACCGGCAAGCGGGCCGAGCGCCTGGGCCGCACTCGTTGCCGTGAGCGACCCCGGATCGATTCCCGGGGCGTGGAGCACGCTCGCCGCGACGAGGAAGATCGCGAGGCTGTAAGCCCCGAAGGCGACTCCCATTGACGCCAGTACGTCCGTCGTCGCCAGATCGAGGTCCGCGCGCGACCAGCCGCGGGCGCGGACGGTGTAGGTGTGCATAGTGATCAGCGTGACGTGGACCGCCCCGCCCAGGACCCCGGCGGCGACGAGCGCGCCGTCTACCTCCGCCGGAATCGTCGGGATCACTCCGCCGACCGCGGCACCGGGATCGACCGGCACGACCGCGATCGAGGCCAGGAAGGCTAGCACGATCCCCGACACCAGGACTTTCGCCCCGATCTCCGCGAGTCGGTAGCCCCCGCCCGCGAGCCCGATCGCCAGTACCAGAGCCCAGAGCATACCCCAGAGCCGAGCGTCGAGACCGGTGATCGTCTCGCTCACGTCCGCGACGGTCTTCATGATCACGAGTTGGGCGAGGCCCGCGGCGAGCACGCCATCACAAACGAGCAGCCACGCCCAGCGCTCGCCGAGGCGCTCCTCGACCGTGGCGACGATTCCTTTCCCGGTGGCGAGCCCGAGCCGTGCTGCGAGGTACTGGGCGAACGCGCCCGCGAGCGCGGAGAGTATCACTACCCACAGCAGCGCGTAGCCAAACGAGGCCCCTGCCGTCACGAGGCTCGCCATTGTGGCCGGCCCGGCGGCGATCGCCCCGGCGAGCCAGGCCGGTCCCAGTGACTCGCGTACTCGTCCTATCCCTCCCAGTCGTCCCGTCGAGCCGTCGTTGCTCATCGCGCCCGGCTACCTCGCCCCCAGTCATAAGTCGAGTGGTACTACTCGGTGGTACTGCGGTCCTCGACACGCCAGGACAGGCACACCCCATCGTCAAGGCGGGTGACGTCTTCGAGCTCGAGGGAAGCGAAATCCCTGGGAAAGCCCTCGCCGTCGGCGAGCGTGGGGGCCTCGCGGCCGCCGATCACCAGCGATCCGACGAATACGGAGAGTCGATCGACCAGGTTCGCTTCGAACAGCGAGAAGATCACCTCGCCGCCGCCCTCGACCATGAGCCGATCGAGTCCCTCCGATTCGAGGGCAGCGAGCGCCTCGGGAAAGCACACGCACTCGGTGCCGGCGATGAGGAGGGTTGCTCCGGCGTCTTCGAGGGCCTCGCGTCGATCTGCGGGCGCGGCCTCGCTTACGAGCAGGTAGGTCGGGGCCGGGTCGTCGAGCACGTCCGCATCGGGGGGCGTGCGTGCCCGCGAGTCGGCGACGATCCGGGCGGGTTGCGGAGACTCGCCGCGCTCTTCGCGGGCGGCGATGCGGTCGGCGTCCTTGACTGTCAACGAAGGGTCGTCGGCGAGGACGGTACCCACGCCTACGAGCACAGCGTCGCTCTCGGCTCGAAGGCGGTCGACGCGGGCGAAGTCCTTCGGCCCGCTGATTCGGACCTGTTCCCGTCGCTTCGAGGCGAGTTTGCCATCGACGCTCGTCGCGGCGTTGACCGTGACGTGCATAGCCCGACCTGTAGCGACACGGTGAAACCGATTTCGCGACGAGCACCATGGCCCGCAGCGAACTCGATGCTCGTGGCCGAAACGAGCCATGGGTAGCACCGATCAGCGGGCTCGCTACCGCTGCGGCGATATGAGAGGTGAGATGGTGATCGAGGACGAACGCCGACGATCCGTTGAACTATAACGACGTCGCATGTGATCTTTAAACAGACCGTAACTACTCATATACCAGCGTGAGACGACGGACCGCCCGAGGCGAGAATTACCATGACGGACGCGAACCGACGGTCGGTACTGAAGCTACTGAGTTCGGCCGCCTTCGTCGGCGGCGTCGGCACCGCGGGCGCACAGCCACCGGACGAGCGGGGGAAACCAAAGAAAGGTCGCATCCGAAAGATGGGCCACTCCCTGCTGTCCGATCCGGTCGGGGAGTACGCCGAGGAGGACATTCGCGACGACGGGCAGTACGGCGTCGTCGGTAGCTTCTTCGGGAAGGGTGGGAGTTTCCTTGTCGATCTAAGGGACCCGACCGATCCCGAGGAAGCCCATCGGGTACCGTCCTCGGCGGACACACGCAACGCTGACGTAGCGTTCGACCCGCGCGACGGGCTGTATTACCGCTCACAGGAGCCGAACAACGACGACGGCGAGGGCGGCGTCGAAGTGATCGATTACGGCTACGAGGAGGGATCAGTAAGCGATCCCGAGATCATCGCCGGTATCGACGTCGGTCCCACTCATAACATCTTTCCCCACCCCGAGGAGCCGATCCTCTATGCGACGAACGAGACGACCGGCGATCCGGGTCTCGATATCGTGGACGTAAGCGAGCCTTCGGGTCCGGCGGTCCTCGGCGAAGGCGGTCCCGACGGCGCGCTTCACGACATGGTCGTCGATCCCGAAACCGACCGGATGCACTGTGCGTACATCTTCGCCGGCGAGGACGGCTTCGAGGGCTATGCGATTCTCGACGTGAGCGATCCAGCTAACCCCGAGACGGTTGGCAGCTTCAATTACGCCCAGAAGTCCGATTACACGGAGGTCGGCGAGGAGGGCTTCGAGCTGTGTCACTACGCCGATTACGACCCCGAGCGTGAACTCGCCTACGTCGGCGACGAAAAAGCCGAAGACGTTCCTGGCGGTAAACACGTCTTCGATATCGGCTACGACGAAGGGTCGCCCGAAAACCCAGTTCCGATCGGGTTTACAGTGTCGCCCAACGCTGAAGTGATGGAGGAGGAAAACGAAGCATTTGATTGGACGACTCACAACCACGACGTAATCTCGAAGGGATCGAACACGCTGCTTGTGAGCGGCGACTACCACGAGGGGACGGTCGTCTACGACGTGAGCGACCCAACCGACCCGACACCGACCGATCGGTACCGAACCGACGACGCCGAAGTGGTCTCGGACCTCATCTTTTCGCTCGGCGAGCCACCGATGGCGTGGGGGGCGAACTACAGCGAGGCCCGCGACCTCGTGTTCACGAGCGACATGATTACCGGGGTCTATACGTTCAAAGTGACGCCGGCCCGCGCGAAGGACTGATCCTTTCTTTCTCCGGGTTCGGCCCGCTCGCGGCCCTCTCCCTTCACGGACGCTTTTTTAATGGTGGCGACCCTACCGAAACTGATGAGTCTCGACGATCACGCCGAAGAGCTCGCCTCCGCTCTCGGCGCAGATACACAGGAGGTCAGAGAAGATCTCGAAAACCTCGTGCAGTACAGCGTGCCGATCGAGGAAGCCAAATCGAGCCTCCGGCGCAAGTACGGCGACGGGAGCTCCCGAGCTGGCGAGCCCGAACCCGCCGCGATCGGGGAGATAGCGCCGACCGATTCGGCGGTGACGGTCACCGGCCGGGTGCTCACGGTCGGCAAGCGCTCGATCCGCTATCAAGGGCAAGATCAGGTGATCTTCGAGGGGGAACTCGCCGACGAAGAGGACACGATCTCCTACACTGCCTGGGAGGACTTCGATCTCGCGCCCGGCGAGGCGATCACGGCGATCGGAGCCGGCGTCAGAGAGTGGGAGGGCAAGCCCGAACTCAACCTCGGATCGGACACCACGATCGAGAAGAGCGAACAGTCCCTCGAAGTGCCCTACGAGATCGGCGGCGAATCCGAACTCGTCGATCTCGAACCGGGCGATCGGGGTGTGAACGTCGAGGTGGCGGTCAGTGAGGTCGAATCGAAGGTGATCGACGGCCGGGACGGTGAGACCGAGATTTTGAGTGGGGTGCTCGCCGACGAGAGCGCTCGACTGCCATTCACCGACTGGGATCCCCACGACGCCATCGAGGCGGACGCGTCGATCCGGATCGAGAACGCGTATATTCGGGAGTTTCGCGGCGCGCCATCGGTAAATATCACTGAATTCTCGGTCGTCGAGGAGAGTACAGAAGAAATTGCGGCCGACGCGAGTGCGCCCAGGCACACGATCGCCGATGCGATCGCCTCGGGGGGCATGTTCGACGTCGCGGTCCGTGCGAACGTCGTCGGGGTTCGTGACGGTTCCGGGCTGATCCAGCGCTGTCCGGAGTGTGGGCGGACGATCCAGAAGGGCCAGTGTCGCTCGCATGGCTCGGTCGATGGGGTCGACGACCTCCGGATCAAGGCGATCTTGGACGACGGCACCGACGCCGTGACCGCAATCCTGGGGACTGACCTCACCGCCGAGATCTACGGCGGGGACATCGCCGAGGCCCGCGAGCAGGCTCGCGAGGCGATGGATCAGACCGTCGTCGCTGAGAGTATCGCCGAGGAGATCGTCGGCCGCGAGTTCGAGGTTCGGGGCACGCTGAGCGTCGACGAGTACGGCGCGAATCTCAATGCGACCGCGTTCGCGGCGAGCGCCGACGAGCCCGGCGATCGTGCCCGGGCGCTGCTCGATCGAGTAGAGGAGAGCGAACGCGCCGCCGTGATGGAGGGCTCGCCATGAGTTCCGCGGAGACCGAGGGCGAGGACGCCCGGCCGCGCCGCGAGGTCGCCCACCGCGTGTTCGCCGCCGAGTTCGACGACGCGACCCTTTCCTATTCCGAGAGCGACGAGGAACGCGCGCCCAACTACGTCGTGACGCCGACGGGCGCACGGGTGAACCGGCTGTTCGTCGCGGGCGTCCTGACCGAACTCGAAGAGCTCGGCAATGGCCAGCTCCGCGCTCGGATCGCCGACCCGACGGGAGTTTTCGTCGTCTACGCCGGGCAGTACCAACCCGAGGCCCTCGCGGCGCTCGAACGCCTCGACGCGCCGGCCTTCATCGCCCTTACCGGGAAGGCTCGGACCTTCCAACCCGAGGATTCGAATCGCGTGTTCACCTCGATCCGACCCGAGAGTATCAGCGAGATCGACGCCGCTACCAGGGACCGGTGGATCGTCGAGACGAGTGCCCGAACTCTCGATCGGATCGGGGCCTTCGCCGCGCTCCTCGCGGACGGTGGGGTCGGAAGCGAGGCGGTCGGTGCAATCGAGAACAGGGCCCAGGACGAGGCCGATGGACCGGAATCCGGGATCGCGCTCGCACGCGAGCACTACGGTACCTCCCCGGCCTACCTCGAGGCGATGCAGGAACTGGCACTCGATGCCGCGCGTCTGATCGCCGGGGATATCGAAGAGCTACGAGCGCTCGACATCGCGCCGGACGAGGCGGGCGAGACCGATCTCGATTCCCTCGCGGCAAGCGACATCGAGGGCGAAACCGTCGCGGCACTCGCCAACGACGAAGGGGGGACTCCGACCTCAGGGTCGGAACCGGAGGAAACGAGCGGGACTGGCGGCACGGCGACTGTCGACGAGGAAGAGAACGCTGTGGCGATCGAGTCGGCCGAATCGAGCGAACCGACGCCGACGGCCGAGCCGAGCAACGAGACGACAGCCCTCGACACTGAGCTAGAGGACACTTCGGAAAGCGAAGCGACGGACACGGAGGACGTAGCCCAGTCGTTGGGGGGTGTGACGGCACTGTCGGACGACGAACCGGATGCGGTCGCCAGTAGCGAAGAAGAGAGCGATTTCGGCAGCGAGGCCGCGTTCGACGACAGCGACACTACCGACAACGGCGAGGACATCGAGGAGTTCGAGGGCGAGTTCGACCTCTCCGAGGAGGAGCGTGAGGAGATCGAAGCCGAGTACGGGACCGACTTCGCCACCGGCTCGGAGGTCGACGAACCCGGTGAAGCCGACATCGAACCGACCGCGCCGGCCGTCGAAGAGAGCGATGAGGACCGACCGGAGGAGGAGACGGCGGACGATACTGCAGCGACCGGCGACGCCGGGGGCGAACCGATCGACGGGAGCGAACCGACACTCGACTCCACAGCCGACCCGACAACCGAATCCGAACCCGATGTCGAACCGGAATCGGAACCGGAACCCAACTCCGAGACCGAGACGGAACCTGAACCCGAAGCCGAACCGGCGACCGACGCTGACACCACCGAATCGGAGGACGAGGGCGACAGCGAGGACGAGCCCGGTGTCGAATCCGTCGGCGAGCCCGGATCGACAACCGAGACCGAGGGGTTCGAGGAAGCCGAAGCGGGCATCGACCCCGAAGCGGCGAGCGACGAGCCGTCCTCCGACGAGCAGCCGGAACCGGTCGCCGAGGAGAGTGAGACCACTGCTACCGGAGGGGATACCGGCGCGGAGCCGGCGGACGTCGACGTCACCGAAGCAGTGATGGACGCAATGCGCGAACTCGACGACGGCGACGGTGCCGATCGCGGGACCGTGATCGAACGCGTCGGCGAGGAGTACGGGATCAGCGAGGCGGCGGCCGACGAGGCCATCCAGGACGCGCTGCTCGGTGGGCAGTGCTACGAGCCGGGTGAGAATCGACTGAAAGCCATCTGATGGCTCCGGCCCCGTCCCTGCCCCCATCGTCGTCCTCAGCTCCGGCCGCGGGCTCCGATCCGGTTGCACCGATTCCCGACGCGCCGGCCGCACTCATCGAGACGGGCTCAGCCACCGGGGAAGGGCGGAACGAACATGCGCTCGTCCTCGCGGATTATCACGCCGGCCTGGAGGCCGGCCTCCGTCAGGAGGGCGTCTCCGTACCGAGCCAGGCTGCCGACCGGCGCGAGCAGGTTCATAGTTTGCTCGACGATACCGGCGTCGAGCGCGTCGTCTTCCTCGGGGATCTCGCCCACTCGATCGGCGATCCCCGGGACGAGGAACGCGCGGAATTAGAGGAACTCTTCGAGACGGTCGCCGACCGGGTTTCGATTACCGTCGTCAAAGGCAATCACGACGGCGGGATAGAGAGCGTCGTCGACCGGGCGGGTATCGATGAAATCAGCGTGACCCCGACCGACGGGACTCGATTGGGTGATATCGGATTCGCTCACGGCCACACCTGGCCCGCCTCCGAGGTGCTCGACGCGCCGGTCGTCTGTGTGGGCCACGAACACCCGGCCGTCCGATTGACCGATAGCGTCGGCGGCCAGCGAATCGAACGCGCCTGGCTGCGTGGCGACCTCGATCGACGGCCCTTCCACGCACACCACTACGAGCCGGGTAACAGTGAGGCCGACGACGCCGATACTTCGAAAGCGGAAGCCAGCGACAGCGATCGGACCGATTCACGACCGGACGGCGAGTTGGTCGTCTTCCCGGCATTCAACGACCTGCTGGGTGGCACCTGGATCAACGTTCCCGAACAGGACTTCCTCGCGCCCTTTCTCCCTGAGGGACTCACCGACGGCCAAGCCTACCTGCTCGATGGCACGCGACTGGGCGACTACCGGCGTGTATAGCCGTCAGTCGGATCGAGACGTCCGAAGCCACGCTTCTCGAGAGTCGATCGCGAGCCGAGGTCGTGGTTCGATCGTAAGCGTCGCCAGCACTGCTTCCTATGAGTGTTCCAATCCGATTGCTCCCCGCGATCGATAGTTCGATAAAAAGTGCAACAGGAGCGCCGTGGTCAGGCGACCCCTGGTAGTTCACAGGGTACTATACGGATTTCTCGATGACCGTTCCGCCGGCACCGGTGGCAATATCGTAGGGGTATCCGAAGTCAGCGCCCCGGAGCACGGCTTTGAGGTTCTCGCCCGTCGGAGTGGCCTCTTGTTGCCAGCCAGTGCTATCGCGACGGTAGACCTTGCCACCACCGCCGACCGTGAGACCAGGGGTCCCTTCGACCTCGATATCACGGAGGGTGGCATCGCCGGTGTCCTCGCGGCGCCACTGACTCCCGTCCCAGTTCCAGACGACACCACCACCAGCCGAGACGGTTACGTCGTTGGCGCTATCGCTGTCGACGCCGAAGAGGTTGCTGTTGGCATCGGCGATGCCGAGTTTATCCCACGAGGCCCCATCGTTCGTATAGAAAACGGTCTTGTTGCCATCGACGATATGACCGGAACGCTCGTCGTAGAAGTCGACGGCGTTGATGTTCGAGCCTGAGCCGGGAGTCACCTCGTCGAACGTCTCTCCGTTGTCGAACGAGTAGTACATCTTCCCGGAATCACCGGCGACGTAGACGTTCGCCTCGCCGGCAGGGCCGGTGACGGCCACGTCGTTGAAGTTGTTCGTTACATCATTGGGCGCAGAGTAGTCGTTGAGGTTTCCAGTGGTTACGTCGTACTCGCCGATGGCACCGGAGTTGCCGACGAACCAGAGCCGCTCGCGGTCGTCCG
>PXRJ01000014.1 GCA_003021705.1 Halobacteriales archaeon QS_3_64_16
CGAGATAGCGAAAGGCACACTAGCGGGCTCGTAGATCAGTGGTAGATCACTCCCTTGGCATGGGAGAGGCCCCGGGTTCAAATCCCGGCGAGTCCATTCTTCTCTTACTCGATGAGCAAGGAGCAGACGGAATCCGGTTGGGGGCGTGTATCGTCCAACGCGCCCCATGTGCCGGAGTGGCTATCACTCTCACTCTGCCGAGTATGCCACTCGGACTCTGCAAAGGCGGACGTAGTGAAATACTTGTTCCAGCAAGATAGTTCTTATATGAGGTGATTCAGGGAGTTTGGCAAGTAGAGTCAGACGAGTGAAGGGGAGTTTTCTTTTATAAGGCGCAAATAAATATCCACTCAATAGGAAGCCGTCCTGACTCTGGAAATATTTCTGATATTCGTCCAGTCAAGTGCGAATCGGTGGATTCTGGGACTGACTATCGGACAGATACGCTATATGGGAAACACCCCATGAAGGCCGCCTGATTGTCATAGAATTACATGAGAAGAATTGATAATAACCTCACCGCAGAGAGACACCCCATTGTGTGATGAACAGACGAGATAACACAGGTGGTGGTTGGTAATGACCACATCGGCTGTCGTGAAATTCGACGAAGACGCTCGACTGAATACCGGTCAGGTGGCTATCAGTTGCTAATTGATACTGACGGCTTGACCGAAGACCATCAGCCATCAAGAACTATGAAGATGGGATGGCTTCGGTACAAATAATGGATAGTTGGATTGATTGGGAAGTGCGATTTAATAGCCGTTTTCAGGGCTTCCTTGAAGCCCCCACCTCCCATATTGAGGAAGCATCGCTAATCAATCTCCCAGATGAATCAAACATCCCCAATGAAGCACATAGCCCCTCTCAGGTGGGTGTTCCATACAATTTCCTCGGTGTGACCGAGGGATGGAACTTGCCTCTTGAAGCACTTCGAAGATTACCACGATATCTATGTGCTATGACACTCCTGTCTGACGGGAACCCTGTGAATCAGGGTCACTACGAATATTGGCGATATACTGGTACGTTCGCCAGTGTAGTCGGAGGATTTCGTTCACCTATTCGAACAATAGAACAATTTGACCAGATGACTGAGGATTCTCAGATCGACCAAGAACAATTGCCTGATTGGTTCACTGTTCCCCTGAGTCGAATTGAACTGAACGACTTTTGCCTATTACTATACCTTGGCCTGTTAGGTCTGCAAAAAACTCGGGTCAGAATGCAACAGATTAATATTGACAATCCGTTCATATCGGGTCAACCGAATCCCTCCATTAATAAATTAATTGAACACTCGTTCAATCTAACCACTCGATATGGATTCCCAGTTCTGGAAGGGTTTGCTGGAAAATGGAAGCAGGAAAGTTCCAGCAGTTTACAAAACAAGTTAGAGGATTGGATAAGGAATACTACCAATGATAAAGCTAAACTAACACTAATCGAAGTTAACGCTTTATCAGATATTGATGTGGAAGAAGACGTACTCAACCAAATGTATGCTACTGGTCTCTCCTCACTGAACAAACCATCTAAAACGTTTGGAGTGGACAGTATTTTCTACCAATTGAATGATGCTCGATGGAAAACTCAGCACGGAGATGAATCTTACAGCGGTCCAGCCGTCGTGGTAGCAACATTAAGTTGTTTGGCATTTTGGGATTTACTGGGCGAACAGCAGTATACAAGGATACGGGAATGGATTAACCGAAACATTAATAAGGAACTTGACCGACAAGAGCGTATAATGCGGGATATGGGTTGGAAACCAGAGAAATTCTATAATCACGCTACGGTAAATCGTCTGTAGAGTTATATAACGAAGTACTCTCTACGGTGGGCACTCGAATTCCCTCTCACTCCACGTACCTGCCTCTGAAGGTGTCGCTGTTCGTTCGACAGACTTTTACTATCGTCATCCCCCCGTAGGTCTCGTCATCACGTTGTTCATCTCACTTCATCCGCATCCAACCAGAGGTTCGAAAGCACTCGTCCATTAACTGCTGGTCGCCCTGATACCAGTAGTAGAGTTGCTTCACGAAGGCCATATCAGCCTCTGACGTGGATTCTCGCGCTCCGTCATTACCCCGCCACAGGCGGAGTACCTCTCTGTCGACGTCATGAGTCTCACTCTTGACGTAGGCTCGAATCGCTGGGCGCACCTGTTCGGGTGTCGCATCTATCTCTCCTCCGCCAAGTGTCTGGCTATTCACAGGCTTCTGTTGGTTTGTTAAGGAGAACTTTTCGCGTTCGGGAAGATGGTCCGAAGCGAAGTGAGCGCGACGGGAGCGAGGAGTGCTTTTGATGCAGATTTTGCCGAGCAAGGCGCGCTACGCGTGCCGAGCGCAGAGTAAAAGGTCCGGTTCCTACTGGAACGTCCGGCCGACTTCGGCCTCTTCGGCGGGTTCCCCGCTGTCGAAGCGCTGTTCGATCTCGTCGTAGCGCTCGCGGGTCTCCTCGGTGACGCTGGGGGTCACTTCCCCGAGCGCCCACTCGAAGTGCTCGCTGGTAATCCGGACGTTATCGACGCCGCTGCCGACGTCCTCGGGGTCGATCTCCGTGATGAGCTCTCGGCTCGCGGCCATCGCAGCCTCCCGACTGACGGCTTCGATGTCCGCGCCGACGTAGCCCTCGGTGCGCCGCGCCAGCGAGTCGAGATCGACGTCGTCGGCCAGTGGCTTGCTTCGGGTATGGACCGTGAAGATCGCCCGGCGTGCGGCCTCGTCCGGGACGGGCACGTGGACGTGGCGATCCAGCCGGCCCGGGCGGAGCAGCGCCGGGTCGATCAGGTCCGGCCGGTTCGAGGTCGCGACCACGACGACGTCCTCGAGTTCCTCCAGTCCATCCAATTCGGTCAGCAACTGGGAAACGACGCGCTCGCCGACGCCCGAATCGCCCGCGTTCCGGCCGCGCTCGCCCGCGATCGCGTCGATCTCGTCGAAGAAGATGACTGTGGGAGCGTTCTCCCGAGCTTTGCTGAAGATGTCCCGAACGCCCTGTTCGCTCTCGCCGACGTACTTGTTCAAGAGTTCGGGCCCCTTGATCGAGATGAAGTTCGACTCGGCCTCGTTCGCGACGGCTTTGGCCATGAGGGTCTTGCCGGTGCCGGGCGGGCCATAGAGCATGACGCCTCGTGCGGCCTGCATGTCAAGCGCGTCGAACACCTCGGGGTAGTCCAGTGGCCACTGGATCGTCTCCCGGAGGCGCTCTTTGGTTTCGTCCAAGCCGCCGACGTCCTCCCAGGTGATGTCGGGTACCTCGACGAAGACCTCCCGCAGCGCGGAGGGCTCGATGCCCTTGAGCGCGTCCCGGAAGTCGTCGTCGGTCACCTGCAGCGATTCGAGCACCTCGGCGTCGATCTCATCGGCTTCGAGATCGAGATCCGGCCGGATCCGCCTGAGCGCGCCCATCGCGGCCTCCTTCGAGAGACTCTCTAAGTCCGCGCCGACGAACCCGTGGGTGTTCTCCGCATAGACGCCGAGATCGACGTCTTCGGCCAGGGGCATCCCGCGGGTGTGGACCTGGAGGACTTCCTCGCGGCCATCTCTATCGGGCACGCCGATCTCGATCTCCCGGTCGAAGCGGCCGCCACGACGCAGCGCCTGATCGAGCGAGTCCACTCTGTTGGTCGCGCCGATCACGGTGACTTGGCCGCGATCCTCCAGGCCATCCATCAAGGACAGCAGCTGGGCAACCACGCGGCGCTCGACGTCGCCGGTGGTCTCACCGCGCTTGGGAGCGATCGAGTCGAGTTCGTCGATGAAGACGATCGCCGGCTCGTTCTCCTCTGCTTCCTCGAAGACCTCCCGGAGCTGTTCTTCCGACTCACCGTAGTACTTCGACATGATCTCCGGGCCGGAGATGTTGGTGAAGAAGGCGTCTATCTCGTTGGCGACCGCTTTCGCGAGTAAGGTCTTCCCGGTGCCGGGTGGGCCGTGGAGAAGGACGCCTTTCGGGGGCTCGATGCCTAACTGCTGGAAGAGCTCGGGGTGGCGCATCGGCAACTCGATCATCTCCCGGACCTGTTCGAGCTCGCCTTCGAGGCCACCGATGTCTTCGTAGGTGACGCTCGGGGTCTCGGTCGAGCCCGCGCCCTCCGAGATCTGCTCGGCGGGCTTTTCGCTCACGTCGATCTCCGTCGAGTCGGTAACGATGACCGTACCACCGGGCTGGGTCTTCGCGACCTTCAGGGGGATTTTTTGACCGCTCATCCCGCCCATCGGGCCGAATCCCAACGAAAAGGGAATAGTCTGGCCTTTCGTGATCGCCTGCCCGGAGAGTCGATCGCGGATGTAGGATCCGATGTTGCCCCGGATCCGGAGGTTCTGGGGCAGGGCCACGGTGACGCTTTTGGCGGGATTGATGTCGGCTTTCTCGACGGCGACGCCGTCGTCGATCCCGACGTCTGCCTCCTGGCGCAAGCGGCCGTCGATCCGAATGATTCCTTTGCTTTCGTCCTCGGGGTAGCCGGGCCAGACCCGTGCGACCGTCGGGTTCTCCTGGCCGCCCAGACGGACGTAATCACCGTTCTGGAGACCGATCTCTTCCATGGCCGCGCGGTCGATCGCGGCCAGCCCGCGGCCGGCATCCTTCTGTTTGAGCGGCTTGACAGTGAGGTTCATCGGGCCACCTCGATCGTGAGCACGCCGTTGTTGATCGTCACTGCCCGTACGCCCTCCGGCACCGCGAACTCCTGTTGGTTCTCGCCCGCGACGACGATCGCCGTCCCGTCGACGGCGTCGACCGTCGCGTCGCTGATCTCGGTGCCCAGATCCGCGACGAGCAGGGTCTCGGTCTCGTAGTCCTGACGCCGTAGTTCGTCGTTCCTATCGCTGAACCGCTGCATATTGGTCTTCATCCTAACATCAGGTTAGCCGCACTTCTATAAAAACGTTCCGCAAGCATTGGCATGCCGACCGTCGGCGGGACCGCCGATCGCGTTGCCCGGTGGTGGGATGTCTTTATGTTCCGATCGGGTCTGTAGGAGACATGGACACCGCCGCTCACCACGGGCGCGAGACGGCTTACCGAGTAGTAGACACTGAGGGACCGAGGCTTTGTTACGTTCACGGCAGCGGGGCCGATCACCGGCTCTGGGTCCAGCAGTACGCAACGGGTGGGACTGCCCTCGATCTGAGCGGCCACGGCGAGAGCGAGGATATCGACGCCGACCCCGGCTACGAGGCGCTCTCGGCGTACGCCGACGACGTGCTCGCGGTCGCCGAGGCGACCGACAGCAACGTACTCGTGGGGAACTCCCTGGGCGGGGCGGTCTGTCTCCACGCGTTGCTCGAACGCGAGACCGATATCGAGGCGCTCGTCCTCGCGGGCTCGGGCGCGAAACTCGGCGTGCTCTCGAGGCTTCGAGACTGGCTCGATGAGGACTTCGAGCGTGCGATTTCCTTCCTGCACGAACCCGATACGCTCTTTCACGACCCTGGGGCTCTCGGGAGCGATACCGACGGAACCAGCGAGACTAACGGCAACGACTCGATCGAACGCTCGAAGGCGACGATGCGTGCGACCGGCCGTGAGGTCACCCAGCGGGATTTCCTCTCCTGTCATCACTTCGACGTTCGCGACCGGCTTGACGAGATCACGATACCGACGCTCGCGCTCTGTGGGGAATACGACCGGCTCACACCCCCTGAATACCACCAGTATCTCGCCGCGGAGATCCCCGAAGCGAGACGCGAAGTCCTGCCCGACGCCGCCCACCTCGCGATGCTAGAACGCCCCGAACAGTTCGAGGGCGCGGTCGCTCGCTTTCTCGAAGAGCATCTCGACTGAGCGTCGGAGATCCGACGATCGAACCGGTATCGGTGCGAAGTCGGGAAGAAGGCGAGGTCGACAGCGCCGATCGATTGACAATGCCAGTCGACGTTCACTCGCGGACGCGGACGATGCCGGACTGGAGCACCCGGTGGTTCGGGATCAAGAACTCCTCGGAGTCGCTCTCGATACGGGTCGCGATAACGTCTACTTCCTGGACGATGCCGCGATGGCCGTCGATCTCGATCTCGTCCCCGATGCTATAGGGCTGGTTCAGTAGCAAATAGACGCCCGCCGCACCCGAGGCGAGCAAGTCCTTCCCGGCCAGTCCCCCGAGGAAGACGACCGCGAACGCATACGCTCCCAGCAAGACGACCAGTGCCGACGTCGCGACGCCCAGTTGGCTCAGTGCGATCAGCCCGGCCACATAGAGGATACTGTACTTCGCGAAGAGGGCGACGAGATTGACTTCCGGCAGTTTCACCCCTCGAAGCCGCTCGTTAATATCCACCTCGGCCTTGTCGGCGACGATCAGCCCGAGGATGATCGTTAGAGCGGCAACGAATAGCTGGGGCAGGAAGGTCGTGAGCTCGGTCCAGAACAGACGTGCGTTGAGCAATCGAGCGACGTTGAGCGCCACCAGCAGGGTGACCCCGAGGACGAAGACGACTGCGAGTTGGGACAAGAGCGTGACCGTCGAAGTCCCCAGGCGGGACGCGGTTCGCTCGAAGGCCGTCCCTTCGACGGCCTCGCCGATGCCCGCCGCGGTGAGCAGTCGTCGGGTCCCATCACCGACCAAGTAGCCCACGAGCACACCGATCAGCAGGATAACGACCGCGAAGACGATGTTGTTACGAGCGAACAGTTGGCGGACAAGGCTCCCGAAGAGCGAGCCCCACTCGACCAGGTACATCTAGTACTCCTCCGGATCGACCTCGAGGACGATCTCGCCGGCCTTGAACGCCCGGACCATCCCATCGGACTCGGAGAGGACGATCGTGATCGCGTTCGTATCCCGCGTGATCGCCCCGCCGGCCATGTGCCGAGCGCCGAGTCCCTTCGGTATGTCGACGCCCTCGGCGGCGGGCTCTAGGTAGCGGTATGCGGAGACGATCTTGCCCGAATCCGAGATGACGAACGCACCGTCGAGCCTGGTGAACTCCTTTACCATCACGTTCACGATGGCGTCGCCGACGTGGACGTGGGACTTCTCGAAGGGGTTGTAGGACAGCGGCCGGGACTTGTTCATGACGTTGCCGGCGTCGCCGACGACGAACAGCGCCCCGACGGGTTTGCCCTTCTGGCCTTTCTTCCCGAGCTCGATCGCGAGTTCTAAGACGTCGCGTACCACCGAGGGCTTCGCGCGCGATTCGGCAAAGAGCGAGTAGATGCCCGATCGCGTGATCGAATCGACCCGGATTCGGGTGAGGGTATCGATCTCCTCGTCGAAGATCTTCGTCGCACAGACGACCTCGTCGCCCTCCTCGATGAGGTCCGCTTCGAGCGCGCCTTCGAGTCCGAAGCGAATCCGGTCGGAGACGTTCTGGAACTCGAGGGGGAGTTCGACGAACCGATCGGCGCTCACGCCGTTCTCCGCGGCGACCACCACGACCTCGGTGTCATCGATCCCGGAAAAACGCTCGTGGAAGGCCGCACTCGGCGAGAAGAGAAACACGGTATCGACCTCGCTCAGCACCTGTTCTCTGAGGTCGCTTACGTCCGCCATTGCTCGTATCAATCCGTCCGCTACGAAAAAGGCTTCTGAACGGTCACGGCCGCGTCAGCCGCCCGTCTGCCGCTTTCGATCTCGGTTCCTCGGTCTCGATTCACTCTACCTCGATTCGGCGACGACCGCCGAGCGTCGAGACGCCCGCGGGCCGAGCGGGACGGTCGGCCGACCGAGAGACGACTAGCCGACCGGCAGGCCGAAACCGGCAGTTCCTGTGCGATCCACACCCTGCAAATACCTGCGGGCCCGATCGACACGCGGAGCATATGGACGTCTCCGTTCGCGTGGCGATCGCCGTGTTCGTGATCTGTGCGCCTACACTCCTGTTTCTCGGTCTTTGGCGCGGGCTGAGGAGCCTGCGCGACGACGACCTGGTCGGCGAGGTAAGTGCCCGCCAGCTCCGGGGCGTCTTCGAGGTCCTTCCCTCCGGCCAGCCGGACGCGGGCCGCTTCGAGGAAGTTCCTGATGGCGGCGTCGGATCGCCCGCTCCCGGGCGCTCGTACCGCTCGGATTCGACCCCGGGATCGGTCCCGAAAACGGTGTCGGGCGGGGACGAGGGTAGGGACGGAACTCGGGATCGAACTCTCGAGTCCGAGACCGAAACCGAGGCTACTATCGAGATCGGCATCGAAACCGACCCGGTAGAGTGTTTACGATGTATGGAACCCAACCCGACCGGAGCCGAACTCTGTTGGGGCTGTGGGGCGTATCTGAACGGTGTCGGCGAGGTGAAGTAACAAACCGCGCCGAGGGCGACGCTTTCGAACACCAGCTTCGTGTTCGACGTTCTCGTCCGGAAGCAGTCGGTACGGCATCTGGGCTTCGCCTACGCTAATCGCGAGGTGAGATCGTCTGGAGTCGGCGGTGTTCGGGTGTTCCTATCGTCGGTTCGGTTCCAGCGAGGGGCTCACTTCGTGGCGCGTTCGAGCAACAACACTGAAGCCGTTCGTGCACACGTCTGTGGGCATGGCCGAAACCGAGTACCGAAACGTTCGGCTTACCGAGGACGCATACCAGCAACTCGAGAGCCGCAAACAGGCAGGTGAGTCGTTTTCGGACACCATCGAACGCCTCGCCGGCGAACGGTCGCTGCTCGATTTAGCGGGAATCCTTTCGGACGAAGAGGCCGAAGAGATGCGCGAGGCGATTCGAGAAGGAGAAGAACGTTCACGCGCACCTTTTTCCTGAGGTCCTCACTCGCTCCCTTCGGTCGCTCGTTGCGGGCTCAGCAAAAATCTGCACCAAAAAGCTCGTTCGCTCCCTGCGGTCGCTCACTCGCGCGTGCTACACTGGTACCTACCGCACCGCTACGGCAGCGGTCCGGTTTCAGCCGGTTCGTCGTAGAACTCGAGCACCGATTCGAAGTAGTCCACGTCCATCACCCGAGGGTTCTGCACGCGATGGAGGTCCTCTAAGACGAACACGGTTTGTTCGCGCTCGAGTTCGGCGATGATCGAGAGCCACAGGCGCAGCTTCGCGATCTCGACTGCTGGGCCCATCAGATCCACGCCGTAGATATTTTCGAGTACCGTCGTCTTCTTCAGCCGGTACTCGTGGGGATAGGATTCGTGCTGTGCGTACGGCGCCTTCCGGACGCTCACGATCTCCTCGACGACCGAGGTGAGGAAGTGGCCCGACCCACAGGCCGGGTCCCCCACCCGAAGATCGTCCACCGCCTCTAACAGCGGGCCGATCGTTCCCCAGTGGCCCGGCAGCCCCTCGATCAGCTCGTAGACCGATTCGAAACCCCCGACTGTGTGTTCCGGCCAGTCACAGTCCCCGACGAGCACGCGCTCGAAGCGATCGAGCAGGGCCGGTCGGACGGTCTCTTCCGCACAGAAGCGGGTTATCTCACTCGGCGTGTAGTACGCGCCGAGTTCCTTGTTCGTATCCGCCGCGTCGCTACTCACGTAGTTGATCGTCTTCTCGAAGACGTCCCCCAGAACGCTCGGATCGAGGTCGGTCGGCAAGCCCGTCGCCGAGAAGCTGTACTCCTCTAAGAGGTCGATGACGTCCATCAAAACGCTATTCGTGACGTCGAACTCGCGTTCGGAGAAGTCCCCGTCGCCCTCGTCCTCACCCTCGCTGTCGCCGATCGTCGGCCGGAAGAGACCACCGTCCAGATAGGGGACCCGTTCGAGCAGCTCGATATTTTTGATGTTCGGCGAGCGCTCGGCGGGTTTTCGGTTCATCACGTCGTAGAACAGCCGCTCGAGGAACTCCTCGTAGAGCGACCCGCCATACACACCCTGTTCGTAGGTCTCTCTGAGTGTTCGGAGGAGATCGGACCGGACGATCCCCTTGTCCTCGAGGAATTTGATGAACACGAGCCGATTCATCAACTCGACGGCGAACAGCCGACGGTCCTCCCTACTCGCGCCCTCGGACGCTATTACACCATCGCCGACGGGCGATCGACTGGACCGTTCGTCCTCGCCGACGATGCCGAAGACGTAGCGGGTGTAGTCGTCGTAGAACTCAGCGGTGATCTCCCGTTGTTTGCGCTCGATGACCTGCCGGGCGTCACTCGCGATCGAGACGAAGTTCTCGAACGCGAAGGTCCGAACCAGCCGGGTGACACGCTCGCTATCGTCCTCCGGGAGGACGTCCTCTACGGGCGCTTGTTTCCCGACCTGGTTCTCGAACAGGGCGAGAAAGACCGGTGCGAGGTCGATCTCCTTGATGACGGTGTGGGTATAGGAATCGGGATCGTAGCGAACGAAGATCCATTGCAGGCCGTCGGTCGCGAAGCCAAAAATCCGACTCGAACTCCCGCTGGCCGAGCCACTCGCGGACCTGGCCGGCACCGTGTTCGCGCGAATCGAGGGCTTTGTTCGCGGGCTCGGCTTCGATCAGCAGGCGCGTCGAGTCGATTCCCGCCTGCTCGCGCAGCGAGACGGTGTAGTCGGCCACCAGCGTCCGGCCGCCAGAGAGCCCGCCAGCCTCGGTCGCGTACTCGTAGCTGAGGGTGTCCAAGACCGGTTCGATAACGGCCTGCTGGGTGAACGGCTCGGGCTGGAGGCCGTCCCAGGTCATGCTCGCGGAGAGCAGAGATCGTGGCGTCGATCGTCTCCAAGAGGTGCTGTCTGCTCCCCTCGTCGACCGCCGTCTCGAAGGCCTCCTCGACGAACTCGGTCGCACTCGTCCGCGTCGATTCGGATGGCATGATAGATAGCCCGACGGCGGGTAGTGACTGCACTTCCCCGGAGTTGTTGTTAAAAATTGTGAAGCAGTGGCTAGATCGAACGAACAGCCGGGCACACGCCGCCGCGCTCGCTCTTTTCGATGGCTCAGATTCGCCGAATAAACGACCGCGATACGAGCGCGATCGATGGGATCGACGTGGCTAGCGGGAAGCGGAGCGAAGACCCGGTGTTAACTACACTCCCCGCGAAGCGGGCGCATGGACATCGAGTCGTTCTTCGAGGGGATGCCCTTCACCGACCTGCTCGGCATCGAGATCACCACGGCGAGTGCGGGCCACGCCGAGGGACACCTCACCATGCGACCGGAGTTGTCCTGGAACGCCGACCGGGGGATGGCCCACGGCGGGGTAAGCTTCGCGCTTGCGGATACCGTCGGCGGCGCGGCGCTCGTCTCGCTGGTCGAACAGCCGGTGCCGACGATCGACATGCGCATCGATTACCTCGAAGCCGGCACCGGGACGCTGTACGCTGTGGCCGACGTGCGCCGGCAGGGCGGGTCGATCGGCGTCGTCGACGCCGAGGTGACCGACGAGGACGGAACGACGGTCGCCGACGCCCGCGGCGTATACAAAACCGAGTGAACCGAGAACTCGAAATCGGACGAATGGGAGGGCCGAAGCGACTGGCGAAGCACTCAGCGGAGCGATAAAAAAGTCGTGTGCCGTAGTCGCCGACGTTACTCGTCGCTGACGATGAACTGGGAGGCGATCTCCAGTACTTCCTCCATCGTTCGTGCCTCGTCGAAGGCGTTCGGGAAGGGACTCGTCGTGTTGAGCACGTTGAAGTAGCTCGTGTGCCGGGCCTCGACCGAGTGGATCGAGAGCGCGGGCGGGATGAGATCGTCGTTCTCGATCAGCGGTGCTGCACCCGCATACGCCGAAACGCCGACGGCCTCGATGGTTGCCGAGAGCGAGACGAACGCCTCGATCGTTTCGTAGGGGAACTCGTACTCGGCGGGTTCGACGGGCGTCCCACCGAGATCCTCGATCGTCTGCGTGAGCGTCTCGACGTGGGCTTCCTCGTGGTCCCGCACCTGCTGGATCTTCTGGTAGGTCGAGAACCGCGAGCCCGGGTCCGCGAACACTCGGGCCGCTTCGGATCGCTCGACTTCCTTCTCGCTGTACTCCTCTAAGAACTGGTTGTAGTAGGTGGCTTCGAGGTGCTCGAGAGTAAGCGCGTAGTTCAGGATGTCGATGTCCGAGACGTCGTCGTCCATCATCTCCTCGTCTTTCATCTCCTCGACGATGGTGACCATACCCTTATCGACGACTGCACTGCCGTCTTTGGTGTAAGCGCCGTCCTCCTTACCTTCGGTTTTGACGAAGTCGTAGGTCTCGTTGTCGTTGGTCTCCATGTGGGGCATGGCGATCAGCGTCTGATCGTCCTTGAGGCTCATGCCGTCCTCGAAGTCCGCGCCCACCACATCGAACAGCGTTACGTCGATTTCCTCGTGCTTACCCGATTCGAGGTACTCCGAGACCCCGACGACGCTCCCGGTAACCTCGCCGTCGAGCAGGCTCGAATCGTGAATGGCGATGTAACCGCCCTTGGGCAACATTGCCTTCGCGACCGTGACGCTCGTGCCGGTCGATTCCTGGTCGTCGAAGGTGACCATCGCGCTGTCGCCGCTCATCTCGCCGCCCGATCCGCCGGCCGCTGCCGTGCCCGCACCCGCCGAGAGCAGGGCACCGCCGGCACCCACCTTCGCGGTCGTACCGAGCACCTCACGCCGGGAGGTAAGCCCGTCGGTCACTCGCTGTAGCAGTTCGATCGGCGTCTCCTCGTCCGTTCGCGTATCGGCTGTGTTCTCTGTCATGGTTCTGCGCTGTGCGCAATGGAGAGTGCGTCGGTTACCTATAAAGAGATTTGCCGAATTGACACCCAAATTTCTATATTTTATCCTTTGTTTAGAATGCGAACAGAATCCCTACACGAGCGATACGGGACCAGCAGGTGCGCGGGGAGCAGCGACATCGGTGTCGTGGCGGTCGGTTTCAAGGGAACAGACCGGCGAACAGCCGTGCCTGGCCGCGTCTGAGCCGCTCGAGGAAGGCCGACTTGCCGATTCCGAGCGCATCGGCGACATCGCTCGCTGTACATTCACGCGGTACCGCGAAATAGCCCATCCCGAGGGCCGTCTCGATGGCACTGGCCTGGGCAGGGGTGAGATCGAAGCGTCTCGCGACTGGCGAGTCGTCCTCACTTCTCAGGGGGTAGACGCGTTCTACAGTGATTTCGATGTCGGTCGTCCTGCCCTCTCGGTGGGTGTGAGCGTCGCCGTCACCGGACTTGGGATCGTTCTCGGTAGTCCGGTCGGTTCGGTCGGTCGGGTCAGTGGTGTTTGGTGAGCGGTCGGCGTCGGAGTTGGTGGCGTTGTACTTACCGACGGCTCCGAGCACGTCCTGGAGGACATCGTAGCCGACGACCGCACCGCTGTGGCGCTCTGTGCCTTCGCGGTAGCGAAGCGACTCGGCGAGCAGGCCGGCGTCGGTGAGCCGGTGAGCGACACAGGGAGCGGTCGCGAGACACCGGTAGTTCGTCCGGTTCTCGGCGCTCGCGGCGTGCAGATAGCGGATCCGGTCATCGGCGTCGAGAACGGTGGCCAGGGTATCGTCCGGCGGCGCGCTGAATCGCAACAGAACAGTTCCGTCCGCACGGCGCTGGGGCGGGCGGGCGTCGATCGCAATTCCGGTGGTTCGCGAGGCCGCCGCAAGTGGGCATTCGTCGCCGACGACCCGGAACTCGACGACCAGACATTCCTCGATCACGATCGATCGGGTGGGATTACCCGCCGACAATATATAAACTCCGCCTATGGACGGGTGAAAGAGTATGCCTGTGGCGTTCCCAGAGAATGGTAACGATGGACATAGATACCCTCACCGAGCGCGCCGGCCCGCGACAGTTCGGCCCGAAGGACGACCTGCCCGAGGAGTACCGGAAGGCCGCGACGCGGATGATTCAGTTCCACGCGAACTCCGAAATCATGGGCGCGTACCTTGAGCGACCGTTCATCCGCCAGGCCCCCAGCCTCGATCGGAAGCTCGCCTTCAGTGCCAAGGTCCAGGACGAGATCGGCCACGGGCAGTTGCTCTACCGGGCGGCCGAAAGCCTGGGAATCAAGACTCGCGAGCAGATGTTAGACGAGTTGGCAAACGGCGAAGGGAAGTTCCTGAACTGCTTTCACTACCCGATGACCGAGTGGTGGGAGACACCGATGATCGGCTTCTTCGTCGACGGCGCGGCGATGCGCCGGCAGGCCACGTTGAAGAAGACCTCCTGGGAGCCGTATGCCCACGCGATGGACAAGATCTGTTTCGAGGAGGGCTTTCACATCAAACACGGCGAGTCGATCCTGCGGGAACTCGCGACCGGGAGCCGGAAGGAACAGAAACTGGTTCAGGAGGCCTTCGAGGAGTGGTGGCCCCGGATTCTCCAGTTCTTCGGCCCGACGGACGATCAGAGCACGCACCACGACTTCGCGAGCGCGGTTGGCCTGAAGACCATGGGCAACGACGAGTTGCGGCAGTCCTTCTTGAACGCCTATCTGCCGAAAGCGCGCAAATACGGCCTCGAACTCCCCGAGTACCCCCGGATCAACGAGGGGGAGAACGGCCGGTACGAGGTCGTCGAGGACGATCTGGACTGGGATGAGTTCTGGCAGATCGCGAAGAACGACTTCGAACCCGGTCGCCAGCAGATCGACTCGCGCAGGGCCGCCCGCGAGGCCGTCGCGTGGGTGCGCGAGTCGATGGAGACACTGGGGTCGGGATCGAATAATACAGACACGCCACAGGCGGCCGACTGAGAGGTGTGAGTAAAAACACGGAGGACCGACGATGATCTGGGAAGTGTTCAGACAGGAACAGCGCGGGAAATATCACACCCACTGTGGGAACGTGCATGCCCCTGATAAGGAAATGGCACTGATGTTCGCACAGATCCAACACGGCCGGCGACGCCCGACTCACAGCTTGTGGGTCACGCCGAGAGATGAGATCGGCGAGGTCGACGCGGAGGAGACGCGTTTCGGCGGGACGACCGATAAGTCCTACCGATGGGCGAGTACCTTCAACACCGACGAGGACTTCGCCGCGGAGATCGCTGCCTCCCAGCGCGAACAGGAAGCAGCCGAACGCGAGCGTGCGGAACAGGACGGCGGTGCAGAACGGGGAAGCGACGCGGAGCAAGGGGCCGAAGAGGGTGAAAGTGCATGAGTACCGAGACAACGGGACTGGGCACGCCCGAGAGCCTTACCGACGCCGAGCGCGAGGCCGTCGAGGCCGAGTTGCGGCCGCTCGCTGACGGGGAGTTCGTCCTCGCCGAGCGCTACACCGAGTGGCAGGTTCAGGCCCCTACTCTCGAATCGGATCTCGCGATTTCCAATATCGCCCAGGACGAACTCGGCCACGCCCGACTGTGGTACGACCTCTTAGAGGACTTCGGGTACACCGAAGCTGATCTCATCTGGGAAGCTAGTCCAGGGGAGTTCCGGCACCCGACGCTCGTCGAACTGCCCTTCGCTGAGGGCGATTGGGCCGACGCGATCGTTCGGGGGTATCTCTACGACGCCTACGAGAGCCGCCATCTGCACGCACTGGAGGGAACCTCCTACCCCCGGATCGCCGATCGCGTCGGAAAGGTACTCGCCGAGGAGGACTACCACACCCAACACGCTCGCAACTGGTTATCGAGATTGTGTGACGACGAGCCGGGTCGCGAGCGCGTCCAGAACGCCCTCGATCGTCTCTTCCCCTACGCGCTAACGCTGTTCGCCGAGACCGAACACGAGGACGCAATCGTCGAGATGAGAATCCGAACCGAGTCGCTCGCCGCTATGCGCGGGGAGTGGCTCGAGGTCGTCGTTCCCCGTCTCGAGTCGCTCGGGCTCTCAGTACCGGCCTCGGAAGACGGCGAGGTGCTGGTCGATCTGCCCGACCAGGTAGGAAAGGACGGCTCGCATACCGAACACTGGCCTGAACTACTCGAGGAGTTCACCCGCACCTATCGCAAGCTGGAACTGGGCGAACCGCCGCGCCTGCTGGAAGACCCCAACGAGGCCTAACTATGACCGATCAGGACACTGCCAACGCTGGCTCCCCGTCGTCTCCCGACGGTATCGCCGAACAGGACATCGAGACCGAAGCCACGATCGAGGGACCCGAATACTGTGCGTATACCGACTACAATCAGGACACCCCCTCGGAGACCTCCCTGCCGGCGACCGGCGAGAACGCGACCGGCGTAGAGCAGCGGGTGTGGGACCGATTGTACGAGATCGACGACCCGGAGATGCCGGTCTCGATCGTCGATCTCGGGTTGATCTATGGCGTCCGCGCTGTCGAGGAAAGCGAGGACACCACAGGCGACGCTGCTGACGCCGCCGGCACGCGCGTCGCGATCGACATGACGCTCACCTACACCGGCTGTCCGGCCCGGAAGATGCTCACGGAGGAAATCGAGGCGGAAGTGCGAAGCGTCGAGGGCGTGAGCGAGGTTTCCCTCGACCTCGTCTGGAGCCCGAACTGGTCGCTGTCGATGGTCACCGAGCAGGGGCGGGCCGACCTGCGTGAGTTCGGCCTCAGCGTCCCTGAAGGGGAGGAAGCGTGAGGTTCGATCCAAGCACCGAGACCGACGGCGAGAAGGCAGGTGCTGAGTGTCCGTACTGCGGATCGAGCGAGACGGTCCGCGAGCACCCGAAAGGCCCCTCGCTCTGTCGGTCGATGCACTACTGCAACGCCTGTGAGCAGCCCTTCGAAGCCTTCGGTTGAGGTCAGGTTCGTCCGCTATGCCGATGGAAACGGCCTCAAGGCGAGCGATCAGCGTCGGCTTGCGAGAGCGTGGCACAGGTATTAACCGACGGGACCCGGTAGCCCGAGTGCAATGCCGAAGAACATTACTCAGGAAGACGAAGGAAAACCGGTCGTCGACGCGCGCGACGACAAGATCGGCGTCGTCGCCGAAGTCGAGGGCGATACAGCCTGGATCGAATTCAACCCCGATACCACGAACGAGATCAAAACCCGGCTCGGGTTCGGCGACACGTCAGGCGAGAACACCAATCCCATCGAGGAGGACCAGATCGACGCCGTCGGCGACGATAAGATCATCCTAAAGAACTGATAGCGCGCCGCTCTCGCTAGCCATCGTTGTACTGGGACGATTTCCCGATCGGCGAGTCGACTCCGCTCGAAGCGTTCGCGACCGTCCGGATCGATTCCTACCCTGCTACCCAGATTGATTTCGGCGAAACGGTTTAGTTCCGAGTAGGTCTATCAGACGATCGTTCATGAACGTCGAGATGCTCACCACCGACTTCCTCGATCGGGCCGTCGACTGCTACGACGACGCCGTTGGAGTGATCGCCCACGACGGGACCGAGTACACCTACGCCGAGTTCGGCGAGCGCGTGAACCGAGTTTCGAACGCCCTGCTCGATATGGGGATCGGAGAGGGCGATCGAGTGGCGCTGCTCTCGCCGAACACGCATTACTTCCTCGAGACGCTCTATGGAGCCAACCAGATCGGCGCGGCGTTCGTCCCGCTGAACTACCTGCTCACACCCGAGGACTTCGAATACATCATCGAGGACTGCGAGGCGGAGATCGTCATCGCCGACTACGAGTACGCTGAAAACATCGAGGCCGTGCGCGAGGAGGTACCCGCCGAGACCTTCGTCGGCTACCGGGCCGATGAGATCGAGGGCGACTGGATCGACTACGAGGAGTGGCTCGGCGCACAATCCGCCGCGGCCCCCGAGCGTCCGGACATTTCGGAGGACAGTGATGCGAGCATCAACTACACCTCGGGGACGACCGGCGAGCCGAAGGGTGTCGTCCGCACCCACCGCACGGAACACTGGCACGCGCTCGTCCTCGATCAGCACATGGAGATCCGCGACGACGACACCTATCTCTGGACGCTGCCGATGTTCCACTGCAATGGCTGGGGCCACACGTATGCTATCACCGGGACGGGCGGCACACACGTCTGCCAGCGAACCTTCGACCCGGCGGGCGCGCTCGAGCGAGTGCGCGAGTACGACGTCACCTTCATGTGTGGCGCACCGACGGTGCTCGATCGCCTCGTTACCTACTGCGAGGACAATCCCGAGACCGTGACGACCGGCGACCGGAACGTCCGGATCGCCACCGCCGGCAGCGCCCCCGCGACCGCGACCATCCAGACCGTCGAGGACGAGATCGGCTGGCGCATCATCCACATCTATGGACTTACCGAGACCGCACCGCTGATCACCTCCTCGAACTCGCCCCGCCGCCTCGCTCAGCGCGGCCGCGATCTCAAAGTCAAGCAGGGTAGCGAAGCGCTCTGTACGAACGTCCGCGTGGTCGACTCTGAGGGGGGTGACGTCCCGCCGGACGGCGAGACCATCGGCGAGATCGTCGTGCGGGGCAATCAGGTGATGGATCGCTATCTCGACAAGCCCGAGGCCACCGAGGAGGCCTTCTCCGCCAAACTTCCGGGCTACTTCCATACCGGCGACCTCGGGACGATCGACGTGGACGGGATGGTCGCGATCCAGGACCGCGAGAAGGACATCATCATCTCCGGGGGCGAGAACGTCTCGAGTATCGCGGTCGAGGACGTGCTCTACGATCACCCCGCGGTCGCGAAAGCCGCCGTGATTCCGACTCCCTCCGAGGAGTGGGGCGAGGCCGTCACGGCACTCGTAGTGCCGAAAGAGGGCGCGGACGTGGACGACGAGAGTGTGCAAGAATTTGCCGGCGAGCACCTCGCACGGTACAAGGTCCCAAAACAGGTCGAGTTCGTGGACGGTCTCCCCGAGACCGCGACCGGCAAAGTGCAAAAGTACCAGCTGCGTCAGGACTACTGGGAGGGCGAGGAGCGCCTGGTCGGACAGAGCTGATCCATCGGGCCGGCAAACCGGGACCAGATTCGTCGTTCGATCGCGCTCCGAGCCACCGTATCGGCAAGGAATATACGAGTTCGGCTTCCGAGGGCGAGCATGACCGACGGATCCAGCGCCGAGGAGAGGGGGTGGTTCGAGGGTCTGACTCGCGGCGATCTCGACGGGGCTCGCGACGCCATTGAGACCGGGACAGCCGAACGACCGGCGGACTGGCCGGAACAGGCGATCGAGGCGGGGTTCGCCGACGACGAAGCCGACTACTACGACGCACTGGGCGAGGCGACGAGACACGCCGCCCGCGAGGGAGCCGCCGAACGGGAGCTATCGGACGATCAGCAGTTGATTCATGCGATCCGAGCGATGGACGACGCCGAGCGAACCGCGAACGAACTCGCCGAACAGGTCGCCGAGTGGGCCGGTAGCCGCTTCGAGGACGTCGATGCAGGCATCGAGGGAGCGCGGGCGATCACCGAGCGCGAGCCCCATAGTCCGGGAGACGAGCGGGTGACCGACCTCGCGGCCCGCGTCGTCGATCTCGACGCGGAAGCCACCCGGCTCCGGGCGTTTACCGAGCGCACAGCGGGAAGCGTCGCGCCCAACCTCGCGGCACTCGCCGGCCCGGTGCTTGCCGCACGGCTGATCGCGCTCGCCGGCGGTCTGAAGACGCTCGCACGGAAGCCGAGTGGCACTCTCCAGGTGCTGGGTGCGGAGGAGGCCCTCTTCGCCCACCTGCGGGGTCAGGCCACCTCGCCGAAACACGGCGTCATCTACACCCACGAGTACGTCCGAGGCACTCGCCCGGAAGAGCGGGGATCGGCCGCCCGGGCGCTCGCGGGGAAGTTGAGTATCGCCGCTCGGATCGATCACTACTCCGGGGATCGGCGACCGGAACTGGAAGACGAACTCGACGCGCGCATTGAGCGGATCCGAACGCGGGGTGAGTCGTGAGCAACGATTCTTCGGAGTCGGCCAAGGACAGCTCGGGGAACTCGCCCGCTCTTTCGGCAGGCGTTACCTATCGGGAGTTCGAAGGCGACTCGGAACCCCAGCTCGCGACGCGGGGCACGCCCGTCTACGGCGAGCGAACCGAAGGGGAGTGGCGGCTGTGGGACCCCCGGCGATCGAAGGTCGGAGCGATGTACGAGAAAGGATTGGATCTGCGGCTCGACGGTGGGGAGAAGGTACTCTATCTCGGTGCAGCGTCGGGGACGACCGCGAGTCACGTCGCGGACTTCGCTCGGTGTGTATATGCCGTCGAGTTCGCCGCCCGGCCGGTGCGGGACCTGGTAGGGGTCGCTGACGGTCGGTCGAACCTCTTCCCGCTGCTCGAAGACGTCCGGACGCCCGCGAGCTACGCCCACGTCGTCGAGCCGGTCGACGCGCTGATCCAGGACGTCGCGACCCGCGGGCAGGCCCAGGTCGCACGAGCGAATCGTCGCTTCCTCGCGGACGATGGGGTGTTGATCATGGCAATAAAAGCCCGCAGCGAGGACGTGACCCGCGATCCTGCCGACGTGTTCGAGAGCGTGCTCGCCGACCTCCGCGAGGCCTACGAAATCCTCGATACCGAACGACTGGAGCCGTTTCACGACGATCACCTCGCGGTCGTCGCCCGCCCCAGATAGCGCCCTCAGGGACGACAGGGACGCGGATCGGGGCGCGAGTCGAGTCTACGATGGCACCGAGAACGACCCGAGGAGGAACGCTTTAAGCGAGTCACGCATAACGAACGCCAAATGGACGCCGGGTCGGCCGATCCGTTCGATCGGATGGGGACGCTGGGGATCGAAGAGGAGTTCTACGTTGTCGACAACCGGGGCTATCCGGTCTCGGGTATCGACGAACTCGTCTACGAAACCGAGCCGCCGGAGATCTTAGACGACCGGCTCGATCACGAGCTATTCAAGTGTGTGATCGAAACCCAGACACCGACCTGCGAGGATCTGGAGGACGCACGCGAGACGTTCCGGGAGGTGCGGGCGGCCCTGATCGATCACGCCGAAAATCATGGCTATGGGATCGCGGGAGCCGGATTACACCCGGCGGCGACGTGGCGCGAACTCGATCACGCTCAGAAACCCCGCTATCGCTCCCAACTCGAGCGGATCCAGTACACACAGCACCGGAATACCACGACCGGGGTCCATGTCCACGTCGGGGTCAACGACGCCGAGAAGGCGACCTGGATCGCCAACGAGAGCCGCTGGTTCTTACCTATCTTACTCGCGCTGTCGGCGAACTCGCCGTACTGGAACGGCTTCGATACGGGCCTTTCCTCCGCGCGGGCGAAGATCTTCGAAGGCTTGCCGCATACCGGGATGCCGACGGCCTTCGAGTCCTATGAGGAGTACGTTGCTTTCGAAGAGCTGTTGATCGAGCACGGCGCGATCGCCGACCGAGGAGAACTCTGGTACGACGTCCGGCCCCACACCGAATTAGGCACTGTCGAAATCCGGACGCCCGATGGCCAGCACGACCCGGCCTACGTCGAGGCGTTCGTCGAGTATACCCACGCCTTAGTAGTCGATCTCGCCGAGCGCTACGAGGACGGCGAGAGCGGGCGGAATCACCGCCGGGAGGTCCTCGATGCGAACAAGTGGCACGCGATGCGCGACGGCCGGGAAGCAACCTTCATCGACCGCGAGGCCGCCGGGGAAGTGAGCCTAGATGAGGTGATCGAACGCGAGTGCGATCGTCTCGGGGTCTCGGGTATCGCGGAACTCTACGACCGGGAGAGCGGCGCAGCGAGACAGCGCCGCCTGCTCGACGCCGAAGGGGCCGAAGCGCTCTACGACGCGCTCCGGTTGGAGTCCTAACGCGTCGGGATTCCTTTTTACTCCTCCCGCTTCGGCGCTCACTGTTCAGAAAACGAACCGGGGTCAAGGCTTTAGCAGTTACACGCGTTCCCTCGGGTATGAGCGACGACGACCGGACGGGAACTGGCTCAGAATCGGAAGACGAATCGGGATCGACGTCGGACTCGGACGCGGCTGAGGAGGCGAGCGTGGAGATCCCGATCTCGAGCGGCGAAGGGGATCGCGAGAACGAGACAGCAGAGGAAGGCGTCGAGATCGAAGTCAAGACGGGATCGCCGGACCCCGACGTCGAGTCCGAGTCGAGCGTAGCGGAAGGAACGTCTTCCGGCGACGCCGGTACCGGCGGCTTGTTCGATCGCCTCGATCGAAGCCTACTCGACGTGCTCTCGCGTGGACTCGATGGCGAGACCCACGTTCGGGTCTACCTCGCGGTACGGAATCGGCCCTGGAGCACACCTAAGGACGTAGCCGGGGAGGCGGAGCTGTACCCGCGGGCCGCCCGCGATGCCTTGGAGACGCTCGAAGCACACGGAGCCCTCGAGCGGCGGGGACCGGCCGCAGGCATCGACCCGTCCCGCGAGCCCGAGTACGCTGCCCGGGACCCGGGTGCCGTACTGGCCGACGCGATCGGCGGGGACGGTCGGAAGGATACTAATGGACTCGATCTCGGTCGATATTTCGACACGAAACCGGCGACCGAGGACAGCTCCCCGATACGGATCGACGTCGAGGACAAGGACGACACCACCGACGCGGGCGCTAATGACGATGGGGCCGGCACGACCGACACCGACGCGAGCAGCGATCCGGACTCCGAGGACAGAAACAGGGAAGGCGATCGGAGCGACGGTGAATCCTAACACACGGTCGAGAGAGAAAGGAGCAGGCCGAAGGCCCTAAGCCGCCGGGCCGCTCCGGTGGGTACATGAAGGTCGCGTTGGGCGGGACATTCGATCCGATCCACGACGGTCACCGGCGGCTGTTCGAGCGGGCGTTCGAACTCGGCGACGTGACCGTTGGCCTGACGGGCGACGACCTCGCGCCCGAGACCCGTCACGAGGATCGGTACGTACGGCCCTTCGAGGATCGTCGACGCAATCTGGCTGCCGAACTCGAGTCCTTTACCGAGGAACACGACCGAAACTACGAGATCTTAGAACTCACCGAACCAACCGGCATCGCGACCGAGCCCGAGTTCGACGCGCTCGTCGTCTCGCCCGAAACCGCCGCGGGGGCCGATCGCGTCAACGAGATCCGACAGGAGAAAGGCGTCGACCCGCTTCGGATCGCGGTGGTCGATCACGTCCCCGCCGAGGACGGAAAGCGCATCTCTTCGACGCGGATCGCGAGCGGCGAGATCGACGAGCACGGCCAATTAACGCCCGAGCGCGACGGCCGGACCCAGGCGGTCGAGTAACCCGACGATCGATTCGCTCGTGTCCAGCTTCCTGCTTTCCTATTGCTGCCAACTCTATCGCTTACCAGGTCGGCGGTTCGAGACCGGCTTCCTCTAAGAGCGGTTTCCAGCGTTTCTGGACCGTCAGCCGGGAGACTCCCGCAGCGTCGGCGACCGCGTTCTGCGAGCGTCGGTCCCCGGCGATGAGCGCCCCAGCATATAGGCTCGCGGCGAGCACTGCCCGTTTCGAGCGGTCCTCGGCGGGCACGGTCGAGAGAAAGAGGTCGCTCGCGCGCTCGCGAGCCTCGGCACTCAGATCGAGCGCGTCGGCCGCGGTCTCGAGGTCGGCGAGCCACCGTTCGTTCGCGACCTGATCGCGCGCCCGGTACATGCTCTCTCTTGCCGATCGAGGCGTTTAAATCCTCTTCGTAGCCATCGATCGGTCGATTCGGCGAACCGCTTATACTTCGAGCGGCCGATCACACGGTATGTCACGAACGGAGAGCGGCTCGGAAGAACAGGCGGCTACCGACGCCGAGGAAGACGGTCCCACCGGCGTTGTCGAGACGATCTTCACGACGCCGGAAGGCTCCGCACCGATGGAGGAAGTCGCGGGAATCGAAGCGATCGCGCGACAGGGATTAGCAGGCGATCGGTACGCAAAGGGCGCGGGCTACTACTCGGGGCTCGATGAGTGTGAGGTGACTTTCATCGAGCAGGAAGCGATGGCCGAGATCCGCGAGGAGTACGGCATCGATCTCGCCGACGGTCGACACCGACGAAATATCGTCACCAGCGGCGTCTCGGTACAGGACCTGCTGAACGCCGAATTTCGCGTTGGCGAGGTCGTCTTCGAGGGGACTCGGCCCCGGCCACCGTGTGCCCACGTCGAGCAGGTCGCCGAGGAAAAGGGCGTGGCGCGCGCACTCAAAAACCAGCGCGGCGGGATCTGTGCGAGCGTCGTCGAGGGCGGCGAACTCGCCGTCGGCGACGAGATCGAGGCCCTGGAAGCGATCTCCGATCCCGACGGACTGGCCGACGCGATCAGAAAGCGTCTGACCGAGCAGTAGTGCAGGGGAGAGACGACAGGTTCTTACTCGATTCGCCGGAAGCGTTTATCGCGCGTGGGTAGCCAAGCTAGGTCAACGGCGCAGCGCTTAGGACGCTGTCCCGTAGGGGTCCGCCGGTTCGAATCCGGTCCCACGCACTCCCACTTTTTGCTCTGCGGGCTAGCTTCGCCAGCCCTTGGCAAAAACTGGTGGAAAAAGCACTCCTCGCTCCCGTCGCGCTCACTCCGTTCGCGCGGTGGTCGCTCGTCGGCCCGAGTGCCGAAGGCGCTCGGTGAACGGCGTCGCTCGGGTTCTCCGAACCACTCGCTCGCCGATACGCGTTCAGTTCGGTAGCTACATCACAGCAGATAGGCGCAGGGAGGTCGTTCGTCTCGGCAACGGGCTAATCCGGCCTCAATACTCGTCAGGCGACTCCAGCAGCGTGGTCGGTCCGCCGGTTCTCCGCGTTAGCTGTCGTTGAACTCCTCGACCAGATCGCGGCGCTCGTCGGTCGCGAACTGCTCCCACCACAGGTCGGCTTCGTGGGCGCGGGCAGCCTCCAAGTCGGGGGCTTCGGTCGCGTCGTTGATCGCCCGCTTCGAGGCCTTGACCGCCCCGCGGCTGGTATCGCCGATAGCCTCGGTGATCTCTTTTACTACCTCGTCGAGTTCCTCGGAAGCAACCTCGTGATTCAGGAGGCCGATCCGTTCGGCTTCGGCGGCGTCGACGTAGCCGGCGGTAAGCACCAACTCCTTGGCTTTCGCCTCGCCCACCAGATCGATCGCTCGGCGGGTCGAACCACCAGTGGGGATCTGGCCG
>PXRJ01000015.1 GCA_003021705.1 Halobacteriales archaeon QS_3_64_16
CTCGGTCGAGACGTCTCGACCGAAGTGGGCGCGGGGATTCAGGGTTCCGTTGGCGTGATTCTTCACTGCGACGTGGGCTAACTGCTCGTCGGTGGTGCCGTGCTCGTGCATATGGCGTTTGGTGAGCAGGGCAAAGACCCCGGGAAAGGTGAGCCCGGAGGGCTGTTCGTACTGGCGATGGGAAGCGCTCGCGAAGATGCGGGTCATCTCCCCCGTCCCGAGGCCGGTCTCGGGCGTACAGCGCTCGACTCCACCAACGAGAACGGTGTCGTGCCGTCCCGATTCGACGGCCTCGACTGCGTGTTTGAAGGCGTTCGAGGAGGTCGCACAGGCGTCCTCGTAGCGTTGGGCGGGCACGCCGGCGAGGCCGACGTGGGAGGAAAGCGTCGGCGCGAGGTGGGTGTCGTTTTCGGTCTGGCCGCCCATTGCGTTCCCGAAGTACAGCGCGTCGATCTCCCCGCTACCGACTCTCGCGTCGTCGAAGGCGGGGAAGGCCGCCTCGGCGAACAGTTCTGGGAGCGTCCCCTCGTGGACGCCGAAGGGCGTCATTCCGACGCCGATCACGCTTGCTCGTGGCATCGCCTCCCAGTACTGGGTCGAACCGAATAACTCTGCGGGCGCTGCGGCGCTGTTGCGGCTGCGGTGCTGTCGCGGTAGCGGACAAGTATGCTCGGCACGAGTGAGCCGAAGTCGTTCGAAAGGCGCTCCGCGCCTTTCGTGATGACGAGACAGCCTTGCCGTCTCGAACCACGAACGAGCGTTTTCAGTCGAGGTTTTCACTGAGCCCGCAGTGAACGAGGACCTCAGCAAAAAAAGTCGGTGTTAGTCGTCGGCGGATGCCGCGCCCGACCCTTCCTGCTTGGCGCGGGTGTGGGGCAGCTTACCACCGTCCGCGAGGATCTCGCGTTCGCGCTCGGAGGCTTCGAGCACGCCAGTTGCCTCCCAGTCGTCGTTCACGCGGATGGTGAATTCCTCAGCCCCCGAGCGCACGGCCCCGGCGACGTCGTCGACGATCTCGATGTCGTCACCCTCCTCGATCTTCTCGTGGGTCTCTTCATCGATTTCGAGTGGGAGCAGCCCGAAGTTGAAGAGGTTCGCCTTGTGGATGCGGGCGAAGGACTGGGCGAGAACGCCTTCGACGCCCAGGTACATCGGACAGAGCGCGGCGTGTTCCCGTGAACTCCCTTGGCCGTAGTTCTCCCCAGCGACGAGGAAGCCACCGTCGGAATCGAGCGCGCGCTGGGCGAAGTCCTCGTCCACTCTCGATAAGGTGAACTCGGAGAGCTTGGGGATGTTAGACCGGTACATCAGGATGTCCTGGGTCGCCGGGATAATGTGGTCGGTCGTGATATTATCATCCATCTTGAGCAGGGTCGGGCCGGCGAGGTGTTCCTCCAAGGGGTCCTTGAGGGGAACGTCGCCGATGTTCGGACCCTTGACGAGGCCGTCGTCGACCCGTTCTTCGGGTGCGATGAGGTCGGCTTTCGACCCGCTGTACTCCTCGGGGAGCTCGAAGCCGGGCGCTTCGAGATCGCCGAGTTCCTCGGCGAGGTCCCGGGGATCGATTATCTCGCCTTTGAGCGCGGCGGCCGCGGCGACTTCCGGCGAACAGAGATACACCGAGTCGTCCTCGATGCCCGAGCGGCCCTCGAAGTTGCGATTGAACGTTCGCAACGAGACTGAATCCGACGCCGGTACGTGGCCGATCCCGATGCAGGCTCCACAGGTCGCTTCCGAGAAGTTGACGCCGGCGGCCATGAGTTCGGCGGTCATGCCCTGACGGGCAAGGATTTCGGAGGCCTGTTTCGAGCCGGGCGCGACGATCATCTCGGTTTTCTTGTTGATCTCACGTCCTTCTAGCATCTTCGCGGCGGGCAGGATGTCCTCGTAGCCGCCGTTCGTACACGAGCCGACGATGACCTGATCGACCGACTGGCCCGCTGCCTCGCCCACCGGGACGACGTTGTCGGGCATGGAGGGCTGGGCGATGAGCGGCTCTAGATCGCTGAGATCGACCGTGATCTGATCGGCGTACTCGGCGTCCTGGTCGGGCTGGAGTTCGGTGTACTGATCGCTCCGGCCGAGCTTCTGTAAGTACTCTTCGGTCCTCTCGTCGGTACCGAAGAGCGAGGAGGTCGCCCCGAGTTCGGTGCCCATGTTCGTGATCGTCATCCGCTCTGGGACCGAGAGGCTCGCCGCGCCGGGGCCGGTGTACTCGAGGATCTTCCCGACGCCTCCCTTCACGGAGAGGCGACGCAGCATCTCCAAGATGACGTCCTTCGCGGTCGCCCACTCCGGCAGTTCGCCTTCCAGGTGGACGTTGACGACTTCCGGCATCTCGATGTAGTACGGTCCCCCACCCATCGCGACCGCGACGTCCAGTCCTCCCGACCCGATCGCGAGCTGACCCAGCCCTCCTGGGGTCGGCGTGTGTGAGTCCGACCCTAAGAGGGTCTTTCCGGGCGCGGCGAAGTTCTCGCGGTGGACGTTGTGACAGATGCCATTCCCGGGCCGCGAGAAGTGTGCACCGAAGGTCCCTGCCGCCGACCGGAGGAACCGGTGGTCGTCGCTGTTCTTGAAGTCGAACTGGTAGGTCTGGTGGTCGCAGTACTGGGCGGCGAGTTCGGTCTGGACCTCGTCCAGACCGAGGGCCTCGAACTGCAACCAGACCAGCGTACCCGTTGTATCCTGGGTGAGGACCTGATCGATGTCGATACCGATCTCCTCGCCCACCTCGAGTTCGCCGTCAGCGAGGTGGTCGCTGAGAATCTTTTCGGTGACTGTCTGACCCATACACGGTGATCGACGGCGAGCGAATATAAATCCGGTGCGTTCCCCTGCCGTGTAGACACCTATCGTCCGGCGTGCCGGTCGACCGGCACGCCGCCGGTTCGCGGTCGATCCCGCCGCGCGCCACGATGCCGTCCTCGAGGTACTCTACGTGATCGACACCCACAGCCAGGCTGCTCGGATCAGTCCGGGGATGGTCCGCGAGCAGTAGGGTCCGTACGGACGGAACGCGACCGGACGCGCCGTCGAGTGTGCGGAAGCCGTCGGCGTCGAGGCCAGCGAGACGATCGTCGAGGACGACTCGCCCTCCCAGACGATTCTCGCATACGCCGACGAGCAGGACTGTGATCTGATCGTGATGGGTACCCACGGCCGTACCGGGCTCGATCGCGTGTTCCTCGGTAGCATGACCGAGCGGGTCGTCCGCCGTGCCCCGATTCCAGTTCTCACCGTCGGCATGACTACCGAGGAAGCCAAAGCAACTGAGGAGACCGAAGAGACCGAGCGGATCGAGCGGTAACGCCCGATAGCAGGGCGTCGATCCCTTCCCTTCCCCTCTCCCGTATTCTCGCGCTCGCGTTCGTGTCGTTTCGAGGATCCATCGGGGCACCGTCGGACCCGATAGAGACTTGCCGCGGCTCCCCACAGCGAGAGCGTGTTCGAATCCGGAGCGTTCGTCGCCGAGCAGCTCTCGCCGGTAGACCCCGAACAAGTACAGCCAAACGGCGTCGACCTCACGCTCGACGCCCTCTTCCGCCAGTGCGAGCCCGGTCGCATCGCCCGGGACGGAAAGCGGGTCGGCGAGCGCGAGACGGTCTCGCCGGAAGAGGGCGCTCGCGAGGGAAACGGCAGCGATGGGGACGAAGCGGGCAGCAACGACGCCGCCATACCGACCTACCGGCTCTCACCTGGGGGCTACGTCGCTCGCTACGCCGAGACGATCGCAGTCCCCGAGGGCCACGTCGGGTTCGTCTACCCTCGGTCCTCGCTCATGCGTAACTCCTGTACGATCGATACGGCCGTCTGGGACGCCGGCTACCGCGGCCGCGGCGAGGGCCTCCTCGAAGCCTATCACGAGATCGAGATCGAACGCGGTGCCCGCATCGCCCAGTTCGTCCTCGCGCGTGCCGAGCACGAGGGAACCTACGAGGGTGGCTACCAAGGTGAAAATATAGATAATGTAAATGATACCAACAACCTCAAATAGGAGTGTAATTTACGACCGTGACAGTACATGGGTTCCCCCGAACGAGTAGCGCCGATCGAGGCCGACGCTATGGAGTCGCCGGCAGAAGCCCTCTTTCTCGCCGATTCCGAGCGTTCCTTCGAGGCCGTCGCGTCACTGCTGGAGACCGAACACGGCATCGGCGTCAGGGTCGCGAGCGACGACGAGGCGGCGCTCGATCGCGTCGGCAGCGTCGACTGTATCGTTCGTGCCTATCGTCCTGCCGACCGGGAGCCGGCGACTGTCTCGGGGCTCGACGCGGCCGATATCGCTCCCTCGATACCGACCGTCATCGTCTGTGCGGACGGAATCGAAGCAGCCCGGGCGCTCTCGGCGGGTGCGGACCGATGTGTCCAGGACGAGGGCGAGTCGGTGGCACTGGCTGCCCACCTCGCCGCCGCGATCCGCCGGGAGCGTGACGATCGGGAGCGCGAGCGCGCTCGGTACGAGGAGCGCGAGTTCCTCACGAGCGCGCTCGATACGCTGCCCGACGTGTTCTACGCCGTCGATCCCGACGGTCGGCTGACACACTGGAACGATCGCCTAAACCAGGTCACTAGCTACAGCGACGCCGAACTCGCCGGAATGACGCCCGAGGACCTCGTTGCCGAGGAGGACACGGAATCGCGCTCGGCGGCGACTCGATGTGCCGCCCGAGCGGGATCGATCAAGCGGGAAGTAACGCTACACACGAAGGCGGGCGAGGCGATCCCCTACGAGGTCACGAGCGCGCCCTACAGTGTGGGCAAAGCGGGCGACAGCGCGAACGACGACGGGGACGGCGTCGCCGGATGGTGTGGGATCGGCCGGGACATCACCGAGCGCAGGGAACGCGAACGCGACCTCCGCGCGGAACAGTCCTTCTCCGAGAGCGTACTCGATGCGATTCCCGACGTGTTCTACGCGATCGACGATCGAGGGGAATTTCTCCGATGGAACGATCGGTTGAACGAGGCGACGGGCTACACGGACGCCGAGCTCGCAGGGATGGACCCCCTCTCGCTCGTCGCAAGCGAGGACCGCGAGTCGGTCGCCGAGGCGATGACGACCGTCTTCGCCGGCGGCGAGGCACAAACCAGGAACTCGCGGCTTCGGAGGAAGGACGACGAGGAGATCCCCTACGAGTTCAACGGCTCGACGCTGACCGACGCCGATGGCGAGATCGTCGGCCTGGCGGGGACGGCCCGGGACGTCACCGAGCGCCGCCACCGCGAGCGCGCGCTTCGCTACCAGGCCGACCGTCTGGAGCGCCTCGATCGCATCAACGCCGTCATCCGCGACGTCGATCGGGCACTCGTTCGTGCCTCGACGCGCGAGGAGGTAGAACGCGAGGTCTGTGAGCGCCTCGCGAGCGCGACCCCCTACCGTTTCGCCTGGATCGGCGAGAGCGAGGGAGGGGCGGTGACACCCCGGACGTGGGCCGGCGTCGAGGACGGCTATCTCGACGCACAGGAAGCGGGGGGCGGAGACGCCGAGAGCCCGGAGAAGGGAACGGCTATCGACAGGAGCGAGGCCAGCGACGTGAGGACGGCTCGGACGGCGATCCGAACGGGCGATATCCAGGTCGTCCAGCAGATCGCCGAGGAATCTGGCTGTGAGCCCTGGCGCGAGGCCGCACTCGATCGTGGGTATCGGTCCGTGGCGGCCGTTCCGCTCATCTACCGCGGGACGACCTACGGGGTGTTGTGCATCTACGCTTCCGATCCGAACGCCTTCGAGGATACCGAGCGCACAGTCATAGACGAACTCGCCGGGACGATCGCGTATGCGATCAGTGCCGCCGAACGCCGTCGCGCGCTCATGACCGACACCGTGATCGAGGTTACGCTCGCGATCTGTGATCCCTCTCGATTCTTACTCGGCCTCTCGGCCGATCTCGACTGCCACCTCGCCCTCGAGGGTCTCGTCCCCCAACCCAATGGCTCGCTCGTCGAGTTCGTCTCCATCGAGGGTGTGCCGGCCTCGGCAGTCCTCGAACGGGCGAGCGAAGCGGGTGTCGAGGCGACGGTTGTGAGCGACGCTCCAAGTGGGAACGTGAACGACACCGAGAGCGTCGTCCGCTTTCTTGTGCCCGGCCATGATTCCTCGATCAGCGCCGCCCTCGCGGATCACGGTGGGGTCCTCACCGAAGCGACCGCCGAGGGCGGCGAGGCACGGATCGTCGCCGAGTTCCCGACCGATACCGACGTCCGTGCGGTTCTCGCCGCCCTCGAGTCGAACTACCCCGATACCGAACTCCTCGCCCGACAGGAGCGCGAGCGTACCGACGCGAGCGGCACACGCCTGCGCGGGGCCCTCGCCGACGCGCTCACCGATCGTCAGCACGAGATCCTCGAAACGGCCTACCACGCGGGCTACTTCGAGTGGCCCCGCGAGCGTTCCGGCGAGGAGTTAGCCGATTCCTTCGACGTCGCCAAGCCGACGCTCCACGAACACCTCCGGGCGGCCGAGCGAAAGCTGCTCGGGACCTTTTTCGACCAGCGATTGCCGGAGCAGAACGCTCCGTAGTTAGGTAGCTCCCTCGAGTCCCTAACGAGTTAGGGTCGGTCTTCTTTCCCCTCCGATCCGTGTTCGATACTTGCAATGACCGACAGCAACGAAGCGGACGACGCGCGCGACAGCTCGGGATCGGGACTCTCGCGACGAGCGGCGATGAAGACCGTCGGCGCGGCGGGAGCCGGTGCGCTCGTGCCCTTCGGGATCGGTTCGGCCGCCGGCCAGTCCTCGGGCGGGACGATCGACGACGCGCTCGATACGTCGAGCGACAGTTCTCAGGAGGTGCTGGTGGTCTTCGAGACGATCGACGACACCAGTCTCTTGGAGGACTTCGACCTCGCGAACGGCTATCACGCCTTCGAGGTGCTGCCCATCGCCTACACCGAACTCACCGGCACACAGATCGAGGAGGTCGCGGGCGATGCTACAGTTCGCTACGTCGAGAAGAACAAAGAACTCGACTATCACAACGACGACGCTCGCGAGGTCACGGGGGCCGGTACCGTCCAGACCGATCTCGGCTATTCGGGCGAGTCGGTGCACTCGGTCGTGATCGACTCGGGGATCGACGGTACCCACCCCGACCATCAGGAGAACTTGGTTGGTCACTGGCGCTACGTCAACCCTTTGTCGAGCAGTGACGGGACGATCTGGCTACCGGCGAGCGACGCCGACACCGACGACAACGGCCACGGGACCCATACTTCGGGGACGGTCGCGGGCGACGGCTCGGCGAGCGACGGTCACTGGCGCGGGATGGCGCCCGCGGCCGATCTCACGGTGTACTCGGCGGGCCTGTCCCTATTTGTCGTCAAGGCCGTCGCGGCGTTCGACCACATGCTCGCGCGCAAGCGCGCAGGTGAAACCGACGTACAGGTGGTCTCGAATTCCTACGGTAGCTCCGGCCCCGAGGACTTCAACCCCGACGGCTCGCTCGAAGTCGCCACCTGGGAGTCCTTCAAGCAAAACGTTCTGCCGGTGTTCTCGGCTGGGAACTCCGGGCCGGGAACGAACACGTTGAACGCCTACACGAAAGCGCCCCACGTACTGGGCGTCGCCGCGAACAAAGACGACAAAACGGTCACGGACTTTTCCTCCAGAGGGCGAAAACCGAGCTACGACGGCGAGACGAACTACGACCGGAAGGAAGCGCTCGGCAACCTCGAAACGTACTACGAGTCCGGCGACGCTTCCGGGCCGCTCGGCATCTATCGCAACGGCGTCGGCGCGCCGGGCAACGCGGTGATGAGCACAATGGGTCCCACCGACCCGCTCCAGGGTCTCAACCCCGACGACGAACCCTTCTACGCGGCCATCTCGGGCACCTCGATGTCCTGTCCGGGGATCGCGGGCATCGCGACCCTCGTGATCGACGCTGCTCGACAGAACGGCGAGGGCACCCCCGATTCGATCGACGTGCTCAAGACGATCGAAGCGACCGCCGATGACGCACTGGACAGTTACAACCCCTGGAACATCGGTACGGGCTTCGTCGACGCCGTCGATGCCGTCTCCCGCGCCGAGAAGGGCCAGTTCGCTTCGTTCGGTCAGATCAAACTCGTCGATTACTGAACGGCGATAGCGCCCCTCGGCTCTTCTCGATGCTCCCGTCGTCCGTTTTCCGTTGTATCTCCGTCCGTCGTGCCTTGGCGGGAACTGCTCCGAGCCCCGGCCGGTGTCGTGTCCTGTTGAGTCGTGTCGCACTGTATTGTCTCGTCTTCGACCGGCGTGTCCACGGTCGCCCGTGAATCCCTAACTCGTTAGGTCCGGCGTTGACATGCGGCGAGCGCCAATCGGAGTGATACGATGGCACCGAAGAGCGGGTCGAACGGACGTGAGGTTTCGCGACGCACAGTTCTGGAGACGACCGGCGCTGCGCTCGCGGGCGGGGCGTTCTCGCTCGCCGCCTCCGGCGGCCTCGCGAGCGCCCACGAGTTCTCGGGCGACACCTCCACAGGAACTACCTCGAGCAGCCACGATCACACCGACGCGAGCACCCACGGGAAGACGGGCAACGCCGAACTCCTCGACTACCATAGTTTGGGTGCCGTCGGCTCCTCGGCCGAGAGCGGCACGGCCGATAGCCCACACTACGGCGGGATCACTGAACTCCGCACCAATGGGGACTACGCCTACGTCGGCTGTTTCTCCTCCGATAACCCGACCGGTGACCGCGGGATGGCCGTCCTCGATATCAGCGAATTCAACGCCGCCGAGAAACCGAAAGAACTCCGGGCGGCCGAACTCTCAGTTGTCGCCTTCCTGCGCAACGACGACCCCGCGGCCGCGGTGATGGACGTCAAAGTAAGTGCCGACGGCCAGTTCGTCTTCCTCTCGAAACAGCCCTACACCGCGTTGTTCGACGAGACCGACCCGAAGCCCGACACCGACGGCGACGGTGCGAGTGCCTCCGCGAGTGCGCTCCAGGCTATCGACGTGAGCGATCCGGCGAACCCACTCGTCGTCGGGACCTACGACGCCTGGACGACGGGACCGCACAACGCTACCTACCACGAGATCGACGGCGAGGAGTACGTCTTCGCCGTGAAAGACCTGGGTGATGGTACGTCGGGGCTGTACGCCTTCCGCTTCGAACGCACGACCGGGGCACTCGCCCTCCTCAATCGCTGGACGTACGACGGAGACCTCGGCGTCGGCGACGGTGGCCTCGCGTACATCCACGACATCACTATCCAGGACGACCCGCGACTCGACACCCCGGTCGGCTACCTCTCCTACTGGGATCAGGGGCTATTCGCCCTCGATCTCGCTGATCCAACAAATATCGAGATGCTGGGACATTACTCGATGAACGCCGCCCACTACGCCGAACCCGCCCCGACTTACCTCGACGGTACACGGGTCCTCGTCGCCGGGCAAGAGCTATCGAGCCAACAGGACGGCTCGTCGGGGACGGTCTATCTGCTCGACGCCGACGGCCTCGATAGGGGTTTCGACGGAACGGACAACGTCGCCCGACTCGACGAGTGGAACTGGCAGGAGAACGTCTCCTTCGAGAACTTCACGCTCAGCCCACACAACTTCGACGTCACCGCCGACGGCCGGGTCCATCTTGGTCACTACCACGGCGGGACTCGCTTCCTGGCGATCGACGTCAGTGGGGAGTCACTGGCCGAGGAGGGCTACTTCCAGGCCGCCAAAGAGGTCCCGGAATCCTCGAAGACAGAGGGACTGAACCACGCCGCGCCCTTTACGTGGTCGGCAGTCGAACACGAGGGCGTCACCTACGTCTCGGATACCAACACTGGGGTCTATGCGATCCGGTACAAACCCGGCGGTACCTGAGGGGCACCCGTTGATCCGAATCGGGGACGGTCGCCCGGAGCCACCGGATGGCTACGATCACCGACCTTTCCCGATCACCTCTCCTCACCCCTCGTCGTGGCTGATCTCCGAGGCGATCCACGCGCCGAGCGTCGCGCCATAGATCACGTGGCTCGCGTGAAAGATCACGACCTCGTCCAGATCGAGATCGAGGCCGAGCAGCCGATCGAGCACGACGTGGATGCCGAACAGCGAGGAGCACAGTCCATAGATCGAGCCGAGGAGGAGTCCATAGCTCTCGGCTCGCCCCGATTCGTTCGGGGCCAGGTCGGTGAACCCCCAGGCGAAGAAGCCGCCGGTGACCATTCCGTACAGCAGGTGCAACCCGAGCGCGAGGAGCCGGTACTGCGAGGGGTCCTCGCCGCCGAGATACTGTGCACAGAGATGTGCCGATGGTGGCAGGGACTCGGAGATCGGCATGCGAAAGGCCGTCATCGCGACGGTCGCGACCAACCCACCCGTTAGTCCCAGTTTCAGCGACCGCCGGTCGAGCCATCCGGGAAGCGCCGTTGCTGGGCTCTCGCTATCGGGGACGCTCATGGTCACCGATCACTCGCCCCGTGGGCAAAGAGCCACGGCTGGCGTGTGCGACGAGGGTCGGTGTGGCACTCGCTACCTCGCTATGTGTCGATAGATCCCCTGTTCAGACGAGCAGATCGCTCTCGGCGTGGGCTTCCGAGCGGTTGGTCGCTGCCCGCTGAGTGACTTCGATCCGATGGTCGGCGGCGTCGATCAACTCGTCGGTGTGTGAGACGACGATGGTCTGTTCGACGCCGATTTCCCGCATCCGCGAGACCACGCCGTCGATCCGCTCGATGTGGCCCGCATCGAGATGTGCGGTCGGCTCGTCCAAGATGAGCGGGGGCATCGGCGCGGTGCCCTGAGCGCCTTCGACGAGTAACTGGTAGATCCCACACCGGAGCGCGAGATTGAATAGCACCTGCTCGCCCCCCGAGAGCTTGCCGGGCGCGAGGGTCGCGCCGCTTTTCTCGTGGATCGTCGCGCGGTATTCTCCATCGAGCGTGATCCGGTCGTAGGCGTCGTTCCGGTAGGCCAGATCGAAGACCTCGTTGACCAGCCGTTCGAGCGCCGCGATGTTGCGCTGGCGCAGATCCGCGCGCAAGTCGGCGTACATCCCCTGGAGTGCTTCGCATTCCTCGTAGAGCGACGTGAGTGCTGCGGCTCGCTCTTCGAGATCCGCCCGGCGCTCGCGGAGCTCCTCGAGCTGCTCGAGTTCGCTCTCGATCCGGCCGCGCTGGTTCTGGAGCCCATCGCGGCGGGTTTCTGCCGCTTCGAGGTCCTCGTCGATCATCTCGATCCGCTCTTCGCACTTCCTTTTTGTCTCCTTCGCCTCGGCGACGCGTTCCTCCTTGACCTGCTCTTCGAGATCCATCAGACGTGAGCGTCTCTCTTCGAGCCCTTCGCGCCGCTCGTCGAGCAACTCGCCGAGGTGTTCGTGACGTTCTTCGATCCGTGTCCGTTCGGTTTCGAGGTCCGAACGCCGTTCCTCGGCATCGATCGCCGTTTCCAGCAGTGCGCCGCGCTCTTCGAGACCCGCCCGGCGCTCGCGCAGCGCCTCTAGATCGCTCTCGTAGGCCTCGACCTCTTCGAGACGTTCCTCGCGTTCGGTGTGCGTCGCCTCGGCTTCCTCGCTCGCCTCGCTCGCCTCCTCGCGGTAGCGCTCGGCTTGATCCTTCTTGTCCGTGATGGCCTCGGTGCGCCCCTCCAGTACCTCCGTTTTGCCCTCGCGTTTGTCCCGCAGCATCCCCACGGTCGTCTCGACCTCCCGGAGGTCCTCGGCCCGCTCGATCCGCTCGTCGATCCCCTCGATCTCCTCGCGTAGCTCCTCGCGCCTACTCTCGAGTTCCGCTACCTGCTCGCGGTCCTCGTCGAGGGAGTGGACGTGCGGGGAGCCCTCGACGTCCTGGCCACAGGTCGGACACTTCCCCGCCTCGCGCAGGTCCTCGGCGCGCTCGATTCCTTTCCGGGTCGCCTTCAGCTCGCTCGTGATGCCGGTCAACTCCTCGTCGACGTCCTCCCGTTCAGCCTCGGTTTCCGAACGCAATGACTCGGCCTCGCCGAACTCGATCGGTGCGTCCTCGAAGCGCCCTTTTGCTTCTGCGATCCGCTCGTCGATACTCTCGATCTCCCCGTGCGTTTCCTCGATCGCCGTTTTTGCCTCTTCGATCTCCTCGTCGAGAGCCTGGGCCTGCTGTTCACGTTTTTCGGCCCGTTCGTCGAGTTCCTCGGCTTCCTCCTCTAGGTCCGCTCGCTGCTCGCGTGCCTGCTCGGCGCGTAGTTCTGTAGTACTGATCTCGTCCTCGACGTCTTCGATCTCCTCCTCGACCGCTGCGTGTGTGTCCTCGATCGCCGCCCGCTCCGCGTCGGCCGCGATATCGACGCCCTCACCCGCCGCGTTCTCGAGTGCCTCGCGGACCTCTCCTTTCGCCCGCTCGATCCGCTCGTCGATGTCTTCCAGTTCCTCTTCGAGATCCTCACGGCTCGCTTCGGTCTCCTCGATCGTTTCTTCGAGATCATTGACCCGCTTGCGGGCGTCGGCCAGCTCCGCGCGTGCTTCCTCCTGTGTCTCGATGGTCGCCTCGGCCTCGGACTTGCGCTCCGCGGCCGTCTCGCGCTCTTCGCGGAGCTCCTCGATGCGCTCGCCGATCTCCTCTAACTGTGTTCCGACCCGTTTGCGGACTGCCTGGAGCTCGTCTTCGCTTTTGTCCTCTAGCTGGTCGGTCACGTCCGAAAGCGCCCCGGCGACTGAGTCCCTGACGTGTTTCACCCCGAGGCGTGCCTGTGAGGCCCGATCCCGGTAGGTTTCGAGCACGCCTAGTCGGACGAGCCCGTCGATGATGTCCTGGCGTTCGCCCGGCGAGGCCTCGACGAGCTTGTTCACCTCACCCTGACGGACGTATGCACAGGCGAGAAAGCTCTCGGCGTCCATGCGAAATAGCGAGGCGATCCGGTCGTCGACCGCCCGCACCTGGTCAAAGCGGCCCTCGGGGGTCTCCAGCACCGCGACGTCCTGGCTCGCCCGGTCCTGAGAGCGCTTGAGTTCTCGGCGAACGCGGTACTCCCCGCCAGCGTGGGTGAACCAAAGCGCGACCGAACAGCGCTCGGCATCGGTGGTGATGACGTCTTCCAGGGTGGCGTTCGCGGTTCGCAGCGCCGCCGCGCCGTACAGTGCGAAGAAACACGCCTCGAGCAGCGAGGACTTGCCCACACCGTTCACTCCTCGGACGACCGTTACCCCCGGCTCGAAGCGGACGTCCGCGTCCTCGAAACACCGATACCCCTTGACTGTGAGTCGATCGAATCGCATTCGTTGCTCTCAGTCCTCGATTAGTCCCAGAGCGTCGATTGTGTCGTTCGATCGCCGTTCTCTTCGCTCCGGCCCGCTGTCCCGTTCTCGCCGTCCTCGCCTCGATTCCGTTCTTCCGCGTCGCTCTCCCCGCCTTTCATCGCCGACTCGACTGCCGCCGTCTCGGATGCTGTCCCCTCGGCTACCGCGGATCCGTTCGATGGTTCGCCCTCGGTTCCGCTCGCGCTTTCGTCCCCTTCGGCGTCGAGTGCCGGCTCGGACGTCGGCTCCACGTCGGAACTCGCTTCGTTCGCTGCCGTCACGTCCGCCGGCTCTCCCGACGCTGGCTCCCAATTGCCTTCGCTCCCTGCGTCTACCGGCATCTCGTCGGCCGAGTCCGGCTCGCTGCGTTCGAACGCTTCTGGGGACCCATCGAGCCACTCGCGCACGCGCGCTTCGACCGTCTCGGTGACGTTCGAGTCGGGGACCGCGTCGGTCTCGCGCACGAGCTCTTCGATCTCGCGGCCATTCTCGCTCAGGCCTACGGTCTGGCGTCGCTGCTCGACCGCGCGATCGGGATCGGCGAAAGCCACCTCGCCGTACTCGCCGCCTGCGTTGTCGAACTCCCGGCGGTCGTTGACCCTGACGGTAAGGGCGTCGCGCCCGAGCCCGCGTTCCTCGATCGGCCCGCTCGATACCCGCTCGCCACCGCCGGTGAGCGTGACGACTAGTACTGCGTCGGCGAGAACCGTCTCTTCCTCGACCTCTTCGATCGCCTCTAGCACCCGATCGAGACCGTCGCCCTCACGCATATCGACGTCGACGTAGACGAACTCGCGAGTCTCGAGTTCCACCGAACGACGCTCGATCTCACCGGCCGACGAGACCTCGACCAGGTCGAATTTCCGGCGATCGCGCTGGTCGGCGGCCGTGCGTTCGGTCGAGCCCGGATAGCTGAGGGAGGTGCCGAACTCCGAAAGGGTCGTCTCCTGGTTGGTGTGGTCGTCGCCCGCGAGGATCGCATCGAGTTCGACGGAACTCCGCCGGCAGATCGCCCGTGCGTCCCAGTCGCCGTTCGGGAAGGGTTCGAAGAGGCCGTGCGCCACGAGCAGCGCCGCGTCGGCGTCGGTCGCTTCTTTGGGGTTGAAGTCGTACTCCAATCGATCCCGCCGTCCCGGCTCGACGTGATCGAGCCCGTAGAGCGCGACCTGAGACGCTTCCGTTCCGTCTCCGTTCTCACCGCTTCGGATAGTATAACCGCTCTCGCCGAGGCGGGTCGCGAGCCCGAGCGACTCGAAGACGTCGATCCACTGTTGGTCGCGGGTCCCGTCGTGGTTCCCGACGATCGAGAGAAAGGGGATGTCGGCCGCCGCTAAGCGTTTGAGCCCTTCCAATGTGTCCGATAGTGCGTCGATCCCCGGCCGACTGGAGTTGAACAGGTCGCCCGCGTGGACGACCGCATCGACGTCTCGGGTGATGGCTTGCTCGATCGCCTCGTAGAACGCCTCGCGGAAGTCCGCCTCGCGCTCCGGGCGGTGGTACTGGCGATACCCCAGGTGGGTGTCGGCCGTGTGTAACAGCGTGACCATTCGGTTGCTCCCGCGTAGTTCGGGCGCGTACATAAACCCGTCCGACGGCCCGATCGTCGGTCCCCTCGGCCGCTCGGCAGCTACGGAACTATTATGACCTGCCGGGCTAGCCGTCCATCATGCGTGCTGCCATGTACCACGGACGGGAGGACATCCGTATCGAGGAGGTAGAGGAGAAGAGCGTGGGGGCCGAGGAGGTACGCGTCGAGATCGACTCCGGGGGGATCTGCGGCTCGGATCTCCACGAGTACGCAGCCGGCCCGATCTTCGTTCCCGACGAGGAGCCCCATCCAGTGTCGGGCGAGACCGCGCCCATCGGCATGGGGCACGAGTTCAGCGGCGTCCTCGTCGAGATCGGCGACGGGGTCGAGGGCCTCGCGGAAGGCGATCGAGTCGCGATCAACCCGCTTCTCTACTGTGGGGAGTGTCGCCAGTGTATCGAGGGGAACTACCACGTCTGTGACTCGGTGGGGTTCGTCGGTCTGGCCGGCGGTGGTGGGGGGTTCGCCGAAAGCGTCGTCGTCGCCGCGGAGAAGGCCGTCCTGCTCGCCGAAGGCGTCTCCCTCGAGGCTGGCGCGCTGGTCGAGCCGCTGGCCGTTGGTCTCCATGCGGTCCGTCGCTCCGACCTCCGGGCGGGCGATACGGTCGCGGTCTTCGGCGGCGGGCCGATCGGCCTCTCGGTAGTTCAGTGCGCGCGAGCCGCAGGTGCCGGGCGAATCGTCGTCTCCGAACCCCGGGACGCTCGCCGGGCCCGGGCCGCTGACTGTGGGGCTGACCGCCTCGTCGATCCGACGGCAGAGGACGCCATTGAGACCGTTGGGTCCGCAACCGACGGCGGTGCCGACCGGGCTTTCGAAGTCGCCGGCATCGAGGCGACGTTCAACGCTGCGCTCCGAAGCACGCGGCCGACCGGAACCACCACGGTCGTGAGCATCTGGGAGGACGCGGCGACCATACGCCCGAACGACGTCGTGCTCGGCGAGCGGACCGTCACCGGTACTCTCGCGTACCTCGCCGGCCCGCGCTCGGGCGAGGAGTACGGCATGGTGATCGACATGCTCGCGGCGGGACGACTCGATCCCGACCCGCTGATCACTGATCGCATCGCCCTCGAGGATATCGTCGATAGAGGGTTCGAGCGGCTCCTCGATGCCAGTAGCGAGCAAGTGAAGATCATGGTCGAACCGTGAGGCCCCGCCGACCCGCGCGACTGCGTTCACCGGAATCCTTTTGATCCTGGCTAGTGAGGACAATTAACGTGATTGCTAGTAACATAGCACAGTGTCGGTCCGTACTAGGATCGAACACCGGCTCCGACATTACAACACCATGATCGACTTAGAAGAGACGTTCATCTACGACGCGGTGGTACACGCTTACAACCTCGCCCCGGCGAACTACCGCAACGAACAGCACGCGGAAGGCATCACCGAGATGATTTTTGGGACGGTCGATGCGGCCGCGCCACCGGGCTATCGACTCACGCGTGATGGGTTCGTCCGTAACTGGGGCGTCGAGGAACTAGCGAACATGCTGTTTCTCGAGAGCGACACGGACATGGCGACCTTCCAGTCCCTCCCACTTTATGCCTACCACGATGGGCTCACGGCGAATCAGAACTGTGTCGAGGCCGTCGGGAACTACCCCGAGCGATTCCTCGGCTTCGCGAACATCGACCCGCTGCGCGAGGGCTGGGAAGAATCACTCGAAGAACAGGTCGAGGCCGTCGACCCAGTCGGACTGAAGCTCTACCCCTCCCACTGGGGCGAGGACTTCCATCAGGGCTGGCGCATGGACGACGAGTCGGTCGCCTACCCGGTCTTCGAGAAGGCGAAATCCCTGGAGATCGATCTGATCGAGGTCCACAAGGCGATCCCCTTCGGTCCGGTGCCCCGCGATCCCTACCATCCCGGCGACGTCGACGACGCGTGTGCGAACTTCCCGGAGATCGACTTCGGGCTGGTGCATGGGGGACTCGCGTTCACCGAGGAGACCGCCTGGCAGATGGCTCGCTTCCCGAACCTGCACATCAACATGGAGACCTTGGGCGTGCAACTCGCGGCGAACGAACGGGCTTTCGCCGAAACGTTGGCAAAAATCATCTCGATCGGCGGCGAGGCGGTCCTCGATCGGATGTACTGGGGCTCGGCGGCGATGGCCTATCACCCCCAGCCCGAACTCGAAGCGCTGCGAGACTTCGAGTGGCCCGACGATCTCAGACAACGGGGCATTGCCTTTAGTGACATGCCCGAGATCACCGACGAGCACAAGAAAAATATTCTGGGGCGGAACTACGCCGACCTCGTCGGTCTCGATGTCGAGGCCGCTCGGGAACGCTTGGCCGACGACGAGTTCAGCACCCAGACCGACGAGTCGGGGCTCGCCGATCCCTTCTCGACGACGAACGCCGCCCCCGAGGTGTACTGATCGTGAGCGAGACGAGTGAGACGGACGAAATCAAGGGGAGCGAACCCTCTGCGCTCGCGGTTCGCGAGGAGTTGGACAGGATCGTCGATCCCTGCAGCGAGGCCCGAGGAACTGACATCAGCATCGTCGAAATGGGGCTGCTCAAGAAAATCGAGATCGAGGACGGCGTGGTCGACATCGAACTACGCATCACCTCGCCCTCCTGCATGATGGTCGGCTATTTCATCGAGCAGGCGAACGAACGTGTCGGCACACTACCCGGAGTCGAAGCGGTGAAGTTGAAGACTGACGCGGGACTGTCCTGGCGCGAGGGGATGATGAGCGAGACAGCGAAAGAACGCCGACGCGAACACCAGACCGCGCTCGCCGAGCGCTATGGCCAGGAAGCGGACTCGGCAGCGACGCAGGCGGCTCCTGTTTCCGAAGACTGACCGACGCGATCGCTCGCTTCGTTAGCTCTTCGCTCGTCTTCGATCGACCAGTCACGGGTGTTTTTCCCGTCGTACCTGCGTTCTCGCCGTTTTCGGTGCCTCTTGCCCTTCCGAGACACCAGTCGATTCCGATGACTCGTTCGATTCGGTATCGCGATATGAGGTTTACGGCGCTTCGACCCCGCGTATCGAGTCGAACTCCCCGGTCCTGATCGCCTGGGCGAGTGCCTTCGTGTCGACGTCGGGCACCTGCTGGGGATGTTTTTGCCGGAAGTACCCCACCAGGTTCGAGAGGTCACGTTCGAGAAAGTCCTCGGCGTTGGGGTGGTCGGTCCCGACGGCCTGGGGCCAATCGAAGATCGTTACTCCCTTGCTGGCGACGAAGACGTTGTACTGGCTCATGTCGGCGTGGACGTATCCCGCCTCGTAGGCTTTCCCCACCTCTCGAAGGATCAGATCAAGAATCGGCCGTGCCTGCTCGGGTTCCAGACGCGCACGCGAGAGTTCGACCCCTTCCATTCGATCCATGAGTAGCGCGTGACGGTTCTGATCGATCGGTCGCGGGACGCGAACCCCCGGGTAGAGATCGGCGAGCACCTCGTACTCGCGCTCGGCGGCCTGCCGGGCGGTATAGAGCCAGGAGCCGTGCTCGCTGTCTGCGGTGTACTCCCGTTCCTTGTCGACCGCCCGGAACTCGGTGTAGCCCTCGCGGTGGTACTTGAGCGCTAAGGGCTTGTACGAGCGGACCTCGTAGACGTCGCTTTCCTTTCCGACCCCGAGGGGCGTGCCGATCTCCTCGATCGCACCGCGCTCGGCGAAGGTATGCAACGCGAGTGCGTCGTAGCCCTCGAAGGTGAGTTGGTAGCCCTCGTACTGGATCGTCCGGCGTTCGAGCAACCCCCGCTGCTTACACCGATCGATCCGGTAGGTGACGTCCTCGGCGGTGAGCCGGGAGAACTCCGGTAGTTTCCCCCGAGAAACCCACTCGCTGTAGCGCATCCCCTGCTCGATACCCGACAGGAGGTAGAAGTCCTCGGGTTCGAGATCCTGCATCTCGTTTGCGACGTTCCGCACCATTGGGTCTCCTACCCCCGCGGCGGGCAAAAGCCCCGCGAGTCCCTGGTTCGGCTCGCTATAAATCATATATCACGATATCGAATCCTATTCGGATAATCTCTCCCGTCGAACAGGTTCCGATCGGCGCTCTTCCCATAGACGGCCTCGCGTACCATGCGATAGCGGTTAGCTTCCGGGCGTCGATCGGGATCTCACGGGGTGTCCACGCGATGCTATCGAGGACCATCTATGTGAGTCCCGGCCGACGAGCGACCGTCGGCCGGCGACCGGCCTACCGATCACTGGTTCCGATCCGGACACGCCTCACAGATCATGCCAGCCACCGATTCAGCTCGTAGGGATGGAGACGGACTGCTCACCGCGTCGTTGTTCGTACGCTCGCTCTCGCCGGAGGGCGCACGGGTCGAACAGGAGAGCGTGATCGACCGCCTCCAGGCACTGCGGGGTCGGGGGATACTCGCGGATGTCTCGCTCACGATCTGGGGCTCCCGGCTGCGACCGACCTCGGCCCACAGAACCGAGACCGGCGGGGAGATCCTCGACACGATCGACCGGCTCGAAGCGTGGGCCGATCGACAGGAACCTCCTCGGTCGCTGTGTTTCGATTCGCGAACCGTTCGCTCGACGATCACCGGCGAGCATGAGACCGAACTCGTCTTGCCTCTTATCTGTCTCGCGGTCTCGGAGGGCGACCATCTTCGATGTGTTGCACCCTGGCGCGAGGGTGAGGTAGTACACACGGTCACGGACTGTCTTGACGCGATCTCCGATCCGACCGCGATCGAGGCCCACCCACCGACCGAGGACGTCGATCCGCTGCTCCAGTGAGATTCCAAGCACCAATGGTGTCGCCTGGCCCCCGCCAGCGTCACAACCACTTTCGTCTCGGGACTTTTTGGTCGTGGTATGACGACGCTCGCCGATCGGGACTGGCGACTCATCGCCGAGGACACTCGTGATGGCGCGACGAACATGGCGCTCGACGAGATCGCTGCCGAAACCGCCGCGGCCGGTGGCCCGCGAACCCTTCGGATCTACCGCTGGGACCCCTCGACGCTCTCGCTTGGGTATCACCAGAAGCCCGAGACCGTCGACTGGGAGTTCTGTGACCGGGAGGACATCGACGTCGTGCGCCGCCAGACCGGCGGCGGCGGGATCTATCACGACAGCTACGGGGACATCTCCTACTCGATCGTTGCACCCGCCGCCGAGCTCCCGAGCGATCTGATGGAGTGTTACGAACTCCTCTGTGAGCCGATCTTGGAGGCGTTCTCACGTATGGGCGTCGAAGCGACGTTCGCCGAGGAGTCACGCCCAGCGATCTACGAGCCGGCGTGTTACCTCAGAGCGCTCCACCCAGCCCACGACGTAGTCGCCGGGGGCAAGAAGGTGAGCGGCAACGCCCAGTATCGGCGGCGGGACGCGGTCGTCCAGCACGGTTCACTCACCTACTTGGTCGACGCCGACCGCCATCTCGCGGTCTTCGACGACTCGGAGGTGAGCTCCGAGGCGTTCCGCGAGCGGGTGACCGGCATCGACGAGTACACCGACGTCGAGCGCTCCGGGGCGGTCGCGGCGCTCGCCGATACCCTCGGCGAGTGGGCCGACGCCGATCCGGGTAGATGGAACGACGGCGAACTCTCGCGCGCACGCGAGCGCGCGAAAGAGAAATACACAACCGACGCGTGGAACCGAGGTCGGACAAGCGGCCGGGCGACGCGGTAGCAGTCGTTCTCGGGTACGGTGTCGGCACAACGGCGAATCGGCGGGTGGCCCGCTCACTTCGCGGCCCTCTCGAAGAGAGACCGTCCGTGCGAATCCGAGTCCCGGGCGTCGACCGTTCTCCCGTAGAGCATCGATCGTCGACCCCCTGGGGTAGAGCGAGTATTGGAGGTCGACGGGACTCTTATGTCCCCAGTGACGAAGAGGGGGTATCGCGCCCGCCGAATCGGGCTTGGTTACAGACGAACTATAGTGGGATCAATGTAACTCATGTCTGCTCATACCAGTCAGCAGCTAGCATCGTTACAGACGAACTATAGTGGGATCAATGTCGCCTCGTAGGGTATGGCCACCATTGCCCGAGTATCGTTACAGACGAACCATAGTGGGATCAATGTCCGTCGTCCGGAATGATACCATACAGCGAGAAGTCGAAGTCGCTTTGTCCCCGACGGTCGGACCGGGGCTATGTCTCGATCGACTCCACGCACCCGTATCGGCGCGCACGTCTCGGTCGCCGGCGGGATCGACAACGCTGTGCCCCGCCAGCGCGAGATCGGCGGGAACTGCGGGCAGGTGTTCACCCACTCCCCACAGGTCTGGAAGCAACCGCCGGTCGATCCCGAAGTAGCCGAACGCTTCCGCGAGGAAAACGCCGCTATCGATGGTCCGTGGGTGATCCACGCCTCCTATCTCGTCAACCTCGCGACCCCGAAAGACGACCTGCACGAGAAGTCGATCACCAGTTTGCAGAAGGAACTCGACGCCGCCGAGGAGTTGGGCATCGAGTACGTGAACGTCCATCTCGGTGCTCACACCGGCAGCGGCGTTGAGCAGGGTCTGGAGAACGCCGCAAGTGCGATCGACGAACTAGACGTGCCCGACGGGGTAGAACTCCTGATCGAGAGCGACGCCGGCAGCGGGACGAAACTCGGCGGTGAGCTCGGCCACCTCGAAGCCGTCCTCAAGTACACCGACACCGACGTCGGGGTCTGTCTCGATACCGCCCACACGTTCGCCGCAGGTTACGATCTCTCGACCGCTGCTGGTGTCACCGAGACGGTCGAAGAATTCGACGAGCGTGTCGGGCTCGACTCGCTTCGGTGTCTCCATCTCAATGACTCGAAACACCCCTGTGGGTCGAACGCCGACGAACACGCCCATATCGGCGAGGGCGAGATCGGCGACGCGGGCATGAAATCGGTCGTCACCCACGACGTGCTCGGCGATCTGCCACTGATCTTAGAAACCCCGACCGAGGACGGCCGTAGCTACGCCTGGAACGTCGAACGCGTCAAGCAACTGCGCGGCGAGAGCGATTGAACTCGGCGTTCAGCTCTTGCGGACAGGGTGGAGCCCCCCTTCTCAATAGCCGCCACCCCCCTCTTCACCTTCACCGCCCTCTCCGCCTCCTCCACCTTCGTTTTCGCCGCCGCCTTCGCCGCCACCCTGCTCACCCTCGCCGCTTCCACCCTCACCGTCTTCTTCTCCACCCCCGCCCTCGCCCCCACCGCCGGGGGCCGCACAGCCGGCGAGTCCCGCCGTCAGCAGGAGACCAGTAGCTCGGATCGCCCGCCGTCGCGTCGTGGTTCGGTTGCTGTTCATCTCGTTCGCCACGAACAAATAGCGTATGGGTCCCGGCCGGACTATCGACGAACGGTCCCACCAGTTCGAATCGCCGGTTTCGACGGCTATCGATCGTCGATTCCGCCTCACACCACGTCACCACGTACCGTCGTCCCCTCCTGACTCGCTCGGTACGTCGAAACCGCTTCGGCGGCCTCGCTCGCTTCGTCTTCGTCCATTCCGATCATTCCCAAGGATTCCGCGAGCGTTGGGAAGACGAACTCGCCGGTGCGAAGTTTCTCGAAAGCCGTCTCGCTGCGAGCCCCCTCGGCCCAGAGACACACCCCGCGCGGGTCGAGGATCTGCTCGTAGTTCCCGCGGGCCATCGCCCCCCGTAGCCGCTGGGTGACGTTGTCCTCGAAGCTCGCGTTACAGACCTCCAGGTGGATCGGCTCGTCGCCCTCGATGAGGTGTGCTGCCAGGCACTTCTCGGGGGCGGCGTGACCGTTGGCGTTCGCCCGGAGGAACTCGGGATGGGCGTCGGCCCACTCGGCTCGCACCGTTTTCCCGACGCCCTCGATACCGTGGGACTCGCGGAACTCTTCTTCCCGATCGGCGTCGCCGTGGAACAAGAGGTCCTTCGTCAGGTAGACGTCGAGCCGGGAGATTGGGTCGAGACCCAGCGCTAGATCGCCGTAGACCCAGACCTCCCGTACGGGAACGGGCAACTCGTCGCTCGCGACCCGATCGACGAGCCGGGTGACCCGTTCGATCGCCGTCGATCGTTCGGTTCCCGTCGAATCTTCCATCGTCGTCCCCTACCCGCTCGCTGACAAAAACGGTTTCCGCTGTCGCTCCTCTCGCCGATAGTTCCGATACCGAAGTGTGACTCGAAAACCCTCTGATCCGGCCGACGCCGACGGCCCCACCGGGAGAATCCTAGCGTGACTCAACCGCCCCCAGGCCGAGTAGAGGTAAGTCCCCTCGGACTTTCGTCCGTAAGTTGCCCGTTCGTTACTACGTACGTATAGGTTCACACCGGCCAATAGTGTTAAGTGACGAAAGCTCCCATTATTTACGTTGCTATTCATATGAAATACAAGTCCTTAGAGGAGTACGGTCTCCTCGGGAACAGCGAAACCTGTTCGCTCGTCGGGACGGACGGGTCGATCGACTGGTTCCCGGTCCCGGAACTCGCCTCCCCGAGCGTGTTCGCGGCGCTGCTCGACGCCGAACGCGGCGGATTTTCCGCCATCCGGCCCACGGACGAGTACGACAGCGAGCAGTCCTACGTCCCCCGGACCAACGTCTTGGAGACCACCTTCGAGACCGACTCGGGTATCGTGACGCTCACCGATTTCATGCCCGTCGTCGGTAACGACCGCATCCCCGACGTTCCCGCGCGAGCGATCTACCGGCAGGTCGAGTGCCACAGCGGGGCCGTCGAGATCGAAGTCGAGTTCGCCCCTCGCTTCGATTACGCCCGCGCCGAGACGACGATCGGACCCATCGAGGACGGCGTTCTCGCCCGTAGCGAGGGCGAATCCCTCTTTCTCGGCGGTTCGCTCCCCCTCGCTATCGAGGACGGCGAGGCCGTCGCACGCGGGACCCGAACCCTCGAGACGGGCGAGAGTCTTCGGTTCTCCCTCCAGTACGGGACGTGCGAGCCCCTCTCATCGGCCGCCTTCGAACGGGCGCTTTCGGGCACGATCGCCTACTGGCGCGAGTGGGCGCGTCGGTGTACCCATCCCTCCCGGTGTGTCTTCGACAGCCCGCGCTACGATCTGGTGGTCCGCTCGGCACTCACACTCAAACTACTGATCCATCACTCGACCGGCGCGATCGCGGCGGCACCGACGACCTCCCTCCCCGAGGAGCTTGGGGGAGTGCGCAACTGGGATTACCGGTATAGCTGGCTTCGGGACAGTGCCCTTGCTGTCCAGGCGCTCTACCGGCTCGGTAACACCGCCGAGGCGAAGCGATACCTCTCGTGGTGTCTCGGACTGGCCGAGAGCGACCTCGTCGATCTCGACGGACCCCTCTACCGCCCCATCTATGGGCTCCGTGGCGAGACCGAACTCGAGGAGGAGGTACTGGACGGCCTCGAGGGCTATCGCGGGTCGAGCCCGGTTCGGGTTGGCAACGCCGCACGCGAGCAGCGCCAGCTCGACGTCTACGGCGAACTCGTCCTCGCGGTCCAGGAAACCTCCCGGCATGGCGAGACCCTTTCGGAAGGGACTTGGCCGACCGTCCGCCGGCTGATCGAGTACGTTCGGATGGTTTGGGACGAACCCGGCAGCGGGATTTGGGAGGTCCGGAGCGAACCGCGACAGTTCGTCTACTCGAAGGTGATGTGCTGGGTCGCGCTCGATCGCGGGATCGCACTCGCCGAGTCCCAGGGCTTCGACGCCCCGATCGAGGAGTGGCGCGCGTGTCGCGAGGAGATCAGAGCGATCGTCCTTCGAGAGGGGTTCGATCCCTCGATCGGCGAGCAGGGGAGTTTCACCCGTACGTTCGAGGGCAGTGGCGAGGACGCCGACCTCGACGCCACCTCCCTCCTGCTGCCGGTCGTCGGCTTCCTGCCCTTCGAGGATCCACGGGTCCAGGGGACGATCGACGCGGTGCTCGACCGACTGAGGACCGAGGAAGGGCTGGTCTATCGCTACGAGGCCGACGACGGCGTCGCCGGCGGCGACAATCCATTCCTGCTCTGTTCGTTCTGGCTGGTCGACGCACTCGCCCTGTCGGGCCGGATCGCGGAGGCCGAAGCCATCTTCGAGTCCGTGGTCGAGTACGCCAGTCCGCTCGGACTGTTCGCCGAGGAAGTCGATCCCGCGACGGGCGAAGCCCGAGGAAACTTCCCCCAGGCGTTTAGCCACATCGGATTGATCAACTCCGCGCTGTACCTGAGCGAGGCTCGTGAACGGGTCCTCGACACCGAAGCTCTTGACGAGCCCGCTCGTCCCGGCGAACCCGCCGAACCCGTTGAACCTACCGAAAGCGCCCCGGACCCGATCGGTACCGAAGCGAGCGAGATCGAGGGCGAACCGGGGCAATCGGACTGACCTTTCGATCTCGATCCAGCCGTCGAGACTGACTCCCGCTCCCCGTTAGCTCTCCGCCGCCTGCCGGGTCGTTCGCTCTTCCCTGCTACGATCTCGAACGCCGAGTGCGATCACACTGGCGTCGAGCGCCCAGAGTACCCCGATCGCGAGCACCGCGCCCCGGATACCGACCCCTCCGGCGACCGCCCCGCCGAGAAACGGGCCGATCGTCCCACCGACCGATCCGGTGGTCTTGTACGCTCCGATCAGCGACCCCTCACCGCCCTCCGGAGCCGACTCGTAGCGAAGTGCGGTCTGTGCCGGTCCCACGAAGGCGCTCGCAACCCCGCCGAGGGCCATCAACGCGACCGGGAGGATCGGCACCCAGGCGAGAACGAGCCCGATCGTCACGGCGGACCAGATCCCCTTCCCGAGGATAAGGGTCCGTTTCCGTCCGGCGCCGTCGGCGAGCGTCCCGCCGACGGGGACGAAAACGAGAATACCGACACCGAGCCCGCTCCAGGCGAGGCTCACGGCTGCCGGACCACCGCCGACAGTCTCCGTGAGTAGGGGCGCGAATAGCGGGCTCAGTGCGGCCGTCCCGATCTGTGCCAGGAGCCCGCTCACCAGTAGCGCGCCGACGGTAGTGGTGAGTCGTTCGCGGACGTGATCGGTCGCCGAGCGTGCCGAGGACAGCGAGCCGCCGAAACTCGTCCCACCGAACACTGATTCGCCCCTCGGCTCGTGATCACTACGTGGGAGCCAGACGAGAACGACTCCACCCAGCAGCGTGAGACCGCCGAGGACGAGAAACGGCGTCGCCAGTGTGCCGATCGTCGCGAGCGTCCCACCTAATACCGGCCCGACGGCGATCGAGACCACGCCGGCGGCGTGGTAGGCGGCCATAACGCTGCCGCGGCTCTCCTCCTCGGAGACGTCTCCCAGGTAGGCAGTGGTCGGAGCGCTTCGCATCGCCATCGCCGCGCCGTCGAGCCCGCGAAAGAGCAGTAGCGTCGTCGGGTCGCCCGCGAGCCCGACGCCGAGCACCGACAGCCCTCCCAGAATCATGCCAGCGACGATCCAGGGTCTCCTACCAGTTCGATCCGCGAGATAGCCGAAGGGCGTGCTCAGGAGCGTGCTCACCCCTGTCGGGAGCGTAAAGAGCAGTCCCAGAAAAACCGGACCGGCACCTAACTGCTCGGCGTAGATCGGCAGCAGCGGCACGACGACCGATGTCGAGGCTTTATCGAGCAGATTGGCGAGCGCGAGTACCGCGAGCCGTCGGTCGCGCAACTCGCTGAGCGAGCCGTAGTACTCTACGATCGATGCGAACAGTCGTTGTGGTCGTCCCTGCATTTCTCATAGCGGGTCAGGTATTCGAAGCGCTGTGGCTCGGCGATCGGAAACGAGCTGATCGAACCTACCGGGAGCGCCGATGACCCGCGTCGGACGTCCGAAAAGTCCGTCAGACGCCGCGGAATCCGAACTCCATACAACCGACGTTTCCGAGCGCGAACAAAAGGCTTGCGCCGATTCGAAGGACACTCACTGTCGATTCTGCACTCGCGGTGTGGTCCAGTTCTCCTCCTGCGAGCGAGCCGGAGGTGAGTGAGCGGCTTTTTGGTGCAGATTTTTGGAGGAGAGGTGCCCGCAGCGCGCCGTAGGCGCGCGAGGACACCCGACGACAAAAAGGTCCGAGACGAAACCGACAAACCCGCTGCGGGGAGAGCACGGGTAATGGATTGCGACCGCTGTTCTCGTCCGGCGGTTCACTTCGCGGCGTACTCGGGGACACACCTCTGTGAGACCCACCTGTGTCGCTCCGTCGAGAAACGGGTGCGTCGTCGGATCCGCTCGGATAACCTGATCGGTCCCGACGCCACCCCCGAAAACCCCGAGACCTGGCTAATCGGCCTCTCGGGCGGGAAGGACAGCGTCGTTCTCACCCGGATTCTCGACGAGACCTTCGCCGAGGACCCCCGGATCAGACTCGTCTGTCTCACGATCCACGAGGGCATCGAGGGCTATCGGGACGCGAGCCTGGACGCCGCAACCGAGCTGGTCGAATCAGTAGGACTCGAACACGAGTCGCTGAGCTACGCCGAGGAGTTCGACCTGGAGATGGACGAGGTAGTCGAGGCGAACCCCGAGGGGATGGCTCCCTGTGCGTACTGTGGGGTCTTCCGCCGGGATCTGCTCGAAGCAGGTGCGACCGAGTGCGGCGCCGACAAACTGCTCACTGGTCACAACCTGGACGACGAGGCCCAGACCGCCTTAATGAACTTCCTCGAGGGCGACATCCGCCAGATCGCGAAACACTTCGACGCGAGCTTAGGGGGGTTCGATCAGCGTGGTGAGACCGAGGCGTTCGTCCCGCGCGCGAAGCCCCTGCGGGACGTTCCCGAAAAGGAGATCGCGCTGTACGCCCACCTGCGCGATCTGCCCGTTCACATGGCCGAGTGTCCTCACGCGAGCGAGGCTTACCGTGGCGAGATCCAGGAACTCCTTCTGGATCTCGAGGAGAACCACCCCGGGACGCGCCACTCGATACTGGCGGGCTACGAGGAACTCGCCGCCCTCGCGGCCCGCGGGTACCGCGGTGATGACACTGACGAGGCGGCCGGCGCTGATAGCCAGGAAAACGGCCCCGCTCTCGAGGAGTGTGAGCGCTGTGGCGCGGCGACCACACAGGATCATTGTCGGAAGTGCCAGCTCGTCGCAAGCATCCACGCTGCCGACTAACTCGACGGATCGATGGCGACGGCCGGTCGGGCTTTTCCCTTCCGACTCGCTCACGTCGGGGCCTCGGTTCGCGCTGATCGAGCGCGTCTCTCTCTGAAAGATGGCGGATCGTGCTCGCCGACGAACATCGCCCGACAGCACGTCGGGCGAACTCAGCCGGATGTTCGGCGGTGGAGAGCCGGTCGTTCGTCAGTCGAGGGGTGTGCGGGCGAGCGATCGTAGCACGGAGACCTCAGCGGACGACGTCGAGGCCGTGATTGCGCTCGCTCTCGGGAAGGCGGCCGCCATCGCTCTGTGCATTGCTACTACTGCTCCCCTGAGCGTTCCCGGCGCTGGCGTCGCCGAAGCTATAGCCTTCATCGGTGTGCTGGAGGGCTCGTCGGGACTGATCAGCCTGGTGCTGGGCGTCGGGACCGAGGATCTGGGCGGACTGGACGCCGGTCATGATCGCCATCACCCGCACTTTACCCTTGTACTCCTCGCGGATGCGTGCGCCCCAGATGACGTTCGCGTCCGCTTCGAGGCGGCCGGTGATGTCCTGGGCGATGCCTTCTGCTTCCTTGAGAGTGAGGTCCGGACCGCCGGTGATGTGGACCAATCCTCCAGAAGCACCACCATAATCGACGTCGAGCAGGGGGTGGTTCATCGCGTCCTTGACCACCTCGTCGGTTTTGTTCTTGTCCTGCGTTTCGCCGACCAGCATGACCGCGACGCCGCCTTGGTTCATGATGGCGGTCATGTCGGCGTAATCCAGGTTGATCAGGGAGGGCTGGGTGATCGTCTCGGAGATCCCTTTGACCGTCTCGGCGATGATCTGGTCCATCACCGAGAAAGCCTTGCCGATGGGCAGGTTCGGCACGTAGTCCAGTAGTCGATTGTTGTCTAGCACGATGATCGAGTCGGCCTCGCTACGCAGGCTCTCTAAGCCTTCCTCGGCCCGAACGGTCCGGGCGCGCTCGACGGTAAAGGGCGTCGAGACCATCCCGACGACGATCGCGCCTTCCTCCTTGGCGATCTTCGCGACAATGGGGGCCGCACCGGTGCCGGTCCCGCCGCCCATCCCCGCGGTGACGAAGACGAGATCCGCATCGCCCAGAACGTCCTTGACGGTGCCCCGGGCCATCTCGGTCGCGCGCTCGCCCATCTCTGGGTTGCCGCCCGCACCCAGTCCTCCAGTGAGGGATTTGCCGACGAGCACCCGCGAGTCGGCTTCGATCATCTGAAGGTGCTGCTTGTCAGTGTTGATGGCGACGGTCTCTGCACCCTCGATGCCCATATTATAGAGGCGATTGACGGTGTTGTTACCAGCGCCGCCACAGCCGACGACGACGATGCGCGGATCACCGAACTCGTCGATATCGGTGTCGGCCTCGTTTCTGGCCTGTTCCTCGCGTTCTGCGTTCTCGAGGGCGTCCTGTACTATGTCCTGCATCGTCAGACCTTCGCCCAGCTGCGATCGGTCGAACGACGATCGGTCGAGCGCCGGTCGGAGGTTCGCTCAGCTCGGTCGGCACGATCGTCTTCCTCGGCGATCATCTCACGGACAGCCGAACGGATTGCCTCGCTTCGATTAGGGTAGGCCCCGGTCTCGACCATTTGCTCGACGTCCTCGATCTGCTGCTTCGGAATACGTAGTGTCACACGCTCCATGATTTGTATGTCCCCTTTGAGCAAGACGGTGAGCGGGTCGTGTGCTCGTCTGTCTTACAGACGGAAACCGCCACACGGCGGCCCGTTCCGGTTCGATCCGGTCTGCTGTAAGACGGCCGTCTTACGCAGTCGTATGCTCTGACTGAATCATAATAAAAGCTTTGACTACCGTAAGACGGAACGCATACGGACAGTTTACGCCCGGCAAACGCCATTTCGTGGCCGTGCGGGGCTATTCGAGTACGTCCGCAGCGGGCGTTCGGGCACCGCATGCAGGACAGAACGCCCAATCTGATCGGAGTTCCTCGCCGCATTCACAGAACGCTTTACTCGTGTTTTCGCCGCAATTAGGGCAGTAAACGTGCTCTGCGTCGATGGTTTCGCCACACTGTCCACACGTCTTACGTTCCGCGTCCGACGCGTCCGCGGGCTCCTCGCGGCCCGTCTTACGCGTTGTTTCTTCTTCGTTGGACACCTCCACTGAGTCGGCCGCTACGCCTTCGAGCGTGATGTTTACGTTGACGTCGGAGCCCTGCGCGGGCGCAAACGCGTTCGACAGTCGATCGGCGACGAGGGTATCGATACGTTCGACGAGGAGGTCGTCAAGGCTCGAATCACCTTCCAAGGGCTGTTTACGGCCGGTTTGCGACCGACCTGCGCTACCTTCGACGTACTCGCGCAGCGCCTTCCGCATGACCTCGCTCTTCGAGCCGTCGAACTCGTCCAGTCGATGGACGAGATCGTCGTCGGCCCGGAACGTTATCTTGCTCAACGGTGTCCGACGGGTCGTCTCCCAGGGATATGTATCTTCCGCGCCGGCTGACGGGCGTCTGACGGCCGCTGTCCGACGTACGATTCGTGTCGGCGGGCGTGTCCGACGGTCCACCCCTCGATGCTCGTCGATCGAAGGAAACGGTTAAGTCCGGCGACGGCCCTACTCGTAAGTGTCCGCGCTTAGCTCAGCCTGGCAGAGCAGCCGACTGTAGATCGGCTTGTCCCCCGTTCAATTCGGGGAGTGCGGACCTCTCGTATCTGAGTTAGTGAGTGAAACGAACGTAGCGAAGATCGAGAGTCCAATCGAGTCGAATTGAGTACGGGAGTCGCAGCGCGCGAACGGCGTGAGCGTGACCGTCTTTCGAAGTTCAATTCGGGGAGTGCGGACCTCTCGTTTCGACCTGCTTGGCTGTTGGCCTCCCTACGATCGAACGGTGCTACATGTATGTTCCGACCCATCACCCTTCGGTGAGGAAGCCTTCGACGTGTTCGGTGTAGGCGTCGGGTCGGTCTTCCATTACCCAGTGACCGGCGTCTTCGAGGCCGACGCACTCACCGCCGATGTCCTCGATCAGTCGCTCGCCGTCCTCGATCGGCTGTTCGGCGTCCGCCGCGCCCCACAGACAGAGCAACTCGGCATCGATCTCTCCATAGTCGATCTCAGTCGTGTGATTGGTGTTGGTCGCGACCGCCGCGCGGGCGAACGCTCGCTGGCCCTCCAGCCGGAGCCAGGGTGCCTCGATACCTGCGGTCCACTCGGGGTCGGGTTCCTCCCGTTCGAGTCCGCCGAGGAACGCCCCGTTTAGTTCGTCTCGAAATTCCTCAGGATTCATCTCCGTCGTCCGTGGCAGCCCGAGATCCACGATGTAGTCGACCGGCCAGGAGCCATAGCAGGTCGCGTTCGAGCATACCAGCCGGTCGATTCGGCCGTCGGTGTGGGCCCCGTACCGGAGCGCAACGCCCCCGCCGATGTCGTGGGAAACGACGTGGAACCGGTCGAGCTCGAGCTCCTCGACGAGTCCGGCGAGCACTTGCTCTTGGGCGCGGATCGAACGATCGAAGCCCTCTCGTCGGTCGCTATTCCCGTAGCCCATCAGGTCCGGCACGATCGTCCGGAACTGGTCTTCCAATCGTGGGGCGACCTGCCGCCAGAGAAACGACCAGGTCGGAATCCCGTGGAGGAAAATAACGGGTTCGCCGCTCCCCGCGTCGCGGTAGGCGAGATCGAGTTCGTGACCGTCGACGGCGACGGTCGTTCGCTCCTGGGCCTCGCTCCAGCGCTCGTGATCCATCGGTCCCATCGAGGTCTGGACGGCCCATGAGGGTTCCGCGATGCCCGCCGTCGGACGCCCCCTCGAAGTACCGAGGGGCGTCCGGTTTTTGTTCCTGGGTCGTCGATCAGGTGCATGCCGACCCGCGTTCCCGACAGCGAGTTCGACGACCGCCTCGTCGCCGTCCGTGATCGTCTCGCCGACACCGACGCCGGCGCTGCGATATTCTTCGGGGCGACGGCCATCGAGTACCTCACCGGCTTTCACCACATCCAGACCGAACGACCGGTCTGTCTGGCCGTCTCTCCTGACCAGGTGTCGATCACGGTCCCGCGCCTCGAAGTCGAACGCGTCTCACCCAACCCACGGATCGGGTCAGTACACTCCTACTTCGACTATCCCGGCGGGACCCCTCTCGAGGTAGCGGTAGAAATGGTAGAGACAATAGACGCCGAGACGGTCGCTGCCGACGCCGACAGTGCGCCGGGCGTAATGGGCTACGACGGTCCCTCGCTATCGGACTTTCTTACAGTCGAAACCCAGGACTGGGTCTCGCGGCTGCGCTGGGAGAAATCGGCAAGCGAAATCGACCTCGTTCGTGAGTCCTCGCGATGGGCGAACCTCGGCCATCGCTACCTCGCCGATCACACCGCGGTCGGCACACACCCAGTCACGGTGAGCCAGCGCGCTTCGATGGAGGCCTCCCGGGCGATGCTCGATACGCTCGGCGAGCGGTATGCCGTCCGAACTCGGGGCGGCGGCCCAGTGCACGCGGGGTACATCTCGGGCGAAGAGACCGCCCTACCGCATGGCCACACTCCCAACGAGCGCCTCTCGCCGGGCGATGTCCTGATCACTGGCGCGACGGCGAACGTCGATGGGTACTTCTCCGAACTCGAGCGGACGATGTTCGTCCGGGAGTACTCCAACGAGCAGGCCTACTACTTCGAGCTGATGAGCGAACTCCAGGAGACCGCCATCAACGCGATCGCTCCTGGCGTTCCAGTGAGCGAGATCGACGAGGCGGTCGTTTCCTACGCCGAGGAGCAAGGGATTGTGGATCTCCTGCGGCACCACGTCGGGCACAACATCGGTCTCGGAGCCCACGAGCCGCCCTACCTCGATCGCGGCTGGGAGGCACAGGTCGACGAATACGGCCAGCAGGGCGACGCCGAGATCGCCCCTGGCCAGATCTACACGATTGAACCCGGTCTCTACACCGAGACGGAGGGTTATCGTCACTCCGATACCGTTCTGGTGACCGAAGACGGTACCGAGACGCTCACCTACTACCCTCGTGACATCGAGTCGAACGTCGTTGGCCGCGAGTAGGAAACCGGAACGCCGGCCCCACGAGCGCCCGGCCGGTGTGACTCGCCGAGCGGACGACCGGGCGCGCCAGGCCACGCTCGCGGAGAGAGTCGATCACCCCGCGTTTACGCGCTGGCGACGGGGTTACCCGGGGCTCGAAGTGGTTATAGCAGTGCTCGCTCGTTCCGCGTTCGCGGGCACGTAGACATCCGTGTCGAAGGTTCTCGTCGCGCCGGCGTTGACCGTTCCGACCGGATAGGTATCGCGTCTGACGAGGTTGCCCTCGCCGTCTGCGAGCGCAACGACCAACTCGATGCTTACGGCCTCGCCTTCGTTCTCGATGTTCGTTTCGGTGCGCGCGAGTTCGTCGTTCACCGACGCCACGTCGACCTCCTCGCCATCGCCGTCGTAAAAGCGAGTGCCGGTCACCGAGAGCTGGTCGGCGGCGTCGTTCCGAACGTATCGAAACAGCCGTTCGCTGATCTCGTCGTGGATCTCCATCCCCTGCGAGCCCTCCTCGAACAGCACGCTGATCGGGTTCAGATCCGCGCGAAGGTCGCTGGCGATGTTGGCACGATTACTTCTGGTCGTCTTCAGGCGCTTGTACTCCCGTATGAACTCGTCGAACTCACCGGGGAGGTCCCCGTCGAACATCTCGTAGTAAGCTCTGAGTTCCTCGTCGAAGTTGATGATCGGTGGGAGCGAGTACCTGGTACCGGAGGTCGGCGTCCAGGGTCTTTTGTTCTTGTCGCCCCCGACGGTACCCTCGCTCTCGCGCTTGCGCTCGACGTCCTCGTCGAAGTACCCGAGCGTCTCTAACAGCGAGGCCACGATTGCGCTCAGGACGGCGACGAGAAGCACTCCCGCGGTGAGGAGAAAGCGAATCCCTTCCGGGAGTGTGAACTGGAAGACGGCGATGAACACACAGGTCACGGCTCCGACGACGAGGAAGAACGATCCCAGGTTCGGGTTCTCCCCGGTGAGCGGCGTGAGGGCTTCGAAGAACTCGTTCGAGGTCTGCCCGTCGGACGTCGAGTCGTCCGCACCCATTAGTCGGAGGTGGCAGCGCCGCCCAAGTTCTGCTCGGCGGCACGCTGGAGCACCCCGATGAGATGGGAGACCCAGAGCCCGGCGGTGAAGCCAAACGCTGTGCCGACGGCTGCGGTGCGGGTGAGGTCGTCGAGCGGCGCGAGCGCGAAAGCAAGCGTCAGGCCGCCGAAGATCACCATCAGTCCGTACTGAACGCGGGTCTGACGGTCGACGCGTTTGAGCTGGTCTATCACGAGTTGACACGGATAGGGGTCCGGCGATAATAAACCCTCTCGACGCGCTACACACTGGCATCGCTCGCCGCTCGTCGCGCTCCTCATCGACCCGCTCCGCGTGCCGCGAGGACTACCTTCTTTACCCTCTCCCTCCTTCCATCACCGTGGCCGTCTCCTTCGACCTCTTCGATACGCTCGTCTCGGTTCCCCGGCCCGAGGATACCCCCGAAGCGATCGCCGCGGAACTCGACGCTCGGGACGTCCCGGTCCCTGTGGACTGGGAGGCCGCCGGCCGCGAGGCCGCCGCCGCGATCGACGCCACCGAGGGCGAGGAGGTCTCGATCACGACCTACGTGACCCGCGCGCTCGCGACCCGTGACGTCCACCCCGAAGAGAGAGTGATCGAGAGCGCGGTGCTCGCTGCCTTCGACCGGCCGGTCGAGACTCGCGATGGTGCCGTCGAAGCAGTGACCGCCGCTGGCTCCCGTGGATCAGTGGGCGTGCTTTCGAACTGTAGCGTCTCCGGCCTCGTCGAGCGAACCCTACAGCGATCGGCGATCGACCTCAATGGGCTCGACGCGATCGTTTCGAGTGCGGATCTCGGCTGGCGCAAGCCCCACGAACGAGCCTTCCAGGCGATCGCCGCAGGTCTCGACGTCTCGCTTACCGATCTCATCCACGTCGGCGACGACCCCTACGACGACGGCGGTGCGGGTGACGTCGGCGCGACGGCCGTGCTTCTGGGAGACGTCCCGCTCGCCGAACTCCCGACGTATCTGGAGGCGAGGGGGAAATGAGACAACTCGACGCGACCGAGTACCGCGCTGGCGAGGCGATCTGCCTCGCATTCGCGCTCGATACCCTCCTCGCCGAACCGCCCGCTCGAATCCATCCGGTAGCGCTGTTCGGCCGCCTCGTTGCCCCGATCGACCGCGAGTGGCGCTTTCCCCACGCGGTCGGTGCATGCGCGGTCGCCACGCTTCCGCTCGCGGCCGCTGGCGTCGCTGCCGGCGCGGTCACCGTGGCCGACCGTCTCCCCATCTCTCCTACCACTATTGCTACCGCCGACACCGCTGCCGGTCGCCGTCGCTGTTCGCTCACGTCCGATACGCCTAGCATCCCCGGCACGCTTCTCGCCGCGGGCGTGCTCTTCGCGACGACGAGCCGCCGAATGCTTACCGGCACTGCTCGATCGGTCGTCGCCGATTCCGAGCACGCCCTCCCACGGGCCCGCCGGGAGCTGCGAGCGCTCGCCGGGCGTGATAGTTCGGAATTGTCGGCCGGACAGGTCAGAAGCGCCGCCGTCGAGTCAACGAGCGAGAACCTCTCGGATGGATTTCTCGCTCCACTGCTCGCTTTTGCACTTTTCGCCCCCCGCTCGCTCCCCGCAGCGGCAGGGGCGAGCGCCTGGGTCAAGGCAGTGAACACGATGGACTCGATGCTCGGCTACCGATCCGTTCCTACTGGTTGGGCACCCGCCCGCCTCGATGATCTCATTATGTGGCTGCCCGCCCGCCTCACCGCCGTCCCCCTCGCGTTCGCTGCCGGCGACCCGACCGCACTCCGCCGGGCGGCCGCGTGGGCGGACGAACCCTCCTCGCCGAACGCGGGGTGGCCGATGGCGACGCTCGCCGCACTGCTCGACGTTCGCCTCGAAAAGCCCGGTGCCTATGTGCTCGCTCCCTCGAAGGACCTCCCAACGGTCGCCAAGGCGAACGCCGGTATCGCCGTCGTCGAACGCGGGGCCCTGCTGGCCGTCCTCGCCGCGTGCTTGGTCGTCGCGATCGCTCCGGCGAACGAAAAGGATCGATCGGCCCCGTCGTCGGCGGACGATCGACACGACGCCTCACGAGACGGTCAGCGCGAGGCGTCGCGATCCGTATTATCATCCCTGTCGGGCGGCTGGTCCGCCCGTATTCGAACGTTCCTTCGGAGGTGGCTACCGTGGTCCTAACCGCCCTCGGCGGCGCGCTCGGCGCACTCTCCCGACTGCCCGTCGGTCGTTCGGAAGAGGCTTGGAACGCCTTCCGGCGGGCACCGCTTACCATCCCGCTGGCAGGCTACGTTATCGGCGCGATCGTCGCGTTTCCGTTCCTGCTTATCGGCGCGCCCGTCACCACTTTCCTGGGGATTGGCGTGCCGCTTCTGACTGCCGCCGTTCTCTACGTCGCTCTCGTCTATTTCCTCACCGGAATCAGCCACGTCGACGGGCTGGCCGACCTGGCCGACGGGGCGGCGACCTACGGCACCGCAGAGGAGCGGCTCGACGTCATGGCCGATCCCGCCACTGGTGCGGCCGGCACGCTCGCGGTCTCGGTGGTCGTCGTCGCGCTCGCGTTCGGTGCGTTCGGGCTCGTGAGTGCCGGCGTCGGTCCGGCGATCCCCTTCGCGGTGGCGCTCTGTGCGGAGGTGAGCGCGAAGACCGGCATGGCGACGCTCGTCTGTTTCGGCGAGGCTGCCCACGAGGGCCTCGGTTCCCAGTTAGTCGAGAGTTCGGACTGGCGCTCTGCCGTTCCGGTCGCGACGGCCGCCGTTCCTGTACTCTTCCTCGCACCGATCCGCGGCGGACCGACACTGCTCGCGACGCTGCTCGCGGGCCCGGCGGTCGCACTCGCGTTGCTCGCCTGGTCGCGACGCGAACTGGGCGGGGTCACTGGCGACGTGCTCGGCGCGGCGAACGAACTCGGACGAGTAGTCGCGATCCATGCGGGGGTGGTAGCGTGGACGCTGTTTTGATGTGTGGCGGCCAGGGCACCCGGCTCGAAAGTACCGAAAACGACCCCGACCCCGACCTGACCGAAAAACCACTCGTCGGCGTTCGTGAGCGAGCGATGATCGACCGGGTGCTCGCCGCGCTGCTCGGAAGTCGCGTCGAGACGATCTATCCCGTTCTCTCCCCACACACCCCCGAGACTCGCAGTCACCTCACGACCCTCTTCGACGGTGACGCCCGGAGAGACGGCCTCGGCCGTTTCGACGTTTCGGACGACGTCGACACCGATCGAACCGACGCGAGCCCCATCGATATACTCGAAGCCCCCGGCGAGGGCTACGTCGCGGATCTCGGCTACGCGCTCGATCGCGTCTCTCCTCCCGTGCTCACCGTTGCCTGTGATCTCCCGCTGCTCTCCTCGGCGCTGATCGATCGGGCGCTCGACCGTACTGGAGGTACTCGAGGGTCGCTCGCGGTCTACGTCCCCGGGGCGCTGAAACGACAGCTCGGCGTGAGCACCGACACGACCTGGAACCAGGGTGGTCGAGAACTCGCGCCGACCGGTCTGAACGTCGTCGCGAGCGACCAGATGACAAACACGAAGGCCGAGCGCGACGAGGACCGCCCGATGGGAGCGACCGATGCTGAGAGCGACACTGAAACTGGCGCGACCGACGAGACGGTCTGGGTGAGCTACGACGCCCGCCTCGCGGTGAACGTCAATCGTCCTTCGGATCTGGCTGTCGCGGAGGCACTATGCGAGTAGTCACCATCGTCGAGTCTTTACCTTCCGAACGCAAAGTAAAACTCTCTCGAATCTCGTCTCCACCGAGTGGTGGTCGCTGATGGACCCTGACGCCACCGCGAGCGTTGGTCGGGTGCCCCATGGGAGCAGCGACGACTTCGAGCTACTGGATTTCAGCGCGAACGTCAATCCACGGGTTCCCGAGGGCGTCAGGGAGGTCTACAGTGATGCGCTCGATCGTGTCCGGCGCTACCCGAACGACGAGTATCCCGAGTACAGGAACGCTGCCGCTGCCCACGTCGGCTGCGAACCTTCTCAGGTGATCCCGACGCCCGGCGGGCTCGCGGCGCTCCGGCTCGCGATCGAAGCTGTGGTGCATAAGAACGATAGCGTCCTCGTTCCCTATCCGAGTTTCAGCGAATATGCCCGCGAAGTCCGCCTCCAGGGCGCGACGCCGGAGTTCGTCCCCCAGGACGCGCTCTGCGAAGCCGATCCCGCGGGGCACGCGCTCGCGATCTGCTGTACGCCGAACAACCCGACCGGCAACGCGTACGACGTAGCCGAACTCCGAGCGTTCGCGAGGCGCTGTGCCGAGAGCGATACCGTGGTGCTCGTCGACGAGGCCTTCTTGGGCTTTACCGACTGCGAGTCACTCGCTGCCACCGTGCCGCCACTGGAGAACATTATCGTCGCGCGCTCGCTCACAAAGCTCTTCGGACTGCCGGGATTGAGGGCCGGCTTCGCCGTCGCGACCGGCGAGTACCAAAGACGGATCGAGAACACCCGGCGAGCCTGGGCGCTCGGGACGCCCGCCGCCAGGGTAGGCACGCACTGTCTTCGGGATCGGGAGTTCGTCCGCGAAACGCGTTCACGCGTTCGGGAGGAACGGGCTCGCCTGATCGAGCGTCTCCCCGACGCTCTGGACGTCTCCCCCTCCGAGGCCCCGTTTCTGTGCTGTGATCTCGCCGAGAGCGACCTCGAGGCCGATCACCTCCTCGACGCCGCCCGCGAGCAGGGACTCGCACTGCGGGACGCGCGGACTTTCCGAGGACTCGACTCACACATCAGAGTCGCAGTGCGCACCCCCGAGGAAAACGACCGGCTGCTCGCCGTTCTTGAGGAGGCCCTCGCTGATGGGTGATCGGATGGACGAACACGACACCGGGAGAAGGGCCGGCGACGGCGACCGCGACGATCGGCATCCGGGCGATAGCGATTCTCTCGTCGAGACGACCGTCCGTGAGGAGGTGCTTCGGGTTCGTCGACCGGGGACGCGGTGGCTCTCCTCGGGCCGGGGCGGTGGGTTTCGCGTCGCCAATGCGGCGTACAACTGCTCCGTTCCGACCGGCTTCGCCCGCACCGATCTCGACGCCTACGTCCTGGAGCGACGCCGGGATGCGAGCTTTCCCGAGCCGGGACCGGCGCTGTTGACCGGCCTCTCGCTACGTCATGCCCGTGGTGCTTGGAGCGCTTCGGTGGCCGCGATCGCTACCGCCGGGCTCTCGAACCCCGCGGCGCTCCCGATATCCACTGGAGTCGAGGCCGAGGACGAGTTCGACGCTGCTGCCGTGGCCGGTAGCGGCGATCGTCGGCGTGCTACCGGCACTGACAGCGAGAGCATCGAGGGCCTCGACGACGGAGCCGAGGACGCTGCTACCGAGGACTTCCCGCCGACAGGGACGGTGAATCTGGTGATCGTCACCGACCGCGCGCTCGACGACGCGGGCCTGACGACGCTGCTGGCGAGTAGCGTCGAGGCGAAGACCGCGACCTTGCTCGCGCTGACGGGTTTTTCGGGGACGACGAGCGATGCGGTCGTCGTCGGTTGTGATCCCGCGGGCGAGCGCGCGGGCTTCGCCGGAAGCGCGACGCCGATCGGCACAGCGGCCCGGGCCTGTGTCAGGGACGCGGTTCGCGGAAGCCTTCGGTCGCGCTATCCCAACGGGGAGGTCCCGCGATCGGTCGAGACGGCCGAATACGGCGTTCGGACGACGCGTTCGACCCAGCCGTTCCACCCCTCTGGATGGTGAGCGTCCTTCCTATGCCCCTCTCGGTTCGACCGCCACTACGACCGTAGACTGATACCGGCGGCCGTCGTGGCCCGAAGTATGCCCGACGACCACGAGGTCGGATTCGACGACACTGACGGGACCGACGCACCTGACGATGGCGAGAACTCGACGACTGCCGAGGACCGACAGGCCCGAACGCCCGGCAAGGGTCGGACTCCCGAAGCCCGGTCGATCGAGGCCAGTGCCCCCGAGGAGTTCGGCCTTCTGCAACTGTGGTGGGGCGACGGCAAAGGCAAGTCCACGGCGGCGATGGGGATGGGCTTTCGCGCGGCGGGGCATGGTTATCGCGTCCACATGCTCCAGTTCCTCAAGGGCGGGGCCTCCAGCGTCGAGGACGTCCGCGGGGAGTACAACGCGATCGCCGCGATGCCGGGGTTCACCTACGAGAACTCCGGGCACTACGGCTGGCACGCCCTACCCGACGAGAGCGCCGACGACGACCACGCGGCCAGCGCACGCGGCGGCTTCGAGCGCGCTCGCGAGCTGATCGACGCGGCGGGAAACGCCGATCTGACCTCGCCGCTCGCACTCGACGGCTCGCCCGAGGCGGGACTCCACATGTTGATTTTAGACGAGGTCCTCTACGCTGCCGATCGAGAACTGGTCGAGCCCGAAGAACTGGTCGAGCTGATCGAATCGAAACCCGACGGGCTGGAACTCGTGGCGACCGGCGGGCATAGCGAACCTGACTATCTGACCGAGCACGCCGATCTCGTGACCGAAGTCAGGAAGGGAAAACACCCGATCGACGCCGGCCAGCGCGCCCGGAAGGGCACCGAGTACTGAGGAATCGGTTTCGGCCGGCCGTCGTCCCGAAAGCGATTCGACGGCTCTCTCCCGGCGTCGAACCGGCCGCTATCGAACAGCGAACCCTCCCGGTCGGCTCCGCCGTCCCGACCCGTCCGCGGGGACAGGGCCGTAATAGTCGTTGACGAACTCTCGTTTCCACCAGTCGCCGGTCTCACGTCTCTCCTCGGCGGTGGTGTACTCGTAGCGATAGCGACGGACGCGAACGTGGGTCGGGGCCTCGCCGTCGAAAGGATCCTCCCGGAAGAGATCTCGAACGTCCTCGTCGCCCTCTAAGAGCTTGCCGACGAACGCGGGGAACCACTGGCGGCGGGGCTGGGGCGTCATGGCCGCGAACCACAGCTGCCAGTCGAGCCGCAGGTGATAGGGAGCCCACTGTGGGGGCCGTCGTCCCGGGTCCGTCGGTTTCCCCTCGAACTCGTAGGGCTCCCAGTCGGTCTCGTCGGTGGGTTCGTCGTCCTGGGTGCCCTCGATCACGAGCTCGTAGCGCTCGCGGGTGATCGAACCGAACGCGCCGTAAGTGTTGACGAGATGCAACGGATCGAAGCTCCGATTCATGGCCTGGCTATCCGCAAGCAGATTCCGGACCGGCCAGTAGCTCAGTACGATCACCACCACCAAGACGAGGATGACTACCCCCTGGAGAGCGAGGCTGGGTGGCGTCGTCGTGACCGGCCTGACCTGCGCGACCGATGCGATCGGTGTGATCGACCCGACCGGCAGGAGTGCTGCGAGCGGAGCGAGCAGCGCGTCCTCGAAGGTGCTGATCGCGAGGACGATAGTGAGTGCGTTCAGCCACGCGAAGTTCCCGGTCAGGAGCAACCAGCCCTGATAGCAAATCGTCACGAGCCCGGCGACCGCCGCGAGGGGCTGGGGGGCGAAGTAAAAGAAGGGAACGACCAGCTCGACGACGTGGTGCACCCCGACGCTGGCTCTATGGACTCGCTTCGGCAGCTTGTCGGCGTACCAGCTAACGGGGTTTGGCATCGGCTGGGTCTCGTAGTGGTAGTACAGACAGGTGAGATCGCGCCAGCACGGATCGTTCCGGAGCTTGATCAGCCCCGCGCCGAACATCACTCGGAAGAGTACCCATCGTAGCAACCAGATGACGATATCGGGTGGTGCGGTTCCGATTCCGCCGAGAAAGATCGAGAGAAAACCCGTCTCCAACAAGAGGGTCTCCCAGCCGAAGCTATAGAAGATCCGGCCGACGTTCACGAAGGATAGATACAACAGCCACAGTAATCCCCAGACGACCATCGAACTAGCTGTGCCGAACAGCCCGGCGATCCCGGTGACCGCGAGCACGGACAATCCGACGCCGACCCAGGCCAGAGCCCGGATCGCTCGATCGCTCGCTACCCAATAGAAGAGACTCGGAGCGTCGCGGAAGGGGACCTGCTCGGTGAACTCCCTAAAGGGAACGACGCCGTCCTCGCCGAGCAAGGGGACGAACTGCTTTGCCGCCCCGAGAAAGGCGAGCAGATAGACGACTCCGAGCGCGCGCCGAAAGAACAGACGAACGAACCAGTACTCGCCTATATCGATTACCATTCTGCGTTCGTGTTCGGTGCTACGACCTCACTTCCGTTTCTAATGTCTCGACTCACGACGCTTGTGGTCGGTGGCGTCGCCATCGGTCCCTGCTTCCGTTCTCGCGTGGCATCTGCTATCGAGTTCTCGAACGATAGTGCCAGGACCAGCTACGGTCACGGCCGAGCGGCTCCTTGCCGCGTCCGCTTCGCGAGTCTACAGCGGTCTACAGCTGGCCTTCGCTCATGTTGAGCGGCTCGAACAGCGCCTCGAACTCGCTGGGGAGCTGGTTGCGCGCGTCCTCGAGTTCGCTGCCGCTGACGGCGTTGCCGAGTACCGAGGTCACGCCGCGGATGTGCTGTTCGGCCTCGTCGGTATCGGCGACCGAGGAGCCCGCCCCTTCGCGCTCGCGTTCGAAGACGCGCTCGACGAACTCCTCGACGGAGAACTCCTCGGCTTCCGCGCTCTCGCCGGTCAACGTCTCGTCGAGCCGGGTGGGAAGCTGGGAGGCAATGTTTTCGGCCTCGCCTTCGGTGAGGCGCTGGCCGAGCACTTCGAGAGTCGCGTTGGTCGCCGCGTACGCTGCGTCGTCCGAATCGAGCTCTGTGCGCCGCTTGACGGCGCTGATGAATTCCTCTTTCCGCATAGTCGAACCGAAGGTCGAGTTGCCTTCGGGGAGTTCCTCCGTCCGCCACTGGGTTCAGCGCAGGGCTTTCGCTCGCAGGCCAACCAGTTCTCGCCGAACGCGACGCCCCTTCGCTTCTCGCTCGATCGACGCTGAGGTCGGCCCGCTGCTCGGGTTCGTACTCGCGTACCCGTTCGACGGCTCCTCGGGCGGGAACTGCTCTGCCTCTTGCCCTCGGCGCCGGTCGGCGCTCTTCCCAAGTTCCCGAGAAGCAGGGTGGCGAGGTCACCGGCCTGCCCGCGGGCGAATCCGCTCGCTGAGCACGCGAAGGGTCGCCTCCGCGGCCGCCATCGCCCCCTCCCGGGAGTCGAGGTCCGCGCGCGATTCGACGCCGCTCAGGAACACCTGGTCGTTCATAGCCGGTCGGTCGGGAGCGAACCGGTTCGGCGTTGGGGCCTGCGAACACGAGGTAGCTCGACGGGAAAAGAGGGCTGGGAACTCGCTCCATCGCAGTTCGTTCCAACCGAGCGAACCGAAACGGATAAGAACGGATCGTCCGAACCGGAAATCGAAGCCGGGGTAGCCTAGCCTGGCCAAGGCGGTTGCCTCGAAAGCAACTGTCCTCACGGACTCGTGAGTTCAAATCTCACCCCCGGCGCTCATTCCGCTATCGTGGTTCCGACAGTGCTCGGAGCGAGTACGAACTAGAGACCGGTCGCTCTGAGCGCGATCGACAGAAACGGTGACGAGCGCGATCGAAAAGAACGAGAACTCCTTTCAGGCGACCGCGCGGGCTTCGCCTTCGACTTCTAGGAGTTCCTTGTACCGATTGCGGATCGTGACCTCGCTTACGTCCGCGACCTCACTGACCTCGCTTTGGGTCACCCGCTGGTTGGTGAGCAACGCGGCGGCATAGACTGCCGCTGCGGCGAGTCCGACCGGGCTCTTCCCGCTGTGGGCACCCTCCCGCTTGGTGGTCTCTAAGAGTTCGCGGGCGCGCTGTTCGACCTCGTCGCTCACGTCCAGATCCGAGGCGAAGCGACCGACGTAACTCGTCGGATCCGCGGGCTTGATGCCCAGGCCCAGTTCCCGGACGACGTACCGATAGGCGCGCTCGAACTCCATCTGATTGATTCGGCTTACTTCCGCGACCTCGTCGATGCTGCGGGGGACGCCTGCCTGCCGGGCCGCAGCGTGGAGGGCGGCCGTCGAGATCGCCTCGATCGAGCGTCCAGGAAGCAAGTCCTCGTCGAGTGCCCGGCGATAAATCACGCTCGCGGTCTCCCGGACGTTCTCAGGCAGTCCAAGCGCCGAGGCCATCCGCTCGATCTCGCCCAAGGCCTGCTTGAGATTTCGCTCCTTTGCGTCCCGCGTCCGGAACCGTTCGTCCCAGGTCCGGAGCCGCTGCATCTTCGCGCGCTGGCGGGAACTGAGCGTGTTACCATACGCGTCCTTATCACGCCAGTCGATATTCGTAGACAAGCCCTGGTCGTGCATCATCTTCGTCGTGGGCGCTCCCACGCGGGACTTCTCGTCTTTTTCGCTGGAATCGAAGGCTCGCCACTCCGGGCCGCGATCGACGGTGTCCTCGTCGATGACCAGGCCACATTCCTCACAGATCGTCTCGCCGTGCTCGGCGTCGCTCACCAAGCGGCCGCCACACTCCGGGCAGGTCACTGTCGACTCCGCCCGATCGGTGCGCTCGCCCTCGCTTTGCTCGCGCTCCTCGGTGCGCTCTGATCGCGTTCTGAATCGAGTGTCTGTCATGATGTCGTCACCGTTCGAGGTAGGGGTCTGACTCCGGGGCAAGACGAACCGAAAACCCGGAAGCCACGCTTCGTATTTAGCGAAACGATCGTATCCTACTTAAATGCTTCGTCGTTTTTCCTCACCGTTTCGAGACCGATACGGTCGGAATCCTGTCACTGCGATCTCCTCCCGCTAGCGAGGCCGCTCGACGCCGCCTTTCGCCGGTCGCTTCCCTTCTCCGAGGCGGGCCGCTCAGAGGGACTCGGTCGGCCAGTGCGTACCCATTCGTCCACCGGCCTGCTCGGGCTGTTTGATCCTCGTTTACACTTCGAGGAGCCCCCGGGTAGGGGTGTCGCTTTCCTATGCAGGCAGCGCGGACAACCGGTCGGACGAGGCCGATCCACACGAGGCCGACGCCGGCCCCGTCTGAGAAGGCGGAGAAGCTGACGTCGAGACCGACAAGAAGGTAGACGAAGCCGCACGGAACTCGGAGGCCGAAGGGGAACTCGAGGACTCGATCGAATGCGAGTAGATCGCTCGCAACTCGGCGAACCCTAATGCCCACCGCGACGAGGAACCGTTCGACAACTGACCGGGTTCCCAAACCGTTTCTCGTTCGCGTTCCGCCCGGTTCGATCGTGATACTCGACTCTTCTCTGTCAGTCCACGACGTCCTCGGACTCGCGCTCGTCGAGCGTCCCGAGGTCCCGTTCGGGGTTCGCCTCGCCCATGCCGCCCGCTTCGCCGGAGATCTCGCCGTGGACGGCTTCCCTGACTTCCTCCGGCGAGCCGTACTCCTCGCCAGCCAGCCGGTCGAAAACGCTGCCCAGTGACTCGGTTTCGTTCGCCATCTCCAGTTCCTGGTCGCCGTACTCCATTGCGAGGTCCTCGCTCGCAACGGGGTATTCGACGTCGTCGAAGTAGCCATCCAACTCCCGAGCGGCGTCCTCGGCGCTTTTGGCGCGCTCGCGTCGCCGTCGGCCAGCGGCCTCGGTGACGTCCTCGCTCCCCTCGCTCGTCGTCCGGTCGTCCGTATTCGGTCTTTCGCCAGCCATTGCTCCGTTCGTGTGCCGGCACTCACAAAACGGTGGTGCTGGCATACCCTCGCCCGGGACGACCCCTATCGTCCGGGCGTTCGCCTGTCTCCAGCGTTGATCGCCCCTGCTATTCGACCGTCTCGGCTGCCGCCGTTCTGGGTACGAAGAGGAACCGAGAGCAGCGATAGGGCCGGAAGTACCGAAGGGTCGCTCTCTCCCTCCACCGACGAGGTATTTATCGACGTGTGGACCCTCTCTCTCTCTATATGTGTGGCCGCTATACGATCTTCATGGTCGATACGGATTTCGAGGAGCGATTCGGAGCCGTGCCCCGAGACTCGCTCGACCCACGATACAACGCCGCGCCGGGCCAGGACCTCCCCGTGATCCGCGACGACTCGCCGACGGAGATCACCCGCCTACACTGGGGCCTGATTCCGGGGTGGGCCGAAGAGAGGAGTACTAACTTCATTAACGCTCGCGCCGAAACGCTACGCGAGAAACGCAGTTTCGCCGAGCCCTTCGAGCAGCGGCGCTGTCTCGTGCTCGCGGATGGGTTCTACGAGTGGGCCGAGACCAACGCGGGCAAACAGCCCTACCGGATCACCGCAGCGGACGACGAGCCGTTCTGTCTAGCCGGCCTCTGGGAGCGCTGGACGCCGCCCGATACTCAGAGCGATCTCGGCGCGTTCACAGATGGTGTCACCGATAGTGAGGATGACAGCGCCGGCTCCACGGCGGGGCCCGACCCCATCGAGACGTTCACGATCGTAACGACCGACGCGAACGAGACGGTAGGTTCTCTCCATCACCGAATGCCGGTCGTCCTCCCGCGGGACGGCGAGCGGCGCTGGCTCGAGGACGATCCCGGGGACCTCGACGACCTGCTGGCCCCCTACTCAGGAGGGATGCAGGCCTACCCGGTCTCCCAGGCGGTGAACGACCCCTCGAACGACGCTCCCGAACTGATCACCGAGGTCGATCCCGGGAGCGAACCCGGAACCGGAGCCGAAGCCGACTGACCGGCCGCTGCAGTGGCCCCAGGCGGTCCCGATCGAGCGGTCCCGGGCGATCGTTTTCCAGCGGTCGATCCGGTCTCAGTCACTCGATTTCGGGCTCAACCGATCACCCCTCGCCTGCCTCCCTCGCGCATGCAGGCCTGGTCGTTATTCCGATGGCACCCCTTCGAGTGAGTATGGACCACGATACCTTTATGGGCAAAGTACAGCAGCGCGCCGATCTCTCGAATCGCGGCGAGGCCGACACGGCCACGCGAGCTACCCTCACGACGCTCGGCGAGCGCATCGAGGCAGGCGAAGCCGACGATCTGGCTTCCCAGCTTCCCGTCGAGATCGATCGCTACCTAGAGGAAGCCGAGTCCGGCCAGCGCTTCGACTTCGAGGAGTTCGCCACCCGCGTCGCCGATCGGGTCGAACTCGACTCGCTGGCCGATCGGCCCGGCCAGCTCGCCCAGGCCGTTATGAGCGTCGTCGCCGACGCGACCGACACCGGCCAACTCCAAGACATCGTTACTCACCTGCCTCAGGACGAGGGCTACGGTCGCCTGCTCGATTTCGCCGAGGAGGAACCGGAGATCGACGAGGAAGAAGTACCCGAGCGCGACTGACTCGACGGACACTCTTTGAGCGACCGATCCACGACTTATTTGTCCTCGCAGGCCCGATCTCGATGCTGCTCGGGACCGAACCCTGACCGACAGTTATAGACATCAGTGACATCGCCACCTCGGTTCGATCCTCGTTTAGCCGAACTCGATTGCCTATCGGTCCTCACTCACTGAAGGGGTTGTACCGGCCGTTGATATCCCACTCGTGGATGCAGTAGGGATCGGCCGGCGAGTCGCTCACGATCAGCCAGCCCTCCGCCTCCTCGTCCCAGGTGTCTCGCCGGCCACAGCGCTCGCATTCGCGTTCCCGGGGCGGAACGATGGTTCGGTTTGTCATGCCCCTCCTACCCGTCCTCGGTTCATGAATACCCCGCTCTCGCCCCGGCAATCACCTCGCATCGATCGGGGCGGTGGGGTCTCGATTCCGGGGTCCGGGTGTGTAGCGAGCGCTCCCGATCGCATCCGTCCTCACCTGCTCTGCTGGTAGCGAAGGCGCTCGCAAGCACGTCGCCTTTCGGTCTGGACCGAGAGAACTTCGAGGTGAGCAGCCATGAGTAGTCCGGAGGCGTCGAACCGACAGGCACGGACCGGCGAGAGCAGCGCGCGGCTGTGGGTACTGCTCGACGCGCGTCGATCGGCGATCGTGGCCATGATGGCCGTCGCGATCTTTCTCGCGCTCGTTCTCCTGAGCACGCTCGATCCGTCCCCGCTGGCGGAAAGTAGCGGTGATCCGATCGATACGGCCTTCCAGGGGCTCATCGGTGCCGTCATCACCGGCGTGTCGCTGGTCGTCTCGATCACGCAATTGAGTCTCTCCCAAGAACTCGGGCCGGTCGGCGGCCAGCGCGATCGGATGGACTCCTCGCTGGGACTCCAGGACGACATCGAGAGCGCGGCCGGGGAGATCGAATCCCCCGACCCCTCGACGTACCTCCGCTTGCTCTGTGTCGCGAGCCGAAAGCAAGCCAGCGCGCTCCAGTCGGCAGTCGCCGAAAGCGACGACGAGCTGTTGGGCGAGCGGGTCGATCGTTTCGCCTCTCGAGTCGTCGAGAACGCGGAAGGGATCGAGACCGAACTCGCGGACGCACGCTTCGGGGACTTCGCCGTGATCCGAGCGGCGCTCAACTACAATTACTCCTGGAAGATCTATGCGGCCCGACGGCTGCGGATCGAACACACAGACAGCATCGACGAGCAGGCGAGCGAAGCCTTCGAGGACATAGTCGATACGCTCTCGCTGTTCGGCCCGGCCCGGGAGTACTTCAAAACGCAGTACGTCCAGTGGGAACTGGTCAATCTCTCGCGGACGATCATCTACGCTGCGATCCCGGCGCTAGTCGTCTCGATCGCAACGGTGTTTTACGTCGACGAGACCGCTCTTAGCGGTATGACCTTCGGCATCAGCAATCTGACCTGGGTCGCCAGCGCGAGCGCGACGATCGCCGTCCTTCCATTCCTAGTTCTCGTCGCCTACATGCTCCGGCTCGCCACGATCTCGAAACGAACCGGGACCACCGGACCGTTCATCCTCCGGGAGGCAGAACGCCTCGACGTCTTCGATTGGTGAAGAGGACGACCTATCGGCCCGATCGGCCGGCGTTGGCGTCGTCTCTCGCCCGGAACGATTGGCGAACCGGGCGAGCCGATCCGAGCATCGACCTCCGCCGTACGCCGATCGGCAACCGATATGTGCCGCCCGGGTTATCGTCGAACCGTGTCACGACTCGCGCTCCCGCTCGATCCCTGGGTGCCGCTCGCCGTCTCGTCCTCACCCTCGCTCGCGATTGCGCTTCGACTCCTCCTCGGTGTCCTCGCCGGAGCGCTCGCGACGCTCGCGATGGACGCTCTCATGGCCCGCATCGAGGAGGGCGGGACGCCGCCGCGGGTCGCCAGTGGCGTCCTCACTGAGACCCGCCCCGACGAGGCTCCCCGTCGGCTGGCCTCGGCCGTGCACTACGTCGCCGGCGCGCTGTCGGGCCCGCTGTTCGTCTGGATACTCCTCGTCGCCGAGGGTCTGCTGGGAGCCGGTCCCCTGGCAGTGTTCGTAGCAGTTCTCGCGTTCTACCCGCTGATGGTCGGCTTTTTCGTAGCGATCGTCCTCCAGCGCTCGCGTGGGGTCTCGTGGGAGCGACGCCGGGCCATCGGACGGGCGTGGGCACTCGAAGCCGCGCTATACCTCGCAGTTCTGGTCCCGCTGGTCGTTCTCACATCGGTCGTCGTCTGATCGGCGTCGTCCCGGTCATTTTCCCCCGTGTCGCGCCTCTTCCGTTCAGAACAGTCGCCGCGCGCTCCAGGCGACGCCGCTCGCCAAGTTCCGCGCGGCACCGATCGGATCGATCCCCATATCGGGGTTCTCGGTCGGCTCGAAGCCGGCGACGAGGTCCGCCCGCGGAACGCAGGTCACCTCGCCGGTCGCCCGCCGCCGTCCTTCTCCATCGGTGACCCTGAGGAGCGCGACCGGATTACCGGTCCCGACGACGCGATAGACGCCGGGCGCGATACCCGGGGCGGTCCCGCGAGGTTCGTAGTGGTCGTACGGTTCCGGCTCGCTTACGGGTCCGATCGATGGCCGCAGGCGGCTTGATCCTTTCTCCGCTCGTAAGCCCCTCCCTCCTCCTGTAATCGATCCGGACTCCCCCTTCGGTAGCCGATTCGCCCCCAGCTCCGTCGGCGATTTCGGTTGGCTCGGCTACTCTCCATCGAGTGCTTGGCCACCGACGAACAGCTCGGTGCCGGCCTCACGGCTCTCGGCGAAGCCCTCGCGGTACTCCATGAGCTGAAAGAGAACGCCAGTCGGGTTCCGCGGTGAGACGAACGTCTCGCGCCAGTCCTCTCCGTCCGCCCGATCGACGACCTCCATCCCAGCCCCTTCGATCCGATCGATCGCCCGGTCCAGATCCCCGACCTCGAGCGTGATGTGGTGTAAGCCCGGCCCGTAGCGATCGAGGAAGTCGGTGAGGAAACTCCTATCCTCACTCTCACTACCACCATTACCATCACCACCGCTACTGGCGTCCTCGCCGTCGGTCTCACCGCCACTCGTCCCACCAGGTTCGATCAGCTCGAGCCGGGAACCGTTCCCGAGTCGGTAGTACGCCCAGGTAAAGTCCTCTAAGGGTTCCTCGAGGAACTTCTCCGCGCCGAAGGCCAATAGTACCGGTTCGGCCGCCTCGATCGATTCGACGGCGATCCCCACGTGATCGACGCGCATCGAAACGTCACCGTTCCCCGCCGTCTTCCCTGTCCCAGTGTCGTCGGCTCGCATGGTGTCCTCGACTGGGGCCGGCGACATAATACCCGAGACCGATCGCTCGTGATTCGTCCCTGCAGTATTCGGAGTGGCTCCACACCGATTGTCCTCGGTCGGTGCCTACCGTCGGAGAACGCTATCCGTTTACCTCGGAGAACCGTTCGAGGACCTCTTGCGGAACCGTGTTGACGTACTCGAAGGACTCGGCCTCACACAACCGCTCGAAGTCCCGATCGGTCGTGACGATCCGATCGGCCTCGGTCTCGCGGGCGAGCGCGACGTAGAAACAGTCGTAGACATCGTGGTTCTTCTCGGCGCTGATCTCGTAGGCTGCGAGGATCGTCTCACTGTCGACGTTTACGAACGTTGCCGGGTGCTGGAGCAACGAGGAGACGGCGTTTCGAGCGTCGAGCGCACCGAACCCGAACTCACCGAGTAGCCACTGAACCCGAAGCGGTAGATACCCGAACAGCAACAACGTGTTCTCGCCCGTAGCGCCGGCCCGGTCTCCTCGGCGACGTAGGCGTGTCCGAGATGGTCGTCGACGAGTTGAATCGTCAACGCGTTGGGGTCGGGTAGCGTTCGCCGACCGCTCATTCCACTGACGACCCTCCGAAAGTCGCCTCGCCCGCGTCCCGAAATGCTTCCTCGCTCCACTCTCCACCCCGCGTTAGCGTCTCGAGTTCCGGCAGCCGCCGCACGAGGCGGATGTCGCCTCCCTGCCGGACGACCGCGAATTCGGTCCCTTCGTCGAGATCGAGATCCTCTCGAAGCTCTTTCGGGATCGTTATTCGGGCCCCGGTCGTTGAGCTGTGCGATACCGTACTCTCCGTCCGGTCCGGTTCTGTCCTCGTCGTTTGCACTCACCTCTTCTCCCCTATTCGACAAATGTACTTCGGTCACGATAGTACTTGGTGATCGAATTCGTCCGATCGATACGATCGACACGAGTCGCCGATTGCTTCCTCTTTCGCCCTTCTTTCGGTCCCTCGCTACCGATCGGGGCTGCTTCGAGACCGTGACTAGAAACCTCCGGTTCGTGACGCCGATCCACGCGTATGTGTGTCCGTACCGTTTCATGGCTACGTACCGACTCTCATAGCGGTCTATGGGTCCCGTCCAACCCCCGATGGACTCGCAACGATAGTCCGCAGTGCCGGTAACCATGTGGGAAATAGGGGTTATGATGCCGGTGTTAGAAAGCCCATCGTTTTTATGCACCGCCGTGTTCCTTTCGGTCGGGACGGTCGTTCGCGGCGGGTCCGTACCCGTCGACGAGTCCGAAAGGGGGAGCTGTAGCCCGCCCCCGACCGTCAGCCCCTGTGTGCTGGGCGCGTCAGCCACGTTCGGTCGATAGATACCATCATGTCAGACCCATCAGCGTCGAACGGGACGGCTGTGAGGCACAGATACACCGACGACCGTCAGCCGGGCCGGACCCCGCGCTCGGCGATCGTCGGCGAACCACCGCGAACCCGCCGGGGAGAAACGTAGCCGTGCTCGACTTTCTGGAGCTACCGGAACGACCGGAAAAGCCCCGCGAGACGGGTCTCACCCACGTTCTCGATCCGGGACTGGGCACAGGGCAGGCATGCGATCGCTTGGATGCCTGTGGGGAGTTCGTCGACATCGTCAAACTCGGCTGGGGCACCGGCTACGTAACCGAGTGTCTTCCCGAGAAAGTCGCGCTGTATCAGGAATACGGTATTCCCGTCTGTTTCGGCGGGACACTGTTCGAACTCGCCGCGTTGCAGGGGCAGGTCGAGGAGTACGTCGACGCGCTCGCCGATCTCGGCGTCGACCACGTCGAGGTCTCGACGGGCGTCATCGAGATGGATCACGACCGGAAATGCGAGCTGATCGACGACCTCTCCGAGGACTTCGTCGTGCTATCCGAAATCGGTCGCAAGGACTCCGAGGAGGGACTGTCCCCCCAGGAGTGGAGCACACAGGCCGCCCGCGAACTCGACGCGGGCGCCTGGAAGGTAGTTACCGAAGGGCGATCGAGCGGTACCACCGGCGTCTACGACGCCGAGGGCGGCGTTCGTTCGGAACTGATCGACGGGCTCACCGCCGAGATCGCGGCCGATCGGATCCTCTTCGAAGCACCACGGAAAGACCAACAGATCTGGTTCATCGAGGAACTAAGTCCTTCGGTGAACCTCGGCAACATCGACATGACCGACGTCATCCCCTTAGAGACCCTTCGTCAGGGGTTACGAAGCGATACCCTACATATGATTCACTCCGATGAGAGAACGACTCACGAAGAACCGACCGACGGAAAAACGACCAGCGCCGAGACGCCGTCGAACGAGACCCACGACGAGGAGAAGCCGCTCCGAAGCGCGCCTCGAACGGGAGGTCACCGTCGATGATTGAGAACGAACACATCTTCCATCTCGCGATCCCAACCGACGACCTCGATCGCGCCGAGGAGTTCTACGTCGAGGGCATGGGCGCGGAGAAAGCCCGGCGCTACGAGGACCGTCTGACGCTGAACTTCTACGGCGATCAGATCGTCTGTCACAAAGCCCCGGCCGAGGAGATCGTCGACGAGGAGGACGTACGGATGTATCCCCGGCACTTCGGCGTGACGATGACCGACGAGGAGGACTTCGAGGCACTGCTCGAAAGCGCTCGCGAGAGGGACCTCTCGTTTTTCCAGGAGCCGATGATCCGCTTCGAGGGCGAGAGCGACGAGCACCGGACCTTCTTCCTCCAGGACCCTTCCAATAACCTACTGGAATTCAAGTGGTACAACAACCAGGAGCAGATGTACTGATGGACGTTACAGTTCTTTCCGCTTCGGACGCCGAGGAGGCCCTTACCGAAGAGGACTGTGCGGTAGTTATCGACGCCCTGCGCGCGAGCGCAACGGCGATCGCCCTGCTCGAATCCGGCGCGAAAAGCGTCGTGCCGGTCGCAGGCGACGGGGCCGATCGTTTCGGCGAGGAAGTCCTCAAGGTCGGCGAGCACCACGGCGAGCGCATCGAGGGCTTCGATCTGGGGAACTCCCCTCTCGCGGTCCGCGAGCGAGCCGATCTCTTCGACGGCGAGGACGTCGTGCTCCGAACGACCAATGGCACGCGATGTGTCGAGCGCGTTGACGGCGCGGGCACCGTCGTGATGGGCTCGCTGCTCAACGCCGAAGCACTGATCGAGACCTGTCGCGACCGCCTGTCCGCCGAGTCCCGCGTCGTCTTCGTGCCGGCCGGCCGGCGGGGCGACCCGGCCCCAGAGGACACCTACACGGCGGTTGCCCTCGCTCGTCGCCTCCAGGCGGCACTCGGCGATCCAGTGACGGCGAGCGCCCCCGAAGGCGACCTGTCCGAGCCAATCACGGAGGCAGGCACGGACGCGAATACGGGTACGAACACGGTGGCGACCGCGGCTCCCGCGACGGCCGGGGGCTCGGAGCCCGCCGCCGAATCCGGTGAGGCAACGAGTGCCGAAACCGGCGATCTCCGACCGGCCGAGGAGGTCTTCGTCGAGTCCGATACCGGCCGCTTCCTCGCCTCGATGAATTGGGAAGAAGACGTGCACTTTTGTGCACAGGCAGACGTCTTTGGGGCGGTGCCGGTGCTCGAGGACGGCCGGTTCGTTGACGGCCACCCCCCCCCGGGATCGGCCACCAGCGGCGCGGACCGAACGGAAAATGCGACCACGGAGGTTCCGGACGAAGAGGGGTCTAGCGAACCCGATACCTCACACTTGGACGACGTCGATCCGAGCTGTGGCTGTGTCGGGGTCTGGGAACACCTCTCCGAGCAGCGCAGCGCGAACGGCGATCGATGATCTCTCCCTCTCTGTACCGGCGCCGTCCCCACGACGATTCCGAGCGTTCGGCAGCGATGCTGGGAGAAAAGGGGTATATTGACCCAGTGTGTGAAAGGAATGCGTTTTTAACAGTAGGCAATCAGGGTTACAGTCGAGAAGGCGGGGAAGGGGAGCACGAGCAGACCGCAAGCAGCGGGTGAGCCGCCTCGGCAGTCGAGTTCCTTCTCCGTCCCTATCGACGACGATAGCGACCCCATGATGAACGAGAACGATCACAACGACTCCGACCCGACCGCGGAGCGCGACGAAGCATCGACCCGACGGCGATTCCTGCAGGCCTCGACCATCGCGGGCGTCGGCGCGCTCGCCGGCTGCGTCGGCGGCGGTGGTATCAGTTCCGGCAGTGATAGCAGCGGCGACGGTGGCAACGGCGGCGGTGGCGGTAGCGGCGGCTCGACCGACGGTAACAGTAGTAGCAGTGGCGGCGGTGGCTACCCCTCGAAACCGATCACCGTCGTCGTTCCCTGGTCACAGGGCGGCGGCACCGATCGCTCGACGCGTGCGCTCACGCCGACGTGGTCGAACGTCATCGGCGGGAACTTCGCCGTCCAGAACTATTCCGGCGGGTCCACACAGATCGGCGGCGAGCAGATGTACAACGCCACCCCGAACGGTTACAACGTCGGGATGTGGAACCTCCCGCAGATGCCCGCGACCTGGATCTTCCAGGACGCGTCCTATCGCGCCGATGACTTCGATTACATCGGTACCAATCACGCCGATCCCACCCTCTGGATCGCGCCGAAGGGACGGTCCTACGGAGATATGAACGAGTTCCTCGAGTACGCCCGAAAGAACGGTGGAGACGTCACGGTTGGACTCACCTCCGCGGTCGGGAACACCGCCCTCTCGGCGCTTTTGGTGAAAGACACCTACGACCTGGAGTTTCAGTTGGTCAACCTCGAGGGGGGTTCTTCGGTCCGGAAGGCGATCCTAGCCGGGGACGTCGATGCCGCAGTTAACCAACCCTGGGCGTTCAACCCTGCGAACAAGGGTAAAGCGACCGGGCTGGGGACCCACACCGAAGAATCCCAGAGCCTCTGGCCGAGCGTCCCGAGTTTCGACGAACTCGGGCTCTCGGAGCTGCCCTACCCCGAACCCGCGACGGTCCAATGGAAGCTGATGTTGGCCCCGAGCGGCCTGCAGGAACAGTACCCCGATCGCTACGAGACACTGGTTGCGACCTACGAGAAGGCGATGATGGCCGATCCCTACCGAAAGCGGGCCGAGGACCTCTCGGGGCTCAGCGAGATCATCGAGTACAACCCGCCCGAGGAGACCCAGAAGATCGTTGAGGAGAACGTGACGAAGATGAACGAGTACAAGCCGCTTTTCGACCAGTACCTCTCGGGCAACTGATCGGTTCGAGAGTTCTCCGAAATGACAAACACACGATTTCCGGAACTCGCGTTCGGAGCCGGTGGCTATCGCATCGCACTTGACCCGGGCGAAGCGCTCTTCCCGGGCCTCGTTGCCCTGTTCGGGGCGTACTACTACCTCGATACCCGGGGGCTGCCCGGCCAATCGGTGTTGTACGCCCATCCCCTATTGTACGTCACGCTCGCGCTCGCCCTCCTCGTGGTCGCCTTCCACATCGTCGATATCGAGCCGGAAGAGAGGGACGACACAGCGTCGAGTGAGAGTGGTGACAGCGACGTCAAGGGAGGGAGCACCGAACGGAAAGGGGAGAGCCGCGCGATGTCGGCCGTCGAGGCGGCAGATAGAGACGCCGAGAGCAGGGACGAACGAACCGATACTGACCGGTATTTCAACCGACATACCGCCGCGGGCCTGGTGGTAGCGAGCGTCGCGTACTTCCAACTCGTCCAGTTGCTAGGATTCCTCCTCCCGTCGGTCGCTTTCTGTGGCGTCGTCCTCTACATGTTTGGCGAGCGAAACTTCTCCGCGCTCGTCGGGTACTCGATCGGGTTCTCGGCCGTCGTCTACGCCGTGTTCGGCTACTGGCTCAACGTTCCGATCCAACCGCTCGTGGTGCCGATCTGACCGATGATCGATGCAAGCCTTCCGCTACTGATCGATCTCGTTCGTAGTGTGGCACCTGACCCGTCGATGCCCGTCGCTTTCGTCAGCGGCGTCATGAGCGAGGGTCTCGGTGTACTATTCCAGCCGATCGTCCTGTTGGCGGTCGTACTCGGAACGGCACTCGGTATCGTCTTCGGTGCGATCCCGGGGTTTTCGGCGACCATGACGCTTATTCTCCTGACGCCGGTGACGATACCCCTCTCGCCGGTCGTCGCGCTTATTCTGCTCGTCTCGGCGTATGGTGGGGCGGTCTATGGAGGCTCGATCCCGGCGATTCTCATCAACACGCCTGGCGCACCGGGATCGGTCGTCACCTGCTGGGACGGCTACGAACTCACCCGGCAGGGACGGGCGGTCTATGCCCTAGCTGTCTCGGCGCTGGTCTCCGGAATTGCCGGGCTCATCGCCGCCAGCACGCTACTACTAGCGGCTCCCTTCATCGCGGAGTTCGCGCTTTCCTTCGGTGGCCCGGAGTTGTTCCTACTATCGGCGTTCGCGCTGACGATTATCCCGGCCGCGAAGGACGCTTCGCTCACGAAGGGGCTGCTCGCCGGCGCGTTCGGGCTATTGATCGGCACTGTCGGCAACGACCCACAGCTCGCCCGCCCGCGGGCGACCTTCGGCCTCACAATTCTCAGGGACGGCTTCGATTACATTGTCGTCCTCATCGGCCTATTCGTCTTCACTGAGATGATCCGACTGGCGATGCGTGGTTCGATGGTCAACACCGGCGGGGAGGGTGCTACCGGGGCCGGGGGCTACGCGCAGACGATCGAGGGGATTCGAGACGTCCTCGCACGGCCGGTCGATTTCCTCCGGGCAACGGCGATCGGCACCCTCGTCGGCTCACTCCCCGGAGCCGGGGCGGACGTGGCGAACTTCGTCTCGTATAACGAGGCCCAGCGGTGGGCGAGCGAGGAGGTGGCCGATCGGTACGGAACGGGGATCATCGAGGGCGTCATCGCCGCCGACGCGAGCAACAATGCAACCCAAGGCGGCGCGCTCATCCCCACGCTCACGCTCGGGATCCCCGGCAGCGGCTCGACGGCGGCGTTGCTCGGCGCGCTCGCGATCCACGGCATCCAACCTGGGCCGGGGATCTTCCAGCGATCCGGCCCGCTCGTCTACGCGATGATCTTCTCGCTGTTTCTGGGGAACGCCCTCATCTTGGTCTATGGACTGAGTGGCTCGCGGTACTTCGGGAAGGTAGCGTACGTCCCGATCCGCTACATCATCCCAGGGGTCGTGATCCTCGCGGTTGTCGGCGCGCTGGCTGTTCGCAACGCACCCTTCGACATCCTCGTGATGTTCGCTGCGGGCCTGCTGGGACTAGTCTTTCTCAAGTACGACTACCCGCTCGTCAGCCCCGTGCTCGGCGTCATCCTCGGCTCGATCGCGGAGACAGGCTTCATCCAGGGGTGGTTGCTCAACCAGCAGGACCCGATAGCCTTTCTCACCAACAGCGCCGTCTCGGTCGGTTTGCTGGTTCTGATCGTACTCTCGCTCGCGATCACGTTCGTCAAGAACTACCGCTGACCGTCCTCTCTTCTCTCACCTTCTTCTTCCCTCCTCCTTCTTTCTCCTCGTCTTCGAACGATCATCGATTGCCTTCGGGCAGGGGCTGACTCGATGCCTGACTCCTACTCTCCGTGCTCGTCGAGATACGAGCCGAACAGGTCCTCTTCGCTCGGGGGGTCGGGCTCGATCGTCTCGGCGACGGTCGTCGTATTGAGGAAGTGAGTGTAATCGAGGTTTTCGTCGAGCTGATTTCCGCCCCAAGTACCTGCACCCATCGAGAGGGTGACGTTCAGCCCGTTCTCGAAGCTGCCGCCGTTGCCGACACACTGGGGCTGGTTGATCAGCAGGCGACAGACGTCGATTGCGTGTCCGACCCGCTCGGTATGGCTCTCGTCGGTGGTATGCAATCCACAGGAGTGGCCGCTACCCTCGTAATCGAGGATCTCCTGGGTGGTCTCGAGTGCCCCCTCGAAGTCCGGTGCTGCGAAGGTCGTGAGCACGACCGAGATCTTCTCGCCTGAAAGCGGGTAGTCCGGGCCGATGCCCTGGCCTTCGACGAGGAAGAACTCGGCCTCCCGGGCGGCCGCGCTCTCCAGGCCGGCGGTCGCGGCGATCTCTTCGGGCGGCTGGCCCGTAACCTCGCCGCTGAGCGACCCGTGCCCGTCGGGGAACATCGTTACCTCCAGTTTCTCGCGCTCCTTCTCATCACATAGATAGCCGCCCGCGTCTTCGAGGGCTGCGATGGCCTCCTCGTAGACCGACTCGACGATCACCGCCGAATTGTCGCTCGAACAGCTCGTCGCGTAATCGAACGTCTTGCTCGTTGCGATCCGCTCGGCGGTCGCCGCCAAATCGGCGCTCTCGTCGATGATCGAGACCGCGTTGCCTTCTCCGACGTTGTAGTTCGGCGTCCCCGATCGTTCGCCCCGGCGGACGTTGTTCGCCGACCCGGTCACCTGGAGCAGATCAACCCGATCCATCAGCTCGTAGGTCTTTGCTTTGCTCACGGGCGGGGGCACCATCTGTACCAGGTCGGTCGGTGCACCCACTTTCTCGAGCTCCGTATGAACGTACTCGAGGACCTTCTCACAGGTCTCCAGACCGCTCGGCGAGGGTGAGAGGACCACCGCGTTCTTACCCTTGAGCGCCATCATGGCGATGTTCGTCGGTGTGGCACCCGGGTTCGTTGACGGAACGACCGCACCGACGACGCCGACCGGTTTCGCGATCTCGGTGATGCCATCCTCCTCCTCGCGATCGATCACGCCGACAGAGGGTTCGCCGAGCAGATCGTTGAGCGTCCCGAAGGTCTTCCGGCGTTTCTTCGCGGTCTTGTCCGTGACATTTCCGAGCCCGGTAGTCTCGACGGCGATCTCGGAGATCTCCTCGGCGCGCTCCTCCTCGTAGATCGCCCAGGCGACCGCCTGTACGAGTTCGTCTACCTGTTCCTGGTCGTAGTCAGCGATCGCGCCCATCGCGCGTTCGCCGCGTTCGATCACCGTCTCGATGACGTCCTCGGGTTCCTGGGATTCCTGCCGCTCCTTGGACTCCAGGGTCATAACCTGGTCGTTCGACCCCTCGACGGGTATACCTTTGGCATGCAGATCCTCCAACGCTCGAGTCGCTCGGAGTTTCAACCTCCGTATACCGAACTACGCTGTTCCTCGTCGTGGCTGAAGCGGGACTCTGTTGTCCATGGATCGAGCGAAGTGCTTTTCCTCGCCGGCCGTCGCATCGATGTATGCTCGACTACTTTAGTGCCGTCGCTCGCTCGTCTGACGATCGGCCGATAGCGCCGGTATCGCGTGCGGTATCGATAGATCCCCCGCGGTGAGCGGTCGGCAGCGCTTCGAGGGCCCCTGGGGGCTCGTCGCGGGAAGCTGGCTGCTCGCCGCCGCGTTGAACGCCTACATTATCGTCCCGGCGAGCTTCCTTCCGGTTCTCTCCGAGCAGTTGGCCATCGACGCGACGGCCGCCAGCTGGATCGTGAGCGCGCTCTTTGCGGTCGGCGTCCTCGTCGGCATCCCCGCCGGTATCGTCCTCGATCGCGTCGACAACCGGTGGGCGGCGACGCTCGCAGCAGTCAGCCTGTTCGCCGCCTGTCTCTGGAGCTGGCAGGCCGCCCGAGGAGGATCGTACTGGTCGCTGCTCGCCGCGCGGGCGTTCGCCGGGCTCTCCTTCCCGCTGATCTGGAGCGCCTGTATCAATCTCATCGGCCGGACCTTCGACGCCACGAACCGGGCGAGTGCCGTCGGGGTTTTCACGACGAGCGCTCCGGCCGGCTTTGCCGTCGGCCAGTTCACCGGCCCGCTGATCGTCGCCCGCTTCGGGTGGGCCGCTCCCTTCGCGGTCTTTTCGATCCCGGTCGCCCTCTCCGGGGCGGCCTTTCACCTCACGAGCCGCAGCGCCAGTCGCGCCGATCGCGCCGCTCGCGCCGATGGTGGCACGGCCGACTCCGATTCCAAACCCGAACCTCAGCCCCAGCTCGCGGAGTTCAAACGCGTCCTCACCGACCCCAATGTCCTCTCGACCGCGGGGATGGGTTTCGTGGCCTACTCGGCCTATGTCTTTTTCAATAGCTGGATGCCGACCTACCTCACCGAGGAGCTCGGCCTCTCGCTCGCAGCGAGTGGGCTGCTCGTCGCGGTGTTTCCCGCGATCGGCGTGCTCTCGCGCAGCGGCAGTGGCTTCATCTCCGATCGCTTCCTCTCCCAGCGCCGCCGGCCGATCGTCTCTGTCGCCTTCGCCGCCACGCTCCCGTTGGTGGGCGTGATCGCTCTTACCGAACTCACCCCGCTGGTCGCCGGCGCCTTGCTGCTCGCCGGGTTGTTCATCCAACTGGGAATCGGCATCCTCTTTACCTACGTCCAGGAGCTCGTCGAGCCGACGGTCACCGCGACCGCGCTCGCGGCGCTGACGACGATGAGCTCCTTCGGCTCCTTCTCCGCGCCGGTGATCGCCGGCTACCTCATCGAATCGACTCGCACCTACTTCGCAGCGTTTGGCTATGCGGCCCTCGTCGTCGGCCTCGGCGTCGTACTCGCCTACTACAGTCCGGAACCGAACCGATAGCGACGGCGACCAGCCGATCGCCCTCCCGTGTGCTCGGCCCAGGACTAACGCTCGAGACGAACCCGTGAGAATCGACGGCCGAGGCTCGATCGACGCCAGTGAGGGGTCCGAAAGCGCCCGATCAAGGGAAAGGGCCTTCCGGCAAGCGTGGGCACTCGACCCATGAGCCAGTCCAACCAGTCGGATCAGTCGGGCCAACCCCTCGATGGCATCGAAGTGATCGATCTCGGCCAGATCTATAATGGCCCGTACTGCTCACTCGTTCTCGCGTGTCTCGGCGCGGACGTCATCAAGGTCGAACCGCCCTTCGGCGAGCCGCTTCGCTCCCGGGTCGAGGAGGGCGAACCCCCCGAGCTGGTGATGCTCAACTCCTCGAAGCGCGACGTCACACTGAATCTCAAATCCGACCGAGGCATGGAGATCTTCAAGGAACTCGTCCGGGACGCCGATGTCCTCGTCGAGAACTACGCGGTGGGGACGATGGAAAAACTCGGGCTTGGCTACGAGACCCTCTCCGAGATGAATCCCGAGTTGATCTACGCCCACGGTAGCGGCTTCGGTGACTCGGGGCCCAAGAGCGAGCGCCGCGCGATGGACCTCATCATCCAGGCGACCGGCGGCGTCATGGAAGGCACCGGTTTCGAGGACGGCCCCCCGGTGAAGACGGGCATGGCCCCGGGCGACTTCTTAGGGGGCATTCACCTCGCGACCGGCGTGCTCGGCGCACTCTTCCAGCGCGAGCGCACGGGCGAGGGCCAGTTCGTCGAGGCGAGCATGTACGAGGCGGTCGTTCCGGCGCTGCTCTCCCAGCTCGGTTCCTACTACAAGGACGAGGAGGTCCCCCCGCGGACGGGCAACCGCCACAGCTCGCTCGCGAAATGTCCTTATAACGCCTACGAGACCGAGGAAGGCTATATCGCGATCCTCTGTGCTTCCGACGAGCACTGGCGGACACTGCTGAAAGCGATCGGCCGCGAGGACCTGCTCGGCGACGAACGCTTCGATACCAACGTGAAACGCCTCGACCACATGGCCGAGATCGATACGATGATCGAGGAGTGGACCCGCGACCGGGATCGCCACGAGTTAGAGGACGGACTCATCGCCGCCGGCGTGCCCTGTGGGGCGGTCCAGACCATCGAGGAGGTCATCCACGATCCACACCTCGAAGAGCGGGGGATGATGACCGAGGTCGAGCACCCCGACTTCCCTGAGGGCATCCGAGTCCCCGGGACGCCGATCCGCTTTTCGGACGCGGCCCTGCCCGAGATCGAACGCGCCCCCCGAAAGGGCGAGGACAACGACGCGGTGTATGGAGAGAAGGTCGGGCTCTCCGAAGCGGAGATCGAAGCGCTTGAAGCCGACGGTGTGATTTAGGTCGGCTCCGGAAAATCGATTCGATCACTACTCCTTCGCTTCGGGTCGAACGTTATACCCTTGCCCACCTCCCATCGATCACATGGGCTTTCACACCTATCCGATCGAGCGCGCCGACAACTTGGAGGACTCCTGGCGCTACGAGTTCTGCTCGGCAGAGGAGCTGCTCGCGCTGTTCGATCCTACTCCCGAGGACGCTATCGCCGATCTGGGCAGCGGAACGGGATTTTATACCGACGACGTCGCACCCTATCCCGAGACGGTCTATGCAGTCGACGTCCAGGAGGAGATGCACGACTACTATCGCGAGAAGGGTCTCCCCGAGACCGTCGAAACGGTCACCGCCGAGATCGCCGACCTGCCCTTCGAGGACAGCGCGATAGATGCCGCCTTCTCGACGATGACCTACCACGAGTTCGCCGACAGGGACTCACTCGCCGAGCTCGCCCGCGTTCTCCGGCCCGGTGGCAGGGTAGGCATCGTCGACTGGTCGGCCGCAGGCACCGGCGAGGAAGGTCCCGCGCTCGACGAGCGCTTCGACCTCGATCGGGCGGTCTCGGATCTGGAGGCCCAAGGCTTCGAGATCACTCACGCGAGCGCTCGCCGCGAGACGTTCGTGCTCGCCGCAGAGCTATGAGAGACTCCTCTCGACAGGTCCGAGCGCCGCTACGATATATACGTCATCTAGGGTTCAGTGTCGGACTAGTGTGTTACAGCGTAACAGTTATTTCGATCTCCCTGCTACGCCTTACCATGGTACGATCCGATCCGTATACGGCAGATGAGGGCGAGTACGAGTGTATCGATTGTGGATATCGAGCCGGTGAGGGTGGGCGCTGTCCGGATTGCGGCGGCGATCTGAAGAACATCTCCGTTCCACGCGAGTAACCGACGACGATCGAGGGGCTCGTTGGTCTTTCCCCAATCGTGTCTTGCCGACGGTGCTCGAGTAGCTCTCAGAAATCCGGCAGGTCCTCGGGCGGCTCGTATTCGGCCTCCCAGTCGATATAGTCGTCCTTCAGGACCTCACAGACGATCTGGCCGAGTTCCGTGAGCCCGGCGTTGATCGCAGAGACCGTCCCCCAGGAGTCGAGTTCGGGATGGATCTCGCGCTCGCGCCAGTCCTCGGGGATGCCCGGCGCGTGATAACCCACCCGGTCGGCGAAGTCGTCCCAGAAGAAATCGAAGCGGCTCACCAGATCGAGTTCGCGAGCCACCCGCCACTCGAACTCGCTCATCGCCGCGCTCGCTGCCCACTGTTCGAAGGCTTCCTCCCAGGCACCCTCATCGAGGAACTCCTGGAGTTGCTCGCGACGGTACTCGTCGCTCGAAACGCTCGCATCCTCGTACTCCTCGGTGCTCTGCCCGATGTTCAGCTCCGGCGGTGCCGGTGGCTCGACGTCGAGTCCCATAGGATCGAAACGATCCCGCCGCCCATAAACTCCCCCGCGAGTCGAGTCCTTCCTCCAGTACGATTCTCGTTCCGTACGATTCCGACCCCTCGGCTCGATCGGTACTCCTGTTCGAGGCGGCTCACTCGATCACGACGCCGCCGACTGCGACGCCCGACCCTTCCTCGACGCGGCCGATCACCCGCCCGTCGGTCTCCGCACACAGTGCTTCGGCGTCTTCCGGCGGGAGGGTAACGACGAACCCCGTGCCCATATTAAACGTCGAGTACATCTCCTCGTCGCTCACCGACCCCTGGTTCTGGACGAACGCGAAGACGGGCTGGGGATCGAAGGCCTCGTCGATCGCGTAGCGATAGTTTCCCATCCGCGAGAGGTTCCCCCAGCCGCCGCCGGTGACGTGGGCCGCGGCGTGGGTACCGTGTTCGCGAAGCGGGGAGAGGAGGTGGGTGTAGATCCGCGTCGGCTTCAAGAGGACGTCGCCGATCGAGCTACCGGGATCGTCGGGAAACGAGTCGGTATAGTCGTGCTCGCGGGTCACGGCCTGCCGAGCGAGGGTGAGCCCGTTCGAGTGGATGCCACTCGATCGAAAGCCCACGAGCGCGTTGCCGACCGCAGCCTCGCCGGGGAACAACTCTTCCTCCGTGGCGAAGCCCGCACAGGTCCCCGCGAGATCGAGGTTGCGAACCACCTCGGGCATCACCGCTGTCTCGCCGCCGACGAGTTCGATTTCCGCTTCTTCCGCGCCGGCGCTCAGACCCTCGCCGACCGCCGCCGCGACCGCTTCGTCGGGCTCGGCGACCGCGAGGTAGTCGACGAACGCCACTGGAGTTATGCCTGCCGCCACGAGGTCGTTGACGTTCATCGCGATGCAGTCGATCCCGATCGTCGAATACTCCCCTAGGGCTTCGGCGACGAGCAGCTTCGTGCCCACCCCGTCGGTCGCGAGCCCGAGGTACGTGCCGCCGAGATCGATCAGGCCGGCGTACTCCCCGGTATCGTTCCCCTGGCTCTCCCCGTTCGCTCCGCCCGGCCCGCTCGCCGCATCCACGAGCGCCGCCGTCGCGGCCTCGCTCGCGTTGATGTCGACGCCCGCCCCGGCGTAGGTGAGTTCTTCTCGATCCGCGTCCGTGTTTTCTTCCTTGTCCCGCTCGTCGCTCTCTTCGTCGGTGTTTCGCTTGTCTCCGATCTCTTCTCTAGTCATTAGCCGTGTCCGCGTAGGGCAGGGCGAAAAACACACCGTTCGACCGGAACCTCGCGACCTCTCTCCACCGGAAATCGCCGGGGTTCGCCGAACTGATCACGACCGCCGAACGCCTGATCCGGGAACGATCAGAAGAGGATTAGAGAACGACTAGAGGACGAACAGCAGGCCGAAGACCGCGAGCGCGGCACTCGGAAGGAAGGTGAGCACGAAGACGACCTTGCTCCAGCGAAGCACGCTCCGACCGTCCAGCGGGCCGAAGGGAATCATGTTGAAGCCAGCGAGCAGCAAGTTGATGCCGACTCCGAGCGCGCCGACCTCCCCGAAGAAACCCGGAGAGGAGAGCAGCGGCGCGAAGACGACCGCGAGCCCCAAATTAGTGACCGGGCCGGCCAGCGCGATGAGGCCGTTCTGCCGGGCGGTGATCCGCCCCCGATGGTAGACCGCACCCGGCGCGGCGAACAGAAACCCCACGAAGGCTCCGGCGATCGCTAGTAGCAACATGCCGTAATCCGCGCGGAACTGCGCGCGCTGGCCGAAGTGGATCGCGACCACTTTGTGCGCGAGTTCGTGGAGCAAGAATCCGACGCCCACCGTGACCATGCTGAGTGCGAAGGCTCTCCCGGCGGCCGCGAACAGGCCCTCGGGAACCCCGCCTGCCAAACCCGCGAACAGCGCGTTCGCCACTTCGCGCCGGAGGAAGACGGTGAAAGCAACCCCCAGGGCGACCCACGCGACCGCCAGGTCGAAACCCTCGCGCGTCCCGACGCTCATCGCTTCACCCCGCTTGAGTTCATCGCTCGTCTTTCCCTCCCCTCGCCTATTTCTCCCTCGATTTCGCCGTCTCGTGGCCACCGCTCTCGAGCGCTCGCTCTCGACGGGACTTCCCCTCGGTCGATCACGTTAGAGTTGCCCGGATGAGGTCGGCGCTATTCTGTGCGCCCTGGAGCATGAGTCGGACGATCCCGTCGACGCCGCCGACGTCGGCCGCGAGATACGGCAGGACGACGATCACGAACAGGAAACTCGCGACGATGCTTCCGATATTGGTGAGTGCCACGACGAGGATGAGCCGAAACAAGGGAACGGCCGTCATCCGCCGGTAGAGTTCGGCGAGGGGCTGTTCCTCGTCGGAAAGCAGGTCGTTCAACGTCCCGATGTCTTTGACGTTCACGTCGAGATAGCGCAACTCGACGTAGCCGGCGAACCACCCCGGTGCGAGCAAGGGATTGACGCTCGTGAGCCAGGCCAGTGCGCCGCCGGTCAGTGCACTCGTCAGGTGAGCGCCCGCCAACCGCGCCAACCCGGCAGCGAAGATCCCGTTTACCAGGAACCACGCCCCGAAGAGCCGGAACAGGAGTTCGTTGCGCGCGCCCGCCATCGCGACGAGCACGAAGAAGGCAAGGAAGCCGAGCGTGAAGGTATAGCCCAAGACCTTATAGACCGAAAAGCGTCGCTCGTGGGCACCCATGAGCGACTCGATGGGAGGCAGTTCCTCGGAGTTCTCGAGGTAGCGCTCGATGCCCTCGCGGTGGCCCGCCCCGACGATCGCGACGACCTCGTGGCCCGCCTCGCGTAAACCGACCAGCCGGTAGGCGATCACGGCGTCCCGTTCGTCGATCAGTGCTTCCGCGCCGCCGGGTGAGAAGTGCCGGAACTCCTCGATCATCGCCGTCACCACGTCGGCGTCGGTGAGCGAGTCGACATCGAACTCCTCGAAGTCCTCCTCGTCTTTCTCCTCGCCGCTACCGCTGCCGCCGATACCTACCAGTGCGAGCGGCAGGCTCCCGATCATCCGTAGCTTCTCGAGAACGGTCATCCGCGACCAGAAGCGCTGGATTGTCACTTGGATATCGCGATCGATGAGTGCGACCCCGAGGCCGAGTTCCTCTGCGGTCTCGACCGCCGCGAGCATGTCGGCCCCAGGGGTGATGTCGAAGCGATCGCCCATCCGCATCTGGACGTAGGAAAGCACCCAGTACGCCAGGAATTGAAAAACGGTGTTGCCTCGCAGCAGATCGCCCGCATCGAGATCGTCAGGCGTCTGGCCTTTGAGCTGGCGATAGCGTCCCTCGTCGAGTTCGACGGCGACGACGTCCGGGCGTCTCTCCTCGATGGTCTCCTCGACTTCCGTGACGCTCTCGGCGGAGACGTGTGCGGTTCCGACGACGTGTACGCGCCCGCTCTCCTCCGAGGCGTCCGGCGGTGGCTCGGAGGCGGAGGACACGGCCCGGTCGCTCATTGCCGATACCTGTGGAGCGGACCGTTTACTTCTATCGAAACGATCGTGAACGAACACCCGGCAGCCCCTCTCCTCTCTTCTCCTCTCCTCTCTCCGGTTCCGAGCGGCCGCCGACCTGTGCTTTCTCGTTTCTGCTTTCGTTCGCTCCGCTCCCGGTCATTCGGTCGGGCTATCAGCACCGAGATCAGGATCGTCGCCCGCTTCCCAGGACTGGAGCCGGCCTTCCACGAGGTGGAAGTCCTCGCCCGAGTGTTCGATGTAGATCCCGTAGACGTTCTCCGCCGGGATCGAAAATCGAGCTTCGAGCTCCTCGATTACCCCTTCGGCGAACGCGCGGCGCTGCTCGGCCGACCGCCCCTCCCTGATATCGGCGTCGAGCACTACTACCGGTTCGTTCTCGCCCGTTCAGCCGAGCACGAGACTGTGGCCCTCACGTTCGCGGATCGTCACCGCGACGTGGCCGGTCCCCGTGTCCGTTTCCGTGGCGTACCGGTCGGTAACCCACTCGGCGAACGCTCGCTTCCCCTCGGCCGGTAGCTCGACGCTCGCCTCGAACTGTAGGTGCGGCATACCGGCGGGAGCGAGGGTGGGCGAATGAGCGTTTCGCCGACCGTGGCTCGTAGCCATCGCGGTCCCGTCCCGGGTTCTCTACTCACTACGATATTTTCACTTTCTACTCTAAAATCCAGAAACCCGAGAGGGGATCGAGGCGGTATCACTACGTTCATGGCCGTGGACGAGGACATCGAACTATGCCGGACCTCGTAGACACCTACATCGAGAACCGCGTAATAGTCCAACCTGACGACGCGAACACCCACCAGACAGCCCACGGCGGGAACGTCGTGAAGTGGATGGACGAGGTCGGCGCGATGGCGAGCATGCGCTTTGCCGGCGGTGCGTGTGTGACCGCCCACGTCGATCGGGTGGACTTCCGGCGGCCGATCGATGTCGGCGACGTCGCACTCATCGAAGCGTACGTCTACGAGGCAGGAGAGACGAGCATTCGGGTGCGCCTCCAGGCCTTCCGCGAGGACCCTCATACCAGTGATCGCGAGACGACGACCGAGTCCTATTTCGTCTACGTGGCGGTCGACGACGATGGCCAGCCGATATCGGTGCCCGACCTCACCGTTAGCTCCGAGGAGGGCGAGGGGCTGCAGAACGCGGCGCTCGCCGACGAGGAGTAAGCTCTTCGGGGCAACGCACAGGCCTTCGGTCGATCCGTCTCGTCCGGAAGCGCGTGAAAACGATCGACTTCACGTCCTTCGAAACTACCGCAGTGGCGCTCGAACCGAGAACCGACCCGTCTATTCCTCGGGCATGTCGTCGATCAGCACGACTGCCTCGCCGTCGATGGCTACCTCGTCGTCCGCGTCGGTGACCTGGGTTCGGAGTCGGTAGCGATCCCCACCTAAGTCCTCGACGATCTCACACTCGGCGGTGACCGTCGAATCGATCTCGACGGGCCCCCGGAACTCCAGGTCTTGGGAGAGATAGATCGTGAGGCCCGGTAGTCTAGCTAGCGCGGCGCTAATAAGTCCCGAAACCAGCGTGCCGTGTGCGATCCGCCCGCCGAAACGCGTCTCGGCGGCGAAGTCGTCGTCGAGGTGCAACCGGTTCGTGTCGCCGCTCGCCCCGGCGAAAGCATGCACGTCGCCGTCGGTCACGACCTTGCTGAACCGGACGTACTCGCCGACTCCTAACTCCTCGCGGGTGTCGACCGAGAGTTCGGTCTCCCACTCCTCGGCGACGCCCGGGGGTTCGAGGGTCGATCCGCTGGCTTCGCCGGAGGGGAGCGAAGTCGGCGTCGAAGTCGAAGCGGAGAGCGGGGATTGTGAGGTCGTCGACGTCTCCCCCGGGGAGAACCCGAGTGCTGCGATGACCGCGCGGTTCGCCTCGAGGTAGCTGTTAAGGACGTGATAAGAGATGTCGGACCAGGACTTCGTCGCCTCGGTGAACGCTGTGGACTCATCAGTGTCTACGTCCGCGTTCCTACTCATCAGTGGCCTCCTCGCTGTCGACGTGCTTCGAAGTCGATCAACCGCGGGGACAGGGCTCGCGCCATGATCACAAACGTAACAGATCGGTAATAAGGCTTGTGTCTGCATGAGGAATGCCGTGATCGAGTCCGGTGGCGACCTCCCGTCCCGCTCCTCCTAGTTGTTCCGAAACCGTGATGCATGCCACATTCGGTACGCTTATCCCCGTGCCCGGCGGAGTGACGGTTATGGCAGCAACGGTCGGATCGGCCGTCGGTTATGACGAGCTCGCGACGCTCAAGATCGTCGCTCTCGACGGCGGGTTCGACGGCTCCTCGAAGGTTTCCTGTAGCGCACTGGCAGAGCGTCTCGACGCCTCGAATCAGACCGCCTCCCGTCGGCTCCAGACCCTGGAGAACGCCGGGCTGATCGAGCGAGAACGGGTCTCTGACGGCCAGTGGGTGACGGTCACCGCCGTCGGCGAGCGCGCGCTGCGCCGCGAGTACGCCCAGTACCGGCGGCTGTTCTAGTCCTCGACCGAGATCGAGTTGGACGGTACTGTGACCGTCGGGATGGGCGAGGGCCGTCACTACATTACGCTCCCCGGCTACATGGCCCAGTTCGAGGAACGACTGGGTTACGAGCCGTTTCCCGGCACTCTAAATGTCAATCTCGGCTCCGAGAGCGTCCGTGCCCGGGCTGGACTCGACGCGCTCCGGCCGGTCCACATCGACGGCTGGGAGGACGAGGACCGGACCTATGGGCCCGCGGTTTGCTACCCGGCGACGGTCGTCTCCCGGTCTATGTCCAAGGCGGACGGCGACGATGGAACGACGGGGACCGAAACCGCGACCTACGAGAGCGCCCACGTCATCGCACCCCAACGCACCCACCACGACGAGGACCAGCTCGAACTGATCGCTCCCGACAAGCTCCGTGCGGAACTCGAGTTGGCCGACGGCGATCCAGTCACGATCCGAGTCGGGGGGCGCTGAGATGAGTCCGACGACGACCGACGCCGAGGCCGCCGATCGCGACCGCACTCACGATCGCGGCGGGGACCGAGCGGACGACGGGACCGATCTCGATCGGGCGATCGCCGCCTTCGCCGAGGGTTCTCCCGTACTGATCCACGACGCCGCCGATCGAGAGGGCGAGACCGATCTGGTCTACCCGGCTCGGGCGGTGACGCCCGCCGCGCTCGCCCAGCTGCGAAACGACGCCGGGGGCCTGGTCTGTGTCGCCCTCTCGGATGCCGTCGCCACAGCCTGGGAACTGCCCTTCACCCAGAACGAACTCGCCCATCCCGCGGCTGCCGATCACGATCTGGGCTACGACGAGCGCTCCTCGTTCTCGTTGACGGTCAACCACCGCGATACCTACACCGGGATCACCGACGAGGACCGCGCACTCACCGTTAGCGAACTGGGTCGCAGCATCTTCCGCGCGCCGGGCCACGTCCACCTGCTGCGTGGCGCTCCGAACCTGCTCGCCGACCGCCAGGGTCACACCGAATTAGGGCTCGCGCTCGCGGCGGCCGCGGAAAAGCCCCCCGCGGTCGCCGTCTGTGAGATGCTCACCGACGGCGGCGGGGCGCTGTCGCCCGGTGATGCCCGCGCGTACGCGGAGCGCAACGGATTAGTCTACGTCGAAGGTGCCTCGATAATCGAACACCTCGGTTGAATCGTCGTCCAGCCGTTCCTCTCCGTTCTCGATCCCGAACCTGACTTCGGATACTGCAGTAAGTCGTCGGCCGTCGTTTTCGCCCTGTTCCTGCTGACGACACTGTCGCCGATCGGCCGGCAGTTCACTCTCGCTGCTGTCCCTCTCGATCAATGCTCGTCGTCCTCGTTCGCCGCGTCGGTCTCGATGGCGGCGATCGCTTCGAGGAACCCCTCGGCGTAGGCATTCTCACACACCGTATCGGCGGCCGCTCGCGCACGCTCGTCGGCGTTCGAAACGGCATACGAGTCGCCCACGACCGCGAAGGTATCGACGTCGTTCACCGAGTCGCCGATCGCTACGAACTCTCCGGGATCGATCCCCAGTCGTTCGGCGGCGACGAGGAGTCCTCGACCCTTGTCGACCTCGGGCGATTTGACGTGGTAGGCAAAGCCCGTGTCGACGACCTCCAGACCGTGCTCCTCGGCGAGTTCCTCGAGGGGTGCGAGCGGCGACTCGCGGCGGACGATGACCTCGGTCTCCCGCCAGCGGTTCGCCAGATCGGCCTCGCCCCAGCCGGGATCGTAGCCCGCCTCGATATAGGCCTCCAGGACTGCCTGGGCCCCCTCGCTGTCGCCCTCGATCGCAACTCTTTGTCCTACGCAGACCACTCCCCCGTTCTCCGCGATGGCTCTCGTCGGGAGGCCGACGAACTCACACAGCCCGACGGGGTAGGGAAAGGCCTTGCCGGTGGCGATCACGACCGGCGCGGACCACTCCCGGAATACCGAGAATACCCGCGGGTCGACGGCCCGATCCGCGTCGGTGATCGTCCCGTCGATGTCGACGACGAGCGGTCTCACCATCGTTCCCCCTCCTGTCGCTCGATCATTCTTCGCTTTTCGCGCCCGACCGGAAAGTGCGTTCCCGTTCCGGCGCGAGTACTGGGTGCTCTAGGGGCTCGATCATCAGCGACGCGTCGCTTCGACGCTCACCGATTCTGGCCGTCCTGCAGTCGCTCGTAGGCTTCTTGAACGCGTTTGAACGCCGCTTCGTCCCCGCCTTCGGTATCGGGATGGACGTCTTTCACCCGCTCGCGGTAGGCTCCCCGGACTCGATCGGGACCCGCACCGGGATCGAGACCGAGCGCGTCGTAGGCCTCGGCGGCGGTCAGTTCCGCGGTCGGCCCCGGTCGGGCGGATCGGGTGCGTCCTCGTCGTCCGCTCCTCCCCCGGGCACCGAACCCGCCCGCCCCCCTGGGGCCGGTCCTGGCACTACCGCCGCTCGGACCGTCCCGCGGACCGGTCCACTCCTCGCGCGGACCGGCCCCGAACCCGCCGGTCGCTGCCTCCCGTTGGCCCCGGGCACGTCCTGGCCCTCGGGACCGGCGACGCACCTGCTCGCGCAGGCGACCCGACGCGTGATACCACAGTGCGTAACTCACGATCCCAAAGGGGATCGCGATCACGAGCAAGAAGACGTTGTAGACGAACCCGAGCACGGCCATCAGTGTAAATAGCCCCGCGAAGACCGCCGCGAGCCCCATGAGCAGCCGCGATCGGTTCACGGCTTCCCTTTGGAGCCGACCGCCCTAAGTGTCTCGCCAGTTGCGATGGCCGGCACAGACTCAAACGTCCGGAGTCCTTCCTTACCCTATGAGCGTCTCCGAGGTCTGTCAGATATGCGAGGCCGCCCAAGCCGACCTGACCTGCGAACAGTGTGGCCGACTCGCCTGTGAACGACACTTTGACGCCGAGGCCGGCAAGTGCGTCGAGTGCCTGAGCGCCGGCGGCGGTGCTGGGGTGCCCGGCGATCCCAGCGAACCCGGCGGCCCAGCCGACGACGACGTGCTTCACTAATCGGCGACCGCCGATCAACGGAACTCGTTCAGCCGTTTCGAGAGCCGTTTGGCCGCCTCGCGGGCCGCCCCGTCGAAGTCCTCCTCGGCGGTTTCAGGGCCCTCCCCGGCGTAGATCACCGAGCGAGAGGCGTTCACGAGGCCAACGCCCTCGGCGAGCCCGTACTCGACGGCGGCCTCCACTTCCCCGCCCTGAGCGCCGACACCGGGTACCAGAAACGGGAGATCGGGGACGCTTTCCCTGAGAGCTTCGAGCTCCTCGCTCGCCGTGGCACCGACCACGAGGCCGACGTTACCACTCTTATTCCAGAGGTCGGCGAGCGCCGCGACCCGCTCGTAGACCGGCTCGCCGGACGCGAGTTCGAGGTCCTGAAGATCCGCTCCACCCGGATTCGACGTGCGACAGAGCACGAACACGCCTTTGTCTTCACGCGAGACGAACGGTTCGAGCGAATCCCGGCCCATGTAGGGTGAGACGGTGATCGCATCCGCGCGATCGAGCAGGTCTGCGTACTGCCGGGCGGTGTTGCCGATATCGCCCCGTTTCGCGTCGAGAACGATGGGTATGTTCTTTCCCTGGGCGTAGGCGATCGTCTCCTCGAGGGCGCGCCACCCATCCGGATCCTCGTAGAAGGCGGCGTTGGGCTTGTAGGCCGCGGCGAACTCCTCGGTCGCGTCGATGATCCGGCGATTGAACGCCCAGCGAGGCAGGTCCTGGTCCTGGAGGTGGTCGGGCACCCGATCGAGGTCGGTATCGAGGCCGACCGAGAGGACGCTACCGACGTCCTCGATGCGCGCTTCCAGATCCGCGAAGAACATATCCCTGCTCCGGGGAGTATCTACTATAACTTTCCCTTCCGTTCGACTGCCTCCGACCCTCTCGGTTCCCGTCGTTTCCTCTCGTTTTCGACCTCCTCTCCTTTGCCAGTTCTTGCCCCGGTCCCGGTATCGATCGACAAGCGGGACAACGCTCAAACGGGCGGCCGATCTAGGCTCGGTATGTCGGTCGCCGCGGTGATCTTCGACCTCGATTACACGCTCGCAATTCCCGAGCGCGAACGCCAGGTCATTCTCGATGAGGCGACCGCCACTGCCGGTGGGCCCTCCCTCTCGCGTGAGGCGTACATCGACGCCCACCGTCGCAATCTCACCAACGAGACACGGACCCCGATCTTCGCGGACCTGCTTACTACCCACGAAAGCGAGGCCTCGCCGGAGGATCTCGCGAACGCCTACCGCGGGGCGATCGAGCGCGCGCTCGTGCCGGTTCCCGGTGCCGAAGACCTCGTTCGGGATCTCCGCCGCGAGTACCGCGTCGGACTGTTGACCGACGGCCCGGTTCTCGCCCAGGAGGGCAAACTCGACGCGCTCGGGTGGGAGAATCTGTTCGACGCGGTTGTCGTCACCGGTGCGCTCGCGGCCGGCAAACCCGACGAACGAGCCTTCCGGACGGTTCTCGAGGAACTCGGCGTCGAGCGAAGCGAGGCGGTCTACGTCGGCGACAACACCGATACCGATATTCACGGCGCGAGGGACGCCGGCCTGCGTGCGGTCCACGTGCTCGGTCGCGAGGGGGAGCCTTGCCCGCGCGCGGACGCTGCCCTCGCCCGCGATCGCCTCGGCGAGGACCTCCCGACGATTCTCTCTGAGTTCGACTGACCACCGCCGCCGGCCCCCTTACCGTGCGTGCTCGTTCGTTCGCTTCCCCCACCCTGCCCTCTTGGAGAGCTACTTCCCGTCGAGGAGGTCCGTACACGCCCGCTCGGCCGCGTTTCGCACGTCGATCCCCTGGCGATGGGCATAGAGCACCGCAGCGGCTTCGACGGTCACCGCGAGCGAGCGCTGGAGTCGGTTGATCCCGGCGACGGCCTCACGTTTCTCCCCGCCCGCCTTGACGCAGGCGTCCAGTACCTGCTCGAAGACCGACCGGCCCTGGAGTAAGCTCTCCGCCGGCGCGAAGTCCTCGGGTATCTCGACGCTCTCGACGTCGAAAGTCGGCTGGAGGTCGCCCTCTCCCTGGGCGAGCAGTCCCTCGCTTGTGGCCACGCTGACGAGCCGTTTGGCCTGATCTGGCGAGAACCACCCTCGATCGAGCGACAGCGCTACGACGAACTCGCTTTCGGCGAGTGACTCCCGACCCCGCCCGCGAAACGGCGCAGCGACGGTGATCTCGAGGCTCACATCACTCGGGCTCGCGCTTGCTATCTAACCGTGTCGGTCCTCGCCGATCTTCCTCGAATTCCTGGCTCCGGGTCGATGGGGACCGATAAGCCGAGGACCGGCGAGACCGACGAGCCCTGGATACCCTTCGTTTTCGAGTCGAGCGATTCAAGTGCTCTCCCGGCGCTTTCTGTAGGTATGAAAGACCAGGGACGCTCGACGCGGAAGCGAACTGGCGGTCGCCGGCGGCCAATGGGCAAGAAACGCAAACACGAACTCGGCCGCGAACCGACCGAAACGCGGGTCGGCGACTCGAAGCTCAAAGTCCTCGACGCCCAGGGCAACACCCAGAAGTTCCGTGCGGTCGCGGCCGACAACGCCAATGTCGCGAGCGACGGGGGCGTCAGTTCGGCGACGATCGAAGCCGTCAGCGAGAACGAGGCGAACCCGAACTACGTTCGCCGAAACATCATCACCAAAGGCGCAGTCATCGAGACCGACGAGGGCCAGGCCCGCGTGACCTCCCGGCCAGGGCAGGACGGCCAGGTCAACGCCGTTCTCATCGACGCCGAGTAACCGACTCTCCCTCCCTTCGATACTCCTCGCGCTAGCTCTCGATCGTTGCCGCCTCGATCCTCACCGTTCTCCGATCGCTCGGCCTACGGCCGCGGAGCGGTGTTTTGGGTCGCGTTCTCGGCGATATTCACACCGTAGTCGGCGGTTCGCGAGAGCGAATCGACCACCAGTCCTAGTAGCTGAGCCTGCTGGGGCTCGAGCGTTCGGAGCACTCCTTCGACCTCCCGGGTCCCCTCGTCGATCGCGCGAGTACTCGCCCGGGCTTCGCTCGCCAGTCCCATCGCCCGCTCGGGGTCCTCGTGCAACAGGGCGTCCATCGCGCGTTCTGCGATCTCGCTCGCGTCGGCGTGCAGACCCGCCAGCGCGTCGGCAGCCTCTTCGGGCACGTCGTTCAGATCGAGCGAGAGGCGGGCGATCTTCGCGGCGTGATCGGCGATCCGTTCGAGCTGGCGCGCGCCCATGTGGTAGTCGAAACAGGTCTCGCGATCGAGGCCGATCTCGACGGCCGCACTCGGATCCCGGAGCACCGATCGAAACACTCGCGAGGTCATATACCAGAGCCGGTCGACGTCCTGATCGCGCTCGACGACGTCCATCGCGAGTTCAGTATCGTTCTCGACGAGCGCGTCGAGGGCGTCTTCGAGCATCGTGAGTGCGACCAGGCGCATCCGGGAAATCGCGTTGTGGATCGATAGCTCCGAGGAATCGAGCAGGTCCTGTAACATGACCCGAGCGCTGGTCTCCTCGATTACCTCCAGGCCGACGAGCCCCTGGGCGGCGTCCCTGATCGAGGCGCGCTGAGCGGTATCGATACGGTCGGTCTCCAAGGTGATGACATCGAAGCCGTTGACGTACATCGTGATGACCGCCTGAGTGAGCTCCTCGCCTTCCAGATCGGTGATGTCGAGGCTTCCCTCGACGCGTTCGTCCTCCCGGCGCGGCGTCAGCACCAACTCCTCGTCCTCTGGGTGGAACTCGATGACGCTGCCGGCACTGACGTTGTTCGTCGTCGCCCACCCCTTCGGGAGCGATACCGTGTACGTCGATCCCCCGGTGACCTGGACCTTCCGTGTCTCCATACTCCCCTTCTTCGCTCGATAACTATAAATTGACTTCTATCTATATATTTCGGTGGGAATACTCCCTCCATCTATCGGTTGATAGAGAGACGGCCGCGGTAGCTATCACCTCTGTCGGTTCCCGGTCGTTGTCAGGATCGGCACTCGACCGCTGCTTTCCCGTGTTCGTTTCCCCTGTAGCCGGTTCTCGGAGCGCCGAAGGGTACATGTCCGTCGAGACGAGAGCGGTGGTCATGCCACGGCGCGGCTATCAACAGCAACTTGAAGACCTCAGGGAGAACGTCCTCTATATGAGCGAGGTGGTCTTAGAACGCCTTCGGATGGGACTCGACGCCCTCGACCAGCGGGACGCCGATCTGGCCTGGTCGGTTATCGAGGGCGACGACGAAGTAAACGACCTCTATCTCGAACTCGAGGGCGACTGTATCGACTTGTTCGCCCTCCAACAGCCGGTCGCAGGCGATCTCAGGTTCATTGCGGCCTCCTTCAAGATCATTACCGATCTCGAGCGGGTCGCCGACCTGGCCACGAATCTCGCGGAGTACTCCTTAGAGGCCGACCGCGAGGTCTTTCCCGATGTCGACGCCCAGTCGATCGGGACTCGGGCCCACGACATGGTTGAGGCGGCGATGGACGCGTATGCGGGCAACGACGCCGACACCAGCCGGACGGTCGCCGATCAGGACGAGGAGTTAGACCAGCTCTGTGAGCGCGCCTCCGAGACTGTCGTTCGCGATCTGCTCGAACGCGAACTCGATTCCGGGGAAGACATAGAGGTTCTCATGACCGACGTCTCGCGACTCCTCCTTACCATCCGGGACTTAGAACGCGTCGGCGATCACGCCGTCAATATCGCCGCCCGCACCGTCTATATGGTCGAGAACGACGCAAGCTTGATCTACTAACGGACCTTTTTGCTGAGGTCCTCGCTCGCTTCTTCGCTCCTTTCAGTCGCGCTCGCTGCGGGCTCAGCAAAAATCTCCACTAAAAACGCTTACTCGCGCCTACGGCGCTCGTTCGCACGTGAGATGCTGGTGCTCTCCGCTACCGCGACTGCTCTCCGCTTTCGGCGAGGTCGTCCAGCACCATCGGGTCGTAGAACGTTACGTCGTCTCGTAGTCGGTCTGGTGTCATCCACACCGCTTCGTAGGTCTCGTCGAGTCCCGGCTCATAGCCCTCGGATCGGTCGCGCTCGTAGAGCCAGTTCTCAGTGATATCTCCTTCGTAGACACGCCATATCTCGTGACCCTGCTCGCCATCGAAGGTAAACACTTCTTCGTAGGTTCCAACGTGGGGGACGTCGGTGAGTGTAACGTCGAGTTCCCCGCGGAACTCCCGGACGACCGTTTCGCGACTGTGCTCGCCGAACTCCACCCCGCTGTCGACCAGCCGGTAGAACGGCTCGTCAGCACCAGGTTCGTAGTCTTTCGAGACGAGAAGTTCCCCCGCTTTCCTTGCGTACAACCGCGAGCGCGACCGGCCTAATCGCTCGCCAACTCATGACACGTTCGAGAAGCTCCTGAACGAATCAGGTTTCGCTTTGGCAGTGCGGTGGCGGTAGGACGAGCACGCTCAGCGCGAGCGAACCACCGAAGGTGGTGAGTGAGCGTTTTTGGTGGCGGGCGAGACGCTTCGCGTCTCGCTGCTGCGACGAAACTCCGTTTCGTCGCAGAGATTTTTGCTGGCCTCGCAGTGAGCGACTGAACGGAGCGAAGAAGCGAGCGAGGATGCCAGGAAAAAGGTGCGTGTTTTATTGGAAACCGATCCGGCCGCCCTGCCGGCCCTGGGCAGGGTCGCCACCGCCACCTTTGAACTCCTCTTCCATGCGCTCGTAGTAATCGAGGATTTCCTCGGTGATGGTGGGTCGAACCCGATCCATCGCCTGCCGGAAGTGACGCATCTCGACGCTTTCGGCGTCGTGATCGTCCCGCAATGCTTGGATCGCCGCCTCCCGGGAGATCGATTCCAGATCGCTGCCGACGTAGCCCTCGGTGACTTCCGCGAGCTCCCGCAGGCTGACGTCCGGAGCCAACGGCGAGTCGCCAGTGTGGATCCGCATGATCTCTTCGCGACCCTCGGTGCCCGGCTCGCCGATGAACACGAGCCGATCGAACCGACCCGAGCGAATGAGCGCAGGGTCGATCATGTCCGGTCGGTTGGTCGCGCCGATCACCATCACGTCTTCCATCTCCTCCAAGCCATCGAGTTCGGTGAGCAACTGGTTGACCACCCGCTCGGAGACGTTCGAGCCGACCTCCCCACCTCTGGAAGGAGCCAGGGAATCGAGTTCGTCGAAGAAGATCACCGTCGGCGACACTTGTCTGGCCTTTCGGAAGGTCTGACGGATCGCCTTTTCGGACTCGCCGACCCACTTCGAGAGTAACTGGGGCCCACGAACCGAGATGAAGTTCGCGTTGGTCTCGTTCGCGACGGCTTTGGCCATGAGGGTCTTGCCGGTCCCGGGCGGCCCGTAGAGGAGGATGCCCTTCGGGGGTTCGATACCCATGCGCTCGAAGCGCTCGGGATTGTTGAGTGGCCACTCGACGCTTTCCTTGACGTCCTGTTTGGCCGACTGGAGGCCGCCCACGTTACCCCAGTTGATCTTCGGGAGTTCGACGAGCACCTCCCGCAGCGCGGAGGGTTCGACGTCTTTCAGCGCGCCTTCAAAGTCATCGCGCTTGATGATCATCCGGTCGATGAGCGAGGGCGGAACCTCCTCCTCGTCCAGATCGATCTCGGGGAGATATCTCCTGAGCGCTTTCATCGCTGACTCCTTCGTGAGCGATTCGATGTCCGCGCCGACGAAGCCATGCGTCTCTGCCGCCAGCCCGTCGAGATTCACATCGTCGGACAGGGGCATCCCGCGGGTGTGGACCTGGAGGACCTCTTTCCGACCCGTTTCGTCGGGTACGCCGATCTCGATCTCCCGATCGAATCGCCCCGGTCTGCGCAGCGCGGGATCGACAGAATCCACGCGATTCGTGGCGGCGATGACGATGACCTGGCCCCTGCTTTCGAGCCCGTCCATCATCGTCAGCAACTGGGCGACCACGCGGCGTTCGACCTCGCCTGTTACTGCCTCGCGTTTGGGCGCGATCGAATCGAGTTCGTCGATGAAGATGATCGCGGGCGATTCCTCGCTCGCGTCCTCGAAGATCTCTCTGAGTTGCTGTTCGCTCTCGCCGTAATATTTCGAGATGATCTCGGGTCCGGCGATCGAGAAGAAACTCGCCGAGGTCTCGTTCGCGACAGCTTTCGCGAGCAATGTCTTCCCAGTGCCCGGTGGGCCGTGTAGTAGAACGCCCTGGGGCGGTTCGATCCCCAGTTTCTGGAATATCTGGGGATGTTTCATCGGGAGTTCGACCATCTCCCGAACCCGTTGGATCTCGTTTTGGAGGCCGCCGATGTCCTCGTAGGTAATTCCGCCCCCTGTTTTCTCGAACCCGGAGATGGGCTCTTCGCGCAACTCGACGTCGGTGTCCTCGGTCACCAGCGCGACGTCCTCAGGGTCGGTCTCGACGGCGATAAGGGGGATGGCTTGGCCCGGCGAGCGCATGAATGGATGGTTCGTGCTACTCATCACTGGGACGATGTCGCGCTCGACGACCGGTCGTTTGAGAATCTGGCGTTTGACCATGCCCGCTGCGTCGCTACCGAACTGCACCGACGCCTCTTCGGGCGGGGCGAGTACGAGGCTGTCCGCTTTTTCCGCTTCGGCCTTGCGGATCTTGACGCGCTCGCCGATGCCGACATCGGCGTTCTGACGGGTGAATCCGTCGATGCGAACAGTGTCAGTATTCCAGTCTTGGCGGTCGGCGCGCCAGACCTTCGCGGCGGTGGTGTCGCTGCCCTCGATCTCGATGATGTCGCCCGGGCTTAACTTCAAGTGAAGCAGCGTATCGGGATCGAGACGGGCGATGCCACGGCCCGAGTCATTTGGGTACGCCTTGGCCACCTCCAGTTGGACTTCGTTCATGATGGGGTCTCGGGGATGATTCTCATTGGGGTACTCCCGGTGATATGCTTTTTGCTCGCCCCATGGCCCGGATTCACCTTGAGACCGTTCGTGGCGTTCGACGCTCGTACGACGATCGCGGAGGACACAATCGAAGCGACGGAAATATCCGACGACCGACATCCGAACTCCCTACCTCCGAAGCCGATCTCGAAGCCCATCGCGAAACGCTTTCGAACTCGCTAGTCCCCCGATAGCTCCGAAACCACCCGCGCAACCGAACGTGAGCGCGAGCCAGGTGACGAATGTGGTCGATGAGTTCCCGAAATCGAGCAAAAGGGGAGACGATAGGAAGGATAGACCTATTAGGACGAGTAGGACGCCACTCATGGCTATACAGCTCGCAGCCACACCTGCTAGAACCTGACTTCGCCATCCTCCACTGTAGAGGGTTCCGGCGACGAAACCACTGACCACGAAGCCGAAGTTGACGATGGCGGCTCCGACCGCCCCTGAGACGAGAACGACGGATTCGCCTAAAACGGGGAGAGGAGACACGACGAACCCGAGAACCATCGTGACTGCTCCGGCGGCCGTTCCCAGCAACCCAGCTTTCGACATTCCCTTCATAGGGGATACACGTTTCGCTTGGCCTGTGTTCCTTCGCCTCTGCTTCATAGGTTCTCACGTCGATCCGACAGGCGGGACCGAACCCAGTCTCGAACCGACTCGACCCGAGCGCCCCGCCGATGACTCCGAGGGCGCTACCGTAGGCCGAGAAACGCTACGATCAGGGCAACGAACCGAAGTAAGAATACGATGAATTCGGCTGCTTCCATCACAAACAGGTCAGTGGTCAGTTGGCTCGGGAAGAGAGGAGCGATGGACAGAAGGACGACCATGATCCCGAACACAGGCAGGAAGCCAGCGATAGCGCCCGCGAGAACACAGTCCTTCCAGTTCCCTCCACGACGGTATCCCGCTACGAGACCCCCGAGCGGCCAGCTACCATTGACTACGACTGCACTGACCGCCCCCGAGACGAGAGCGACCTGCTCACCACCGATCGAGCTAGGCGATAGCACGAGACCGAGCACCATCGTGACACCGCCAGCAGCCGCGCCTGCCAGCCCGTGTCTCACTACGCTCATCCCGTATTCCACTGTGGTCTCGCGGTCCTATTTGTACTCGCACACGAACCGATCCGACGACTTTTGCTCTCGACTACCTATCTCCAAGTATGCGAACGCTGGCGTTCGACGGCCGCATGGGAGCGAGTGGCGACATGATACTCGGAGCACTGCTCGCCGCCGGCGCCGACCGAGACGTCTTGGCTGTCGTCGAACAGGCTCTTCCCGTCCGGTACGCGATCGACGAAACGATGAAAAACGGTATCGCCGCGGTGACCGTCGACGTATTGCTCACCGAGGGCGACGCCTCTTCCGAAGCCGACGATGGTTCCGACGACCCTCCCGATTACGAGGACGCTCACGATCATTCGGATCACACGCACAGCAACGACCACGGCGACAGCCACGACCACAACCACGATCACGAGCACGCCGAAGGGAGCGGTCCACTTCGCTCCTACCCCGAGGTCGTCGAGATCGTCTCGGAGATGGGTCTCGATAGCGGGGTCGAAGCGAGCGCGCTCGATATATTCGAGATCCTCGGCGAGGCCGAAGCCGCCGTCCACGGCACGGATCTCGACGAAACGCACTTCCACGAGGTCGGCGCGGACGACGCGATCGCCGATGTCGTCGGCGCGGCGCTGCTGTTCGCCGATCTCGCGCCCGACCGGGTACTGAGCACGCCGCTCGCGATCGGCGGCGGCGAGGTAAGGATGAGCCACGGCCGGTATCCGGTGCCGACGCCCGCAGTAGTCGAGATCGCCAGTGAGGCCGACTGGTCGCTCCGAGGTGGACCGGTCGAACGCGAACTGCTCACACCGACCGGCGCGGCGATCCTCGCCCACTACGCCGCGGGTATCGAGGCCCTTCCACCGATCTCGCTCTCGGCGTCGGGCTACGGGGCGGGTGGCTACGATCTCCCCGAGCGACCGAACGTCTTACGCGGCCTGCTCGGCGATGCTCGGGGTGAGCTCCGTCGTGAGGACATTCGAGTTCTGGAGACGACGCTCGACGACGCGACCCCCGAGATCTTAGGCGGGCTCCAGGACTCATTGCGTGCGGTCGGGGCGCGTAACGTCGCCGTCCTGCCGGCGACGACGAAGAAATCCCGGCCCGGTCACGTCGTGCAGGTCATCGTCAAACCCGAGGACCGAGACCGCGTCGCCCGCCGTCTGGCCGAGGAGACGGGCACCTTGGGCGTCCGGGAGGGAAGCGCCAACCACCGCTGGGTCGCCGACCGGGAGATCCGCTCGGTCGTCCTCGGTATCGAGGGTAGCGAGCATCCGATCGACGTGAAAGTCGCAAGCGATACGGAAGGGACGGTCTACGACGTGAGTGCCGAATACGACGACGCCGCGGCGATCGCACGCGAGACTGCCCTCCCGATCCGTGAGGTCATGCGTCGAGCGGAGTCGAAAGGGGAGAGCCGGTAGGCAACACGCGGGTCGTCGCTCGCTTGTGGCACCCACTCGTATCGTCGCCCGATCACTGCTCGCCTTCGCCGCCGGTTCCTGCTGGGATTTTCCGATGCCACCACCGGAGCCACTCGGCGAGTGGCCCGCCCACTCCGTCGACGTGTACTCTTACTGTGCCGTCGAACTCCCAGCGTGCCCGCTCGGCGTTCGGGCCCATGCGCAGGGGGACGTCGACCTGGAGGTCCTTGCAGGTACACTCGATTGCCTCCTCGCGGTCGATCGCGGCGTCGAGAACGCCGTCGAGTGCCCCGATCCACTCCTCCCAGCTCTCTTCCTCGGTCCCGTCCTCAACGTGTTCCTGTGACATACCTCGATCCACACGCGGCACCGACTTGTATGCTCCTCTCGAATACCCACCCTACCCGCGAAGAAACACCGAAGATATGGTCGCCTCGCCGGCTACTGCCCTAACCCCTGTGGATCGAAGCGACGATCTCCCTCACGGTCGAGTTCTCTTTAGCTACTCGGGCTTACGTCGTCCGGTACTCGCCGTACTGCACGCCGATCGCGAGACAGATCAGGCCGAAGACGATCATCGCCGGCAGCACCATCATCAGGATCGTCCCGACGGCCATCACGCCCGATGCCAGCAATCCCCCGGCACCGATAACGATCAGCGCGACGAAGATCCCGAGCGTGGTCGTCCAATCGAATTCCATGTCTACTCTATGCGTTCGCCGAGAATAAGGGTTGGTTCTCCGAGAGCTTCGCTGGCAGTTCGGTGTTCGTTACCAGGGCGCGAAGTCCGGGTCGACCTGGCGTTCCTGCTGATCCATCGAGTCGATCGCTTCGATGTCCTCTTCGTCCAGCTCGATCTCTAAGGACTCCCAGTTGCTTCGAATGTGGTCCTCGCCCGTCGCCTTCGGGATCGCGGTGATTCCCTTCTCGCGCAGCCACGCGAGGCTCACTTGGACCTCGCTTGCGTCGTGTTTCTCGGCGATCTCCGTGAGTTCCTCTACGTCGAAGACCTCCCCGCGGGCGAGGGGTGAGTACGCGACGAGTTCGATGTCCGCTTTCTCGCAGTACTCCCGCAGTTCCTCCTGGCGCCATAGCGGGCTCAGTTCGACCTGGTTCGCGAAGACCGACTCGTCGAGGACCTCCTGGGCCGTCTCTAAGTTCTCGGGCTCGAAGTTCGACAGCCCGATCCGCTCGATCTTCCCCTCCGCTACGAGTCCCTCGAACGCTCCCAGCGTTTCCTCGGGGTCGTAGTCGCCGGCCGGCCAGTGAATATAGAGCAGATCGACGTACTCGACGCCCAGATCCTCTAAGCTCTGCTGGGTGGTTTCGATCACGTCCTCGCTACTCAGGTTGTCGTTCCAGACCTTCGTCGCGAGGAAGACGTCCTCGCGGGGGACGTCAGCCTTCTCGATGCCCTCGCCGACGGCGTCCTCGTTGCCATAGGCCTGGGCGGTATCGATGTGGCGATAGCCCATCTCCAGGGCAGTGCGAACGCTCTCGACACAGGCGTCGTGTGCGTCGTTCTCCCAGGTGCCGAGGCCGAGCATCGGCATTCCCTTTCGCTCCGGCACGTCCTCGGCGGCGAGTTGTCGTTGAGCCATAGCAACCTCTCTCTACGATGCTCACGGGAAAACCCGTTGTGAAACCGGCGAGAGCGCCCGCCGAGCGTGCAAGAGGAGCTCACGGCCGAGGCCAGTCAGTGGTCGCTTCCGCTCCCTTCGCGTCGGTCGCTCCGTTCAGAGTGAGGGTATCGCTCGGCCGGTCCGTTCTTCCAGTAGTTCCTTGCCGAAGCGGGCGAGCAGCGAGAGGTCACCGGCTCGCAGCAGCTTCGCGATCGCCAGTATCCCTCCCGTGTTCGCATTGCGTACCGTTTCGGGATCGAGATCGTGGAGATCGCTCAGCAGCGAATCGTAGCGATCGTTCGGGGTGAGATAGAGCAGCTTCGTCATCAGGAGTCGGGCGTGGGACTGGGGCGCGACGTCGCGGTGCCAGAGCCGGTCGTAGACCCCGACGTGTTCTGCGGCGGTTCGAGAGGTCGAGGGCGTGAGACAGGCGTCGACGGTCGCCGCCGCGGCTCGAGCCGATCGCATCCCGACGTGGATGCCCTCGCCCCACAGCGGGTCGATCGTCGGTACCGTATCGCCGATTGCCATGAACCGATCAGTGCTCATCTCGCCGGGCGGCTGGAGGTGTGCCGAGCCGCGGTGCTGTCGGTTCTCGATCCGCTCGGCCGATGCGAACCGGGGGTCCGCTTCGACCCAGCGTTCGAGGTACCCATCGATACTCAGGCTCTCATCGGCGTATTCGCGGTGGCGATCGTTCTGGAGATAACAGATACCCACCTTCGCCCGATCCCTGCCCGTGTGGAAGATCCAGGCATAGCCCCCGGGGGCGACGTCGTGGCCGAGCCGGAGCATCATCGACTCCCGGAGATCCGCATAGTCCTCGTGGTTGAGCGAGACTCCCTCCATCTCGAACTCGATACCGATCGCCTGACTGGATCGCTCGAGATCGACGATTCCCAGCTCCTTCCCGAGAGGGGCACTCGGCCCGGTCGCATCGATGGTTATCTCGCCGTAGACCTCCTCCGAACCGTTGTATCGCACACCCACTATCTCGCCGTTCTCGACGATAGGTCCGGAGACCCGTGCGTCGAAGCGGTACTCCGCACCCCGCCGCGTTCCCTCGTTGACGAGAAATCGTTTGAACCCCCCGAAGTCGAGCACCGCACCGGTTTGCTCCCGTCTGAAGAACTCGTTCGGCGATTCGATGAGGACGCTCTCGGTGTAGTTCTGGACGACGCTATCGGGGACGTCGAAGGCGGTCATCATCGACGGGAACGTTCCTCCAGTGGACTTGTTGCTCGTCCGGGGGAACTCAGCCTCCGGTTCGGCTTCGAGCACGCATACCTCATACCCCCTGCCGGCCAGGTCCCGCGCGCACTGTGCCCCCGCGGGCCCCGCCCCGGCGATCACGGCGTCGAACCGATCGGTCATACCTGAAAACGCCCGGTGAGGACTATGAGTGTTGCTGAACGACTCTCGATCGAACGGGCCTCTCGGTCGATTCGCCGGGCGAGTGCCGTCCCGCGACACGACTCGAACGCGAAGCGGTACCGGCTTTCATAGCAATTTTATTACTATTGAGGGTGTGTCACTCTATGTGACGGAATCCGATCCTTTCGGCCGCGCGATCTACGATCACGCACGGGGCGAGCGTGAGGCCCCGCTCGTCCAGCGCGACGGCGAGGAGACGTTAGAGCACCCGATCGAGGCGTTCTACTTCGGGGACTTTTCGCCCGACAGCGAGGACAGCAGGTGGCTCGAATCCCGGCTTTCGGGCCCGCTGCTCGATATGGGAGCAGGTGCCGGGCGGGACGCGTTGTACTTCCAGGAGCGCTTCGAGACGATCGCGATCGAGGTCTCCGATGCACTCGTCGAGACCATGCGCGAGTGTGGCGTCGCCGACGCCCGTCTCGCCGATATGTTCGCCCTGCGCGAGGCCTTCGAGCGCGATCGGTTCGGATCGGCGCTCGCGATCGGGACCCAACTAGGTCTCGCCGGATCGATGCAGGGTCTCCGGCAGTTCTTCGGCGACCTCGCGTTCGTGACGACTCCCGACGCGAACGCCGTTCTCGACTGTTACGACCCCGATCGAGAGGGGACGACGGATCTGCTCGGCTACCGCCCGGACCCGACGCCCGGCCTCGCTTTCCGCGTGCTATGGTTCGAGTACGAAGGTGAGATGAGTGAACTGCTTCTTCTCCGACTGTTCAGCCCCGATCGCCTACGCGAGGCGACCGTCGGCACTGGGTGGGAGGTCGATGAAACCCGATACGTCGGCAACGACTATCACTACATAGCGGCGCTGGAAAAGCGGTGACGGTCAGCCGTCAGTGCGGTAGGCTCGCATCCGTACGAACGAGCGCCCTCGGCGCGAGTGAGCGTTTTTGGTGGCGGGCGAGAGCGAAGCTTTCGCGGCTACGACGAAGTCCTCAGAAACGCGAAGTGTTTCTGGGATCAGGGAAATCTTCGATTTCTTACGACTTCGCTTCGTCGAACAGATTTTTGCCGGGCCCGCAGTGAGCACGACTGAAAGGAGTGCGAGCGAGGACCTCGGGAAAAAGGTGTGCTCTAGTAGAACTCTCTGACCAGATCGGTTGCGCCCTCAGGCGCGCCCTCCGGAATATCGGCCATGCTGCCGTCGAGGCCGTGCTTTTTGCTGTAGGACACTGAATCGGGGTCCTGGTAGATCACGCCCTGGTGTTCCTTCTCGGCGTCCATGATCCGTCCGATCGCTGCCTCGTCGTCGGTCCGATCGTAGCCCTCCTCCTCGTCGAGATCGACCAACGACTCCCGGAAGTAATCGTAGGTGTCGACGTCGTTGAACGTGACACAGGGGCTATAGACGTTGACGAACCCGAAGCCGTCGTGCTCGATCGCCTCCTGGACGACCTGGGTGTGGCGCTGGGCGTCGGAGGAAAACGTCTGGCCGATGAAGGTTGCCCCCGAGGCGAGCGCGAGGGCAAGCGGATTGACCGGTGCCTGCTGGGGACCCTCCGGGGAGGTCGCCGTCTCGAAGTCCTCTCGGGAGGTCGGGGAGAACTGGCCTTTGGTGAGGCCGTAGATCCGGTTGTCCATGACCACGTAGGTCATATCGAGGTTCCGGCGCACGGCATGCACGAAGTGGCCCGCGCCGATCGAGTAGCCGTCGCCGTCCCCACCGGCGACCATCACCTCGAGATCGGGATTGGCGGCTTTGACCCCGATACCGAGGGGTAGCGCGCGGCCGTGCACGCCATGCAGTGCATAGGAGTGCATGTACGTGCCGATCTTCCCGGAACAACCGATCCCCGCGACGACGAAGGTGTCGTCGGGATGATTGCCCGTGTTCGCGAGGGCTTTCATCATGCCGT
>PXRJ01000016.1:0-1287 GCA_003021705.1 Halobacteriales archaeon QS_3_64_16
AGACCTCCAGAACGAGGGCCTGACGACCGTCGGCGTCGTCCGAGAGGGCGAGTTGATCGGTCTGGTTGGGATCGGCGACGAGATCAAAGCCGACGCGAGCGAGACGGTCGATCGAATGAAAGCAGCGGGCGTCACGCCCATGATGATCACGGGCGACAACGAGCGTACTGCTCAGGCGGTCGCCGAGGACGTCGGTGTCGAGCAGGTAATGGCTGAAGTCCTGCCCGACGACAAGCGCGCGGAGATCAGCCGACTCCAAGACGAGAGCCCGGATGAAGACGGGAACGACCGCGTCGCGATGGTCGGCGATGGCATCAACGACGCCCCCGCGCTTACCCAGGCCGACATCGGCCTCGCAATCGGCGCGGGCACGGATATCGCGATCGAGTCGGCGGATATCGTGTTGATGGGCGAGCAGCTCGGCGGCGTGATGGACGCCTATGAAATCGGTGTGAGGAGCTACGAGAAGACCAAGCAAAATCTCGTTGCAGCCTTCAGCTTCAACGGTATCGGCGTCGCTGCGGCAGTCACCGGTCTCGTCCACCCGGTGCTCGCGATGGTTGCGATGGCGCTGTCGGTCTCGGTCGTGCTCGCGAACAGCTTCGCCGGCCGGCTCCTCTCCGGTGAAGGAGTCACGACGGACTTCTCCGTCGAAGCCGGAGAACTCGACGACGAGACTGGTACCGATGCGGAGAACTCGACCGTCGCCGCAGCGGATGGCGGAGAGCTTCAGTCGACGGGATAGATTCGAACAAGGGCAGTAGCGGATCGTTTCTCGTCGGAGAGGGTGTTACTGGTCGAGCGTGGGGTCGAGGCGCGACATCGAGAGATGCTCTCTGATGAGTGCGACCGCGGCCTCCGACTCACTGAGATCGGCGGGCGGTAGCGTGTAGACAGGAACGCCGGTCATCCGTTCGAGAACAGCAGGATTGGTTCGTTCAGCCACCGTGCTCCCCTCGTACTCGTTGCAAACTACGGCGCGCACCTCTATCCCGCGCCGCTCGAGTGCTGTAACGGTGAGCACGGTGTGATTGAGCGTCCCCAGCCCTGATCGAGCGACGACCACCGCCAGGAGATCGAGGTCAGCAACGAGATCGAGCACCTCACGATCTGGTTGGTCGGCTGTGTCATCGGAATCGTCGGTGTCGACCGAGGTCAAGGGGACTCGTAAGCCACCGACTCCCTCAAGAATGCCGACTTCGCTCTCAGCAAGCGCGGACCTACAGCTAGCGAGGATATCAGTATAGGATAGTTCCACTCCTTCCTGCTCGGCAGCAACGGCGGGGG
>PXRJ01000016.1:1381-69687 GCA_003021705.1 Halobacteriales archaeon QS_3_64_16
CCTCGCGATACCACCCGCCCAGACCAGCCGTTAGGACTGTTTTCCCGACACCTGTCCCGGTGCCGACGACCGCTACGTCCGAGCCATCGGTGCTCATAGTATGCCGGTAGTGCGACCCGCAGCCTCGAAGGCGTCGAGGCAATGCCGGATTTCGTCTTCGGTGTGGGTCGCCATCGGCGCGACTCGGAGTCGGCTCGTACCTTCGGGAACCGTCGGCGGGCGAATGGCGGGGGCGACGATTCCATGCTCTCGAAGCCGGTCGCTAAGAGTCTCTGCGTCCGTGCGGTCGCCAACGACGACTGGCAGGATCTGGGTCTTTCCCCATACCTCGAAGCCGCTTCCGGCCAGACCCTCGCGCAGACGCTTGACGTTCCTCCAAAGCTGGGTGCGGCAAGTATCGTCCTCACGAGTGATCCGGAGGGATTCGCGCGCCGCGCCGACGGCCGGCGGTGCCAACCCCGTCGAGAACACAAAGGAACGGGCGGCGTTGAGCAGGTATTCGATCAGTTTCTCGCTGCCGGCGACGTACCCGCCCTGGCTCGCTAGCGCCTTCGAGAGCGTCCCCATTTGGACGTGGACGCGATCGGTCAGTTCTTCGTGCCCGACGATCCCCTCGCCGTTCTCGTAGAGGCCGGTGGCGTGAGCCTCGTCGACCATCACCCATGCACCGTAGCGTTCGGCCTCCTCGCAGATCCCTTCGAGGGGCGCGATATCCCCATCCATGCTGAAGACCGAGTCAGTGACGACTAACCACGACTCTTCGTCGGTTTCGCGGTCCACTTGACGATCCATTGCTTTGGCGAGCGCGTCGGCATCCGCGTGGTCATAGACGACCGTCTCCGCACCAGAGAGCCGACAGCCATCGACGATGCTCGCGTGGTTCAATTCGTCGGAGAAGACGACGTCGGGTTCGAGTGCAGTGAGCACGCCGACGTTCGTCGCATAGCCCGAGGAGAAGACGAGCGCTCGCTCGGTCTTTTTCGCATTCGCGATGTCACGTTCGAGCGCGCGATGGGCGTCTGTATCACCGGTGAGGAGCCGGCTTGCCCCTGATCCGGAGCCAGTGGTGTGGGCTTTCTCGGCCGCTGCCTGTGCGACGCGTTCGTCACTCGCCAGCCCGAGATAGTCGTTCGCAGCGAAGAGGAGTTGCTGCTCGCCGTCGTCCGGCACTGCTCCCCTCGGATCGGGAGCCACCCGCGTTCGGGCCGCGACACGATCGACCGGCTGGAGGTCCCGTCGAAGGTCACGCTGTTCGCGATCAGCGAGGCGGGCAGCGGGATCGAAGCCCCGATCGGTCGCCCGTCGGGGTTCCCTTCTTCTCTCGCGTGCTGCCAATGAATCGGCGTCGTCGGTCATCGACTCAAAACCCCGGCATCAGTTCGGCCGGCCCGAACACACCGTACTCGCCTGCGCGATTGCGCCGGACGCCGGCCTTCAGGTAGCCGATGGCGGGCCCATTGACGTTCGCCTCCATGCTCGTGGCGTCGTCGAGTTCGAAGGTGTTCGTCCCCTGCTCACCGTCGAAGGTCCGGCCCGTGACCGAGACGGTCGTCGTCGTGGGCTTTTCGTCCGAGCGTAGGTCGAGTATTCCCCCGACCGTGACGTCTTCAGCGGCACAGATTCCTGCTCGCTCCAAGAGCACGTCGTCGGCGTGCTCCATGTCCTCGAATCCGAGCACGCCGTCGTGCTCGTCGATGACCGCTTCGATCTCGTTGTCGCTCATCTCACTGGCCGTCTCGATGTCGTAGTCCGGAAGGTGAGCGATGTCTTCTCGAACCGTTCCGCGGTTGTCCGCATAGCCCGATTTGAGACCGACACCCCAATGGATATCGACTGCTTCGACCTCGACGAACGACTGCGCACAGAGTGCTGCGGCTCCGGTCAGCAATCCGGGTGTTGCCCCTGCACCACAAATGAAGGTAATACCGCTTTCCTCGAGAAGCCCCTCGCGTTCGTCGAGCATCTCGATGACCCGCGAGCGCTTGAGAACGTCGATAAGCACACCCTCGTAGTTAGCCGCGGCGAAGCGCTCGGCGACCCGCGGGATGAAGTCGTGCTCGAAGTTCGGCAGTGCGATCAGTACGGCGTCGATCGCTTCGCTGTCGGCGATGACGTCCTCGATCGGCGTCTCGCTGGGGTGTGCCTGTGTCGAAGCGGCGACGCCCTTCTCGGCTCCGTGTTGCTTGACAGCGGCCACACCACCGTCGCTCGCGACGTTCCCTTCGGTCGCAGCGAGCAGTTCGTCGACGTCGAGTCCGTCGTGATCGATAGCGATCCCATTGCGATCACAGGCCGCGACGGGCGTTATGCCCTCTTTGTGTGTCGAAACGTCCAGTGCTCGTCGGCCGATGCCACCCGTGCCGAGGACGGCGAAGGTCAGGTCAGTCATGATTGTAGTGGTGGTTGTGTTAGCAGCGTCGCGTGTGTTCGTCAATCGACTTCTCATCGGTCGTATTGCGCATCGTGAGGATCAATCGCCGGACTCCGCGTTGCTCGTGGCGGTTCCCGCGGCCGTTTCGAGCGGTGGGTCCTCGCTCGCGCGCACTTTCACGTCGGCCGGATCGAAGCCGGTCACGTCGTTGTTCGGCTCCAAGCCGGCTTCCTCGATGATCTCGATGTCCTCGGCGGGCGACTGCCCGCTGGTCGTGAGATAATCGCCAGTGAGAACCCCATCCGCACCTGCTTCGAAGGGTAGGTGTTGCTCGTCTTTCGCGAGATTGACCTCTCGGCCACCTGCGAGCCGAACCCGTGCATGGGGGTGGAGCAGGCGGTAGACGGCGATCGTCGCGATGAGTTCTTCGGTAGCGATCGCCGCTTCCTCACCGAGTTTCTCGCCCAGTGGTGTCCCTGCTACGGGGTTGAGTACGTTTACTGGGAGCGAGGAGACACCGATGTCTTGCAGGGCTATTGCGGCCTCTATGCGATCGGTCGGCGTCTCGCCCATCCCGAGGATTACGCCGGCACAGAGGTCCATCCCGGCGGCCTTCGCGACTTCGAGGGTCGCGACGCGATCCGCGAACGAATGCGTCTCGACGATCTCGGGGAAGAAGCGTGGCGAAGTCTCGATGTTGTGATTGTAGTGATTGATTCCCTCCGCAGCGAGGATGTCGGCTTCCTCTTCGGTGAGGATGCCGAGGCTCGCGTCGACCTCGATAGTCGTCTCCTCGCGGACTAGCCGGATCGCTCGCAGGACCTCTTGCCACTCTTCAGGTCGGCGATCCTTCGAGACACCCTTCTCGGCGACGACGATCCCGAAGCGCTGGGCACCGTCGCGCTCCGCACGCTTCGCGGCTTCGAGGATCGACTGGGGGTCGAGAAGCCCGTACGTGTCGATCCCAGTGTCGAAATGCACTGACTGGGCACAGAACCCACAGTCCTCGGCGCAGTTGCCGGCTTTGGCATTGACGATCGAACAGGCGTCAACGGTTCCGTCACCGAAGTACGCTCGAACTGCATCGGCTGCGGTCGCGAGCTCGTCGACTGGCTGGGCGAGCAGCGCTAGCCCGTCTGTGCGATCGAGGGACTCGCCGTCTACTACGCGGTTCACCGCGTCGTCGATCGTCCGGTTACCCGTTTCGTAAACCACGATCTGCTGCGCGGTTGACTGCTTAATAAAACCTGGGCTCGCTCGGTCCGGGAGGATTTCGTCCGGTGTTGTTTCACGACGAGTTCGTCTACCTTCGGCTTACTCGCTACATGCTAAGAGCGCTCCCAGACGATCCATCTGCGCTCATGCTACTCACGCTGCTCGCTCAGGTCCTTGTCGTCGGTTCGACCATGACCGCAGGGAGATATCACTGCCTCGTCAGGGAGGTCAGTGGTTCTGCCGAGGGATCTATTAGATTATGGCAGCGGATATTTCGTATCGATCTGTGGTGAGTTGGCTCGGACGGATTGAACGCGACCCAACCTTTCGTTATCCGAACCGATCGAGCCCGACCTGTCTCCGTGCTCTGCCGTCCGGTTCGCGCACCCAGGGCGTTCGCCGTTCGCGCTCGGTCTCGGAATCGACGACAGGACTCTCGGCAGGTTCGTGGCCCGGACAGTCCGATCCACACTCGGTAGCCGGATGCACGACTCGATTCTTCCACTGGCAGTACGGCAGCGAGGCTGTGCCCGCGCTCTCGCGGGCTTCGACCTGCGCGCAGGCCGGGAACGCGTAAGTCCGCCAGCCCTTTCCATAGGCGCGCTCGGCGAGCCGGCGGCGAAGGCGGGCTTTCCGGACAGGTGGAACGATTTCGATATCGGTTCGGCCCGGCGCGCGCTCCGAGACTTCGACGCCGTACTCGGTAGGATCCAGCGGCGTCGGCTCCCGGATCACCTCTCGATTTGCGCTCTCGGGGTCGAATCGCCAGACGCCGACCTCGGCGGGAAGCCGGTTGAGGTGCGCGCGGGTCACATAGGTCTCAGTCGCGAGGATCACTTCATCGAACAGGCCGAGGGAGACGTCGATCCTGAGCTGGCGGTCGAGGTCGCCCGGACTACTCAGATCGGGTTTGTTCTCGATGCCGATAATAGAGCCGAACCACTCGGCCGGATAGCGCGCCGTCTGCCTGACGTACTCGCGGCCCCCGCGCCGGGTGCGCTCGAAGAAGCCCATTCCGATCGCTGCCTCACAGGCCTCTCTAACCCACTCCGAGTCGCTCGCGAAGGCCTCTTTCCAGTGACGCCACCGCCCGACGCCGACCGAACTCCTGATCGCTCGGTCGGGAATAGTTCGGGAGGAGATCGCTGTCCGGTCCTCGAAGTCGGGACCGGGCTCGATAGCGGCGATATCGATCACCCGGTTGCCCCGTGAACTCGCCCCGAGTTGGCGGCTCGGGATTCCCGAGGAGTGGCGTTCGAGCCACGCACACAGCGCCACCTCGAAGCCGAACTCGCGCACACCTATTGTAGGAACGAGACGGACAAAAACGCCGCGACCCGCTGTCGGTCAGGCAGCTGGGTACGGCGAAGAAAGAACCGAGAAGTAAGTCGACGAGCTACGATTCGGGCGTCCAGTTCATATCGAGGCTGAGAGATTCGCGATCGCTGCGGAACCGTCGGGACTGCTCGACGGTCTCGATCGAGAATTTGATCGACGCGCCCGGCGACATTCGGATCGCTTTGTTACCGACCCGGACGTCGGCTGGGCCGTCACTCTCGATCGTGTCGGCGAGTTCCCGAAGCCGGTCGGCGAGTTCCGCCTGAGACAGTTCCTCGTCGTGGGACGTGCGGTCTGCCATACCTCGCCATGTGTTCGCCGAGGATATATAAATGCCGCCGGAACACCGCGGAGAAGCCATCGAACAGTGCCAACGGTCGCCGAAAGCTTATGCCTGATGGATGGGAAATAGCTACCATGTTGCGAGGAGTGATAACGGATCTCGCGACCGACCGGCGCTGGGAGGTCCTCGCGCTCGTCGTGCTCGTGAACTTCGGGCTCGCCTTCGCGCTCGGGACGACGATCGGGACCGGAACAACGCTCCGTGCAGGAGTCTTTCTGGTAGCCTTCGGAGTGATCGCCGGGGTCGAGTACGCCGCGGCCTGTCGGTGGTGTACGCCCCAGGTCCGATCGCTGACCTACTGGATCGGGTGATTCGACCCGGTTGACCCGACAAAACCGGACGAATCGGTCAGGTCAGTCGGAGTCGGTCGGAGTGGTCGGGAAGACGGACACGGAACAGCAGCTTTATGACTCGCACGGGGCCAAGTGTCCGTATTACTATCGATATGACGAAAGATAGCCAACCGGAGGTGAACATCGGGCTCGTCGGTCACGTTGATCACGGGAAGACGACTCTCGTACAAGCCCTCTCGGGTTCCTGGACCGACCAGCACTCCGAGGAGATGAAACGGGGGATCTCGATCCGACTGGGCTATGCCGATGCCACGTTCAGGGACTGTCCGGATTTGGAGGAGCCCGAACGCTACACGGTTTCCGAGACCTGTCCGGACGGCTCCGCAAGCGACGTCCTTCGTACTGTTTCGTTCGTCGACGCGCCGGGCCACGAGACGCTCATGGCGACGATGCTGTCGGGAGCCTCGCTCATGGACGGTGCCGTCTTAGTGGTGAGTGCCACCGAGCAGATCCCCCAGGCCCAGACCGAAGAGCACCTCATGGCACTCGATATCATCGGGATCGAGAACATCGTCATTGCCCAGAACAAACTCGATCTCGTCGACGGCGAGCGCGCCAGGCAGAACTACGAGGGGATCCAAGAGTTCGTCTCGGGGACGGTCGCCGAGGACGCTCCCGTCGTCCCTATCAGTGCTCAACAGGACGTCAATACTGACTTACTCATCCAAGCGATCGAGGAGGAGATCCCCACGCCCGAGCGCCAGGCCGACGCCGACGCCCGGATGTACGTTGCCCGCAGCTTCGATATCAACCGCCCGGGCACCACGCGGGAAGAGCTCTCGGGCGGGGTGGTCGGGGGTAGCCTGGTCGAAGGCGGGCTGGAAGTCGGCGAGGAGATCGAGCTCCGGCCGGGCCGGGAGGTCCAGTCCGGCGGCCAAAGCGAGTGGCAACCCATCACCACCGAGATCCGCTCGCTACAAGCCGGCAGCGAGGGGGTCGATCGCGTCACCCCTGGAGGACTCATCGGCGTCGGCACCGGTCTCGATCCCAGTCTCACGAAAAGCGATGGACTCGCCGGCCAGGTCGCCGGCCCGCCGGGATCGCTGCCGCCGACTCGAGAGGAGTTTACCATGGGCGTCGAGTTGCTCGAACAGCTTGTGGGTGAAGGCGAGGCGGGCGGGGAGATCGAGCCGATCAGTACCGGAGAGCCCCTGATGCTTACTGTCGGCACGTCGACGACCGTCGGCTCAGTGACGAGCGCACGGGAGGACGAGTGTGAGGTCGGGCTGAAGCGACCGGTCTGTGCGCCCGCGGGAGCGAAGATCGCGATCAACCGCCGGGTCGGCGCGCGCTGGCGGCTGATCGGCATCGGGACGCTCGCGGAGTAGTAGCGATGACACGCGTATTACTCGACGCGAACGCGCTGATGATGCCGGTCGAACTCGACGTTAGAGTGTTCGACGAGCTCGATCGGCTGCTCGGCGGCCCGGACGATCCTTCCCGACCGACCGGAGCGGTGCTTGGAGCCCCGGCAGGAGGGCAGTCGGATATGGAGAGGACAGCGGCGATTCGAGCCGAAGCGGACCCGGATCAGAGTTCCGTCGGTGTCGGTGCCGATTCCGATCCCGGTCCCGCGAGCAGTGAAGACGGGACCGTCGACAGCGGGATCGACGGCGTGACGCTTTTAGTACCGACAGCGGTCGTTCGGGAGTTAGAGGAGCTATCGGGTAGCCACGGCGAGGAAGCGGTTGCGGCGAGCGTCGGCGCGGATCTCGCCGACGAGCGCTGTCGGGCCCTTCCTCACGAGAAGACCCACGCCGACGACGCGGTAATCGAGATCGCTACCGATCGGCGGGCGGTGATCGATTTCGTTCTGACGAACGACCGAGCACTCAGAGAACGCTTGCACGCCCGAGGCGTTCCAGTAATCTGTTTACGTGGGCACGACCAACTGACGATCACGAACCCATAATCATGTACAAACGAGTACGCTTGCGCGATACGGTCGAAGTACCGCCCGAGGACCTCGCGGACGTCTCGCCCGACCTGGTCAAGCGACGCTTGCAGGACGAGTTAGAGGGCCGGATGGACGAGGAGGTCGGCAGCGTTGTCTCGATCACCGAGGTCCACGATGTCGGCGACGGCGCGGTGATCCCCAGCCGACCGGGGGTCTACTACGAGGTCGAGTTCGACGCGGTCACCTTCGACCCCGAGATGCAGGAAGTCGTCGATGGCGAAGTCGTCGAGGTGGTGAACTTCGGCGCGTTCGTCGGGATCGGCCCCGTCGACGGTTTGCTGCACGTCTCCCAGATAAGCGACGAGTACCTCGCGTACGACGAGGAAAACCAGCGACTCGCCTCCCGGGACTCCGATCAAGCACTGGGCGTCGGCGACGCGGTCCGGGCCCGCATCGTCACCAAGAGCATCGACGAGCGCAATCCCCGGGACAGCAAGATCGGCCTGACCGCGAAACAGGTGGGATTGGGGCGACTGGCCTGGCTGCGCGATGACCGCGACGAGGACGAAGAGAGCGAGACGGCGAGCGCGACGGGTGATTAGAGTATGGTGACTAGACGCGTCTGCCGGGAATGTCACTTGGTCGTCGACGACGCCGGGGCACAGGCCTGCCCGAACTGTGGCTCCTCGAGTCTCACCGAGGATTGGGCGGGCTACGTCATCATCGCCCACCCCGAGACCTCCGAGATCGCCGAAGAGATGCAGGTCACCGAGCCGGGCAAGTACGCACTGAAAGTTCGGTGAGCCGATGAGTCCGCCGTCGCCTCACTCGCCGTCGGACGGGTCAGGCGGGAGCGGGGAAAACGATGACGCCGAGGCGACCGACGGCGATAATGGTGATGGCGGCGTGGGGGCCGTACTTACCCTACCCGAGGAGCTCAGAGAGGCGTTCAAGGAGCCGTTCGGCCCGGTCTTTACCGACGCGGGCGCGTTGCTCGATGCAAGCGAGGAGCCAGGGCCGATCGTCGCAGTCGGCGACGTCGTCACCTACCACCTACTCGAGGCCGGGCGGCGACCGGACGTCGCGGTGCTCGATGGCTACACCGAGCGGACGCCGGTCGCGGCGGAGATCGAAGCGGGGGCGGACACCGGCGCGTACGACATCTACCTCGGAGTCGAGAACCCCGCGGCGACGCTCACCGCTGGGATCCTCGACGCGCTCGCCGCCGCCCTCGCTGGAGCTAGAGGGAACGGCGACGGCGAGAAAGCAGAACACGCCGTGATCGACGTCGAGGGCGAGGAAGACCTGGTTACCGTGCCGGCGATCGCCGCCGCCCCTGAGGGCGCGAGCGTCGTCTACGGGCAGCCGGGCGAGGGTATGGTTCGGGTTCCGGTCGAGGACTCAACCCGGGAGCGGGCCCGGGAGTTACTCGAGCGGATGGACGGCGATCACGAGCGAGCGTGGGAACTCCTGGGGATCGTGGGCGACTGAAGGGGGCCCTTTAGGCCCGTGGTCGGCACGGGAAGGCAGGGACGAATCAATCACGGTAGCTCGCTGCCGGCGAGCGGGGACTGGAAATCTGGAGGTAGCGATCGACCAGCACACAGGACTCAACGTTTTAGTCGGCGGCCGTCTCATACCAGCTATGAAGTTCGTGATCGTCGGGTTCGGTCGTGTCGGGCGGCGGGTCGCGCGGGTCCTCTCGGAAGAGGGCCACGAAGTGATCGTCATCGACCCCGATTCCGAGAAGGCAGAGCGCGCCGAGCGCGACGGTCTCACCGTGATCGAGGGCGACGGCAGCGAGGAGAGTGCGTACGAATCGGTCGATCTCGCGTCGGTCGACGCGCTCGGCGGCCTGACCGGAAACTTAGAGGTCAACCGCGGGGCGTGTGCGATCGGCCGGGCGGCGGACTGTCGGGTCGTCTTGCGGATCGACGCGGACGTCGGGGAAGGCGAGTACGACGAGTACGAAAGCGAGGTCGACGAGGTGGTCTACCCCGAGCGCCTGGGGGCCGCGGGCGCGAAGACCGCCCTCTTAGGGGGAGATTTCAATGCCATTGCAGACCTCACGGAGGAGTTGTCCCTTTCGAGCCTGATGATCCCGGAGGGGTCGGTCGCGGTCGGTCGGCGCGTCAGCGAACTCGATATCCCGTCCGATGCCCGCCTGTACGCCCACGGCCGCGCGCACGAACCGATGTCGATTCCCTTGCCCCAGACGACGATCGAACCTGGTGACCGGGTCGCACTGATCGCGACGCCGGAAGCACTCACGAGCGTGCGCGAACGCCTCCAGGGCGAGGAGACCCCCTGAGAACCGGGATCGAAGTGAAATCGGCTTCGAGATGAACTGCCAGTGAATGCCGATTCGAGGAGCAGGGAATAGGAGGCCGACCGAAGCCTGACAGCTGATCGGTGGTCGAATCGTTCCGAATAGGGAGAGGGGTAAGGAGGGCGAGCGTCTCGGGCGCGCGTGTGGGAGGATGGGAACGTTGCGGCCGTCAGCGCGCGCCCAGTCACTACAGTGGAGCGATTGTACTTAAACCCGCGTCAGACGGACGTATGACCCGTGCACGGCGGCGCGGTCGCCGGGCGAGCGGAGCTCTCAGCGCCGGGCGGTCGCGCGGGTCGCCGTTGCCTTCCAGGTCGCGACGATCGGGTCGCCGACCGAGAGAGCGAGGCGATCGAGGCTCTCGACGGTCACTAATGCGGCGATCGAGGGGCCGTCGGCCGCGGCGGGTGCGAGGAGTACGCGTGCAACGCTCGCCTCGCGCTCGATGGCCTCGACCGCGCCGTCGAGACGGTTACGAGCGCTCGTCCCGGTAGCGGGTGGAGCCTCGGCGGGGGCATGCAGCGTGATCGCGTCCGCCCGGATCGTGATCTGCACCTGGTCGGCATCGGCGGGCGCGAGCACGCGGATCGTCCCGACGGCCGTCTCGCAGGTCGCGAGTTCGCCGTCGCGCTCGGCGATCTCGCCGGCGAGAACCACTTCCTCGGCGTCGATCGTGTCCGAGACGGCTACCTGCAGTCGATCGAAGCGCGCGAGCAAGTCCCAGGCGCGCTCGGTGAGCGCGCTCCCGCCGCCGCCCGACCCGCCCCGGGTCCGATCGACGAGTGCTCCGAACTCCGCCTCTAAGGCACCGATCCGCTCGTGGGCCCGCGAGTACGACCGTTCGAGACTCCCTGCCGCCGCGTTGAGCGAGCCCTCGGCATCGATCGCACGCAGCAAGGCGGCGTCCCGCGTGCCGAAGGCGACGTCGCTGCTGGTGAGAAAAGCGTCGAACTCACCGTCCATCGAGATCACCTCGCCGGTTCATAGAAGCGACACGACGGGGAGAAGTATAACCGAACGGTTCGCCGGAAGCCGGTTAGTAGACAAGTTCGCCCGCGATGAACTTCCGTGCACGCTCGTCGCGCGGGTTCTCGAAGACGCGCTCCGTGCGACCGCACTCGATGCACGTCCCGTCTAGTAGGACGGCCGTACGGTCCGCGATCCGCCTAGCCTGTTGCATATCGTGGGTAGCCATCGCCACGCCGATCCCCCGGTCACGCGCTCGGTCGATGGCGGTTTCGAGCACCGCCGTGTTGCGCGGGTCGAGATTGGACGTGAACTCGTCTAACAGGAGGATGTCGGGCTCGGTCGCGAGCGCACGCGCGAACGCGACCCGTTGGGCCTCGCCCGCCGACAGCGACCCGGCGTGCTGGTCGGCCTTCTCGGCGAGGCCGACGGTTTCGAGCGCGTCGTATGCTCCGTCCGGGCTGCCGTCTCGGCCGAGGAAAGCGGCGAGCGACGAGCGGAGACGCTCGTCCCACGATCGGCGGACGAAAAGGCCGTAGGCAGCGTTGCGGGCGGCGCTCGTACTGAAGAGACTGCGATCCTGAAACACCATCCCGATCCGACGCCGGATCGGGAGACGCCGCTCCTCCGAGCGCGCCCACACGTCCTCGCCGTCGGCGAGTACCGTCCCCTCTTCCGGCGGGTCGAACAGCGCGAGCACTCGAAGCAGGGTGGTCTTACCCGTCCCCGAGGGGCCGACGATCGCGAGCACCTCTCCGGGATCGACTTCGAGGGAGACGCCCTCGATGACCCCTTCGCCGTCGTAGCTATAGGCGACGTTCTCGGCGGCCAGGATCACGTTCCGCCCCCTCGTCTCCGGGCCCACGAACCGATCGCGTTCACGCCGAGAACGAGGACGAGCAACACGGCACCGAGGGCGATGCCGACCTCGTAGCGGCCCTGACGGGCTTCGAGCGTGACCGCCGTCGTCAGCGTTCGCGTGAAGGCCGTCCCGTCGGCGAAGGCGATGTTGCCGCCGACGACGAGCACCGAGCCGACCTCGCTGATCGCCCGTCCGTAGCCCGCGAGAATCGCCGTGACGATGCCATACCGTGCTTCCTTGACGACGACGAGTCCGACGTCACGACTCGTCCCGCCGGCGGCGAAGGCAGCGTCCCGGATCCGTTGGTCCACGCCTTCGACCGCCGAGAGGCTGACGCTCATTATGACGGGCGTCGCGAGGACGAACTGTGAGATGATCATCGCTTTCGGGGTGAAAAGTAGCCCGAGCGAGCCGAACGGGCCGGCGTTCGATAGGAACAGGAGCACGACCAGTCCGACGACGACGCTCGGAAACCCCATCCCGGTGTTGATGACCGTCGTCACGGCGTTTTTGCCCCGAAAGTCGCTGAACCCGATCGCGAGTGCGATCGGGAGGCTGGCGAGCGTGCTCAATCCCACTGCCGCCGTGCTCACGTACAGCGAGACGATCGCAGTGCTGATGACGTACTGCGTGTTCAGGTCGCCGAAGATTCCCACCACGATCGGTCTCCGTCTCAGTGGTCCTTCGGTACCAGGTTCTCGGCCCAGTAGTGGTACTGTTTCTCCCGCCGGGAGAGCGAACCGGCTCCTGGTGCGGAGTAGTCCTGCGGGACGTACTGCCCGAAGTTCGGGTCCTCGGCGAGCGCGTTCGGGAGGAACAGCTGCGAGCCCTCCACAGTGTAGTTCTCGATCGCGCTCTGGCCCTGCGGGCTCGTCAGAAAGCCCGCATAGGCCATCGCGAGTTGGTAGTTCACGTTCGGATGGATCGCCGGATCGACCGGGATCACTCCATACGGGTTGAGCAGGATCATCGGTCCGTCCTTGAGCGGTCCCTGGACCGCGATCTCAAGCTCGAGTTCGGATTTCTGTGAGAGGAAGGTCCCTCGGTCGGCGAGCGTATACGCTCCGCGCTGGCTCGCCTGGTTAAGCGTATCGCCCATTCCTTGCCCGGTCTCCTGGTACCACTGGCCGCTCGGCTGGACGCCCGCTTCCTCCCAGATTGAGAGTTCTTTCGTGTTCGTCCCCGAGTCGTCGCCCCGGGAGAGGAAAGTCGCTTGCTGCTTGGCGATCGTGCCGAAGGCCTCGGTGGCGCTTTGCGTACCGCTGACCCCGGCGGGGTCGTTCGGCGGGCCGACGACCACGAAGTCGTTGAACATCACGTCCCGACGGTTGACGCCGTACTCACGCAGGAACTCGTCTTCGGCGTCGCGGGCGTGGACGAGGATCACGTCGGCGTCGCCATTAGACCCCGTCTCGATGGCCGCGCCGGTTCCCTGGGAGATGGCCTCGACTTTCGCGCCATATGCCTGCTGGAACATCGGGTTGAGTTCGTCGAGCAGTCCGGTGTCGTACGTACTCGTCGTCGTCGCGAGCGTGAGGTTGCCACCGCGGCCGATGCCCGACCTGCCCTGTTGGGCCTGCGTGCCGTTCGCACCACCGCCGCTTCCGTTTCCGCTGCCGTTCTGGCCCTGGTTCTCGTCGCCACCCGTACACCCCGCGAGGCCGAGGATCGCCCCGGTACCCGCAGCTTGAAGGAATCGCCGTCGTTGTATCATTGCCGGCATATCGGATGCCGTACTGCTTGTTAAAACTTCGGTCACGTCGCGTGGCGGTGTTTAGTTAAGCGTCGAAGGCCGCTATAGGTCGCATCGGGCGGGACTGGAGGGGGCCGGGCGCTCGGCGAGCGAGACGAAGCAAGGACCGCAGGACGAAGGACGAGGACCGAAGCGAGTCGCAGCCGTCGAGCGCTCGGGGGCTTCCAAAACTGGTCTCGTCGGTGCTTTCCCGCAAAAACTGCTACACTAAACACTACCCGTCGCGTAGTGACCGCTCACTGCCCTCGTTGCTCTCGCTCGACGTCGGCGACCCGCTCGTTCGATCGACCGCGAGCGCCCCGGACGATCACCCAGGACCTCGCCTTGTAAACGCCTGGAACCCGTCGAAGCAATCATGAGTCCCGACATCCCCCGAACCCGACGATGAGTACTGGATCGCCAGCCGCCGGTTCGACGGGCGCGGACACGGGGCCGGTTGCGGGGTCGACCGGACGGCTCGGCCGCGGGTCGGCGGTGCTCGCCTTCGTCCTCGTCCAGGTCATCGTCTTCGCGCTCGCCTACAGTGCCGGCCGCACGGGGCTGTACGTCTTCTTCGCGCTCGGCAGCGCCGCCACCGTGGGCTATCTCTCCCATCGAGGGTGGTTCGCGGTCGCGGCGGCCTCGCTCGGGGCAATCCTTCTGATCGCAGTCGGTCTGCCGATCGCCATGTTCGTTGCTCGCCAGCAGCCCTCGTTAGTGATCGAGAAGGCCCTCTCGACGGAGGTCCATCGGATGCTTTATCTCTCGATCTACGGCCCGCTGCTCGCGGCGCTGTTCACCGTTGTCTTCGGGACGCCACTCGCGTATCTGCTCTCGGAGGGCTTTCCCGGTGACACGCTGATCGAGAGCCTCGTTGACCTTCCCTTAGTGGTACCCCATTCGGTCGCCGGTCTGTTGATCCTCTTCGGTTTCGGCGGCGGGGGCGCGTTTCCGAGCGTGTTCGTCCTCGGGACGATGATCGGGCTCGTCCTCGCGATGGCCTTCGTGAGCGCGCCCTTCGCCGTTAATGTCATCCGGGAGGCCTTCGAGACGATCGACGCCCAGATGGAATACGCTGCCCGAGTTCATGGAGCGAATCGCTTCGAGACCTTCCGGCGAGTGACCTTCCCCCTCTCGGCGCGCAGCGTGGTTACCGGCGGCGTGCTCGCGTGGGCGCGGTCGGTCTCGGAGTTCGGTGCCGTGGCGATCGTCGCCTATAACGTCCAGTTCTTCTACCCGCCCGCGGGCGAACAGATCACCGGTCAGCACGCCCCCGTGTTCATCTTCAACGCCTACACGGCGGGATCGCTCGCCGAATCGAGCGCGGTCGGCTTCATCCTACTCGTCGTGAGCGTGCTCATCTTCCTGTTGATCAGGTGGCTGGCCTACGGCGAGAACGACACCTCCGCGAGTGCCATGCCATGACCCTCGAGGTCGATGTCGCGGCTCGCTTCACCGCGACCGGCACGGACCCCTTCGTTATCGACGTGGCGTTCTCGGTCGAGGAGGGTGAATCGCTCGTGATTCTCGGCCCGAGCGGCAGCGGCAAAACTCTAGTACTAGAGACGATCGCCGGCTTTCATCTCTCGAAGGGAGCTATCAGAAACGGCGATCGGGACCTCACCGACCTGCCCTCCGAAAAGCGGGACTTCGGGTTCGTCTTCCAGGACTACGCCCTCTTTCCGCATATGACCGTCCGCGAGAACGTCGCCTTCGGGGCACGCTACCACGAGGAGACACGGGACCCCGAAACCGTCCTCGCGGAACTCGGGGTGGCGAACCTCGCAGATCGCACGCCGCCGACACTCTCCGGGGGCGAAGCTCAGCGAGTGGCGCTCGCTCGATCGCTCGCGATCGGTCCCGAGGTGTTCTTACTCGACGAACCGCTCTCGGCGCTCGACGTCCCGACCCGACAGGCCCTCCGGGACGACGTTGCCGACCTCTTGGCCGACGTGACCGCCGTCTACGTCACCCACAACCGGACGACGGCCAGGGCGATCGCCGACCGGATCGCGATCATGCGTGACGGGGAACTCGTCCAAAGGGGCACCCCCGAGACGATCTTCGAGCGGCCGGCGTCGCCCTTTGTCGCCCGTTTTACCGGCGCGAACTGCCTCCCGCTCGACGCACTCGGCGAGTTCGGGCGGGAACTACGCGAAAGAGAGGGAGACGAGGAGGCGACCCACGTCGCGCTCCGCCCCGAATACGTCGAACTCGAGCCCGAAGAGTCCGACCTCGAGACGACAGTGCAACGCTGCACCCGGGAGGACGCCACGAACCGCCTCGTCCTCTCGCTACCCGCGGCGGCGACCGAGCCTACGGCGTCGAGTGAGTCCTCGGAGCCGATCGGCGCGCGCTCGACTGACGGCGGGCAACGAAGCGAGGACGATCGGGACCTCACTCTCGAGGTCTTCAGCGACCGCGTTCCGGAATCGGGTGCGGAGATCGGCGTGTCGTTCCCGCGCGAGCACCTGACGCTGCTCGACGATAGCGACGAGTACGACGACCCTGCTGGTGAAACTGAGTAACTGGTTTCGGTTTCGCACGACCGATCGAGTAGCCCTCTCTGATTTCTGCAAACGTTCAACCGTACTCGGCCGATATCGGGCGACAGAATGGCTATCGCGCGTTCGCGCCTCGACCTTTCCGCGATAACGTTCTCGCGAGGCGAGGTGACGGGCGCGATAGGGGATACGGTTACAGTCCTGCCGATCGTCGTCGCGCTGGCGACGCTGACGCCGATCTCCTTACCCCACACGCTACTCGCCTTCGGCGTCTTCCAGGTCGTCTGGGGTGTGTGGTACGGCCTGCCGATGTCCGTCGAGCCGATGAAGGCCCTGGCCGCGCTCGCGATCGCCGGAACTCTCACGTATTCGGAATTTCTGCTGGCCGGCCTCGTAAGTGGGGTCGTGCTCCTCGCACTCGGGACCGGCGGGGGGCTCGCGCGTGCCGAGCGGTTCGTCGGCCGGCCGGTCGTCCGCGGGGTGCAGTTGGCGGTGGCACTCCTGCTCGCCCGAACCGGGCTTGACCTCGCGCTCGGCGACCCGACACTCGCGCTCGCGGGCCTCGCCATCACCGTTCTCGCTATCGCAATCGGGCGTGCGAACGTCGCCGCACTTCTCGTTCTCGGACTCGGCGTCGGAATTACGACCGTCCTCGCCGGAGCCCCGGCACTCACTGTCCCCGGCGTTCCAGCAGTGCCGCTCGGGAAACTAGCGCCCTCCGTTGGCGTCCTCGAAGGCGCTCTCGCCCAGCTCGCGATGACCGTGGGCAACGCCGCGGTCGCGACATCGCTGCTCGTCTCCGATTTCTTCGATCGTGAACTCTCACCCGACGAACTCTCGCGAGGCATGGGCGCGATGACGCTGCTATCGATTCCACTGGGCGGCGTGCCAATGTGTCACGGCAGCGGCGGGCTCGCCGGCAAGCACGCCTTCGGCGCGCGGAGTGCGGGCGCGAACGTCGTCCTCGGCGTGCTGTATGGACTCGCCGCGCTGGTCGCTGGCGGGGGATTTTTCGCGCTCTTCCCGATGTCCACACTCGGAATCGTTCTCGTCCTCGTTGCCTGGGAACTGGGTAAAAGTGCCCTCGGCAGCGAGTCAAAGGGACTTACGGCCGCGATCGGCGCGCTCGGCCTGTTGGCGAACGTCGGCGTCGCTTTTGTCTGTGGGATCGCCGGCTACTGGCTGCTCGAGGGAATCCACGAAGAGGGTTGAGGATACCAGGGACGAAAAACGAAGAGAGCGGAGCCGACGGCTTTAGCCGGCGAGCGACCGACGAGAGTCCATGAGCTGGGCGGCGCTCTTCGAGCGCGCGGAGGAGCACGATACGACGACCGACGCCATCACGCGAGCGCTCGAGATAGTTCGCGAGGAGCGCAGCGCGGGAAGCGAGGAGGGGTGAGCGACGATGCGTAAGAGCGACGCCGACCGTCCGAACCCCGCTCGCGTCGTCGCCGACGCCGACGTGCTGGCCGCCGACCTGCTGGTAGGCGGGGCCCCGCGCGAGGCGCTCGATCTCGTGCGCTCGCACTCCTGGGTCGAACTCCCTGCGAGCGACGCGCTGCTCGCCGAGAGCGAGCGGGTGATCGAGCGCTGTAGTGATCGGGGCCTCGCCGCGGCGTGGCGCGATCGGATCGAACGCGAACGCGTGGCAGTAAGCCATCCCACCGGCGATCACCCCGCACTGGCCTCGGCCTATCAGGGAAACGCCGCCCACCTCCTCTCGCTGGACGAGGAGCTACGAAGTGCACGCACCGGTGCGAAACTACGAACCCGACTCCCGGTGAGCGTCAAGACGCCCGAAGGATTCTCTCGGCTGTTCGATCCCGAGAGCCTCTACACGGTGGTCGAAGGCGGGACCTACCCCGGCCCGGATCGCGACCCGCGCGAGTGAGGTTAGCGGATGAGATTACGCGGGTGGGTCCGGGAGCCACTCCTCGGCCCAGGCTTCGATCTCGGCGAAGACGGGTTCGAGCGCGCGACCCTTCTCGGTGAGCCGGTAGTACGCCGCGACCGGAGCGTCGGGTTCGAGGCGGCGATCGACCAGATCCGCCTCGGCGAGGTCGTCGAGAACCCGCGAGAGCGTCCTCGAGCTCGCGCCGGTCGATCGCTTGAGTTCGTTGAAGCGCTTCTCGTCGTCCTGGAGGTCATGCAGTACGATGAGACGCCACTGGGAGCCGATCTGCCCGAGCGAATCGATCACCGCACAAGCGTGCTCGTCGTAGCGTTCCTCCGGGGGCGGTCGGTTCGGTGCCGATGTCATGCTGGTAGCCGGCGGTAACTACGTCCCCGAGAGCGTATATCGGTTCGGCTCGGAACCAGGTACGGTACTGCAACCGATCTCGCGTGGAGCGGGCGAGCTGCGACTCGTCTACTTCGCCTCGCTACTGCTCGGCGAACTTCTGAAAGACGCGAAGCGTCTGTCAACGTATCACTCGCTTCGCTCGCGATACCACGCCGAGACGGTCGCTCTCGATAGTCGCGCCGCGACTCGTCTGGTTTGCTTCACTAACGTTCAGCAAACCACGCCGAAAACGAGGCAAGCGCTCGTCCACGGTGGGAGACGGCGTTCTTCTCTTCGGGGCTCATTTCGGCGAAGGTCCGCTCGTTGTGCTCGAAGATCGGGTCGTAGCCAAAACCCCCCTCACCCCGCGGGGGGACGATCCGACCGCGAACGCTTCCCTCGAAGGTCTCGGTGCGATCGCCATCACAGTAGGCGACGGTCGCCCGGAAGCGCGCGCGGTGGCTGTCTTCCCGGCGTGCCAGTTCGGCGACGCGCTCGATGCCGAGGGTGTCCTCGACGTACGCGGAGAACGGACCAGGAAACCCCGAGAGTGCGTCGACGAACAGCCCCGCGTCGTCGACGAGCACCGGGTCGCCGACGTGTTCGTAGGCGTCCCGAGCACCGTAGGCGGCGATCGTCTCGAGGTCGTCGGCCTGGATCTCGGGGTAGTCGTACTCGACGCCCTCAATGTCGTCCAAGTACTCGCGTGCCTCCCGCAGTTTCCCCTCGTTGCCGGTGACGAAGTGGAGCATACCGATAGGGCGAGCGGGCCGGAGACGTACCTGTCGGTAGCGCTCGACCGTCGTCAATCGTCGCCGTCGATCGACCGTGCTCGTCTTACTCCCGGGACGTAACGACCGTCCCGAGGGTCTGGGCGACGATCTCGCCGTCTTGGATCACGAAGGTATCGGTCGCGAACTCGTAGTCATTGTCGGGGGTCCGAGCGTTCCAGACGATGTAGGCGTACTCGCCTTCGACCGTCTGCTCTTCCACGGAGAGCTCAACGCCTTCCTGTGAGAACTCCGCGTAGAAGTCCTCGAAGACGCCACGGATCTCCTCGTGACCGCGAAACGTCGCTCCCTGGGTGATGAGGACGGCGTCCTCGCCGTAATCGACCATCGTCTCCTCTAAGTCCTGATCGCCGAAGGCCGCCAAGTGGTGCTCCAAAACGGATGCTGTCGTGCTCATGATTGTCTCCCCCGCCGTCGACTCGACGTCACGGCTGGAGTCGCCTCTCTATTATCACGATCGATAGTAAAGCTTTCCCGCGGATGGCGCCCACTCACTCATCGGCGTCCGTCGGTCCGACCCGCTCGACCCGCGATCGGTGACTCAGGATCGAAGATGGCACTGACGGGAGCAAGGGCTCTTCCCTGGTCGGTTACCGGGGGCTACGTACGATCGGTTCCTCGACCGTCGAAGCGAGCGAAAAGGGAGAGAGAAGTGACGTTAGTCGACGATGACTTCGACGGGTTCGTCTTCGGAGTCCGCCTCGGTCGAATCATCTCCTTCCTGCCAGCGCAGTGCCGCGACGACCGCAAGCACCGCCCAGGAGCGCCAGCTGGCGAGGTTGAGCGTGTACCCGACGCCGAAGGGTTTCTCGACTAGCATGTTCTTGCCGGGCTGCCAGTACGCCGAAAGCATACGACCGAGACTTGGCTGCTCGAAGTTGTACGGGACGCCGAATATCTCGCCCGAGGGTGGTCTGTCAGCCATACTGCGTCATAGAGCGGCCCGTACTAAATCGTTTGTGTCGGAGAACCGAGAGCCGGCCACAGGCCGTCCGCAGCCGGACCGCCGGCCGGACGTAGCCGGGGTGACCGTCGACCTGGAGCCGGGTCGAAACAGGAACCGATCGGACGACCGGTGCGAAGCGGCAATCGAGGAATCCCAAGGGGGACTAAGTGGACGGCGGCGACGGTGGCTCCGAGCGCGCGGCCGGTCTTTCGGGTCGCGCCGAGCAGGTAGTGCCAAGCGCTGCGATGGATCGGCTGGGGGGCCATCCGGGTGAGGTAGGCGTCGCTGCCGGCCACCCCTGGATACTCGCGACGGCGGGCAAAGCGTGTGGCCCGGCGGTTCTCGTAGCCGGTGAACAGCCACGGATTGTACACCTCGATCGCGTCGGGATCGGCGCTCCGGAGCCGGCGCTTACGGACCCCGTGCCGGGAGCGCTGGAAGGGATGGAGGACGACCGCGACGCCACCGAGATCCCGAATTCACGCGATGGTCTCGCCGAGGGGTTCGCCGGGTGGAGGGAGTTCCTCGACGCCGATCGCCAACAGGTGGTCGTGTGCGGTCGAGAGCTCCACACCCGGGATCCCGATCAGGTCGTAGGCCGGTGCGAGCACGGCGGCTCGCAGCGGCTGGGAAATCGTGTCGTGGTCAGTCACGACGATCGCGTCGAGACCGATGGCCTGCGCCTGCTCTAAGAGCACTTCGATAGGTGCGCGCCCATCGTAGGAGCCCTCCGAGTGGACGTGGAGATCGACGACGAGGGTAGGACCGGGGGACATGGATGTATCGGGTAGGGGCTTTTTCGTACAAAGACGACAGACTGGATAGAAGGGAGGTTTCAGACGGAGCGTGGCGATCCCCGGCCACCCTGAGAGCAGAGCAACGCAGCACGGATGGCCTTCGGCCGACGGTGGGACGCCGACGCGAGAACTAATAGATCGATCACTGGTAGCGACCGCGGCCTTCGATCTCGCGCAGCCGATCGAGAACCCTCTCCTCGCCGACCGTGGCGTAGGCTGCCTCGAAGCGCTCTCGGAGAACGTCGGCGTCCTCGGCGGTACCCGCGAGACTCCCGCCGAAGACGTGCAGATCCATCGCGTGGTCCTCGGCTCGCTCGGTGTGATAGCCCAAGCCGAAGTCGATGAGATAGGTGCGGCCGATAGCGGTCCCGGCCGCCGAGGAGCGGTCGTCTTCCCCGTTCCCCGGGAGCGAGACGCGGACGTTCCGTGTCGTGGGGTCGCCGTGGACGATGCCGGCATCGTGCAGCGTCGCGAGGTACTGGGCGACGCGCTCGATGGCCGCCGTGGCGGGCGGGGCGTCACCGCTCGAAGGGGACTCGACGTCGGTCCGGAGGAGGTCACGCAGATCCCTATCGCCGACATATTCGAGGGTGAGCGAGCGTTCGCGGATATCGAGGGCCTCGATCACCGGCGTCGGCACTCCCAGGCGGCGGGCCCCGCTCGTGAGCCGGGCCTCGAGGACCGTGCGCTCGCGGCCCAGTCGCTCGTCGAGTGCGGGGTGGCGGTAGGCCTTTCTCGGACGGCGTTTCACCACGCGACCAGCATCGCGATCGATCTCGACGACCGCCTCCGCGCCCTGAACCACCGCCTCGGCACTCGAGTCTCCCTGATTTCGTGGGTCGCCCGGATCAGCCAGGTCGTCTCGGTCGTTCGCACCACGAGCCGTCTCTCTGGGGTCCCCGGAGCGACCGGGTTCGGCAACCGGCCAGCTCACGGCCACCTCGTCCGGGCGGAAGTCCGGCCGGACGCTCGAGTCGGCGACCGGGAGACTATCGCCCGCCGCGTACATCTTCGCGCCCAGAGCGGCGATCATTCCGGCGTTGTCCCGGAGTAATCGAGGTTCGGGAGCGTAAAACTCCGCACCGCGCTCCCGACACATCTCCCCGAGCATCGCTTGCAAGCGATCGTTCTGCCCGACCCCTCCCCCGAGGACGAGTTCCTCAGCGTCGGTGAGCGAGAGCGCCCGTTCGGCGACCTCGGTTAGCATCGCGAAGACCGTCTCCTGTAAGGAATTACAGACGTCCTCGACTGCCTCCCCGTCGTCGATCGCTTGCTTCGCGGCGCTCACGAGCCCCGAGAAGGACAGATCCATCCCCTTGACGACGTAAGGCAAGGGGAGATACTCCCCCTCTTCAGCGGCAGCTTCGATCTTCGGCCCCCCGGGATGGGACCACTCGAGGTACCGCGCGAACTTATCCAAGGCGTTGCCCACTCCTGTATCCATTGTCTCGCCGAGGATTCGGTACTTCCCGTTTCGGTAGCCGAGCACGTGAGCGTTCGCGCCACTGGCATTGAGACAGACCGGCGCGGTAAATCCCGAGCGATCGCGCCCGATCTCCGCGTGGGCGATCATGTGATTCACCCCGATCAGCGGGATCTCACGCGAAAGTGCGAAGGCCCGGGCGGCGCTGGCGACGATCCGTAGACAGGGTCCCAGCCCGGGCCCCCGCGAGAAGGCCACGGCGTCGATCCCCGAGCTACCGTTTTTCTCCCCTCGCTCGCGGTCGGCCTCGAGGACTCGTTCGATCACTCGAGGGATCGCCTCGGCCATGTGTTCGGCGGCCTCTCGCGGGTGGAGCCCGCCGCTATCGGGCACGTAGGGGTCGGTCTCGATGCAAAGCGGGTCCGAACTGTCGGTATCGAATATCGCAGCACTGGCCGCCCAGGCGGTGCCTTCGATGCCGAGAACGCGCATTGGTCGCGGTAAGGTGGTGGTAACTAATGAATCGATCCTCTATCGTCCTCTGTCGTCGGTGGCCGTCCCCGTGTTCGTCCTGGGGCTATTCGTCCTCGGCGTCCTCGGCGTCGTCGCCGATCTTGTTCCGATCGAGCATGTGAGCGTGTTCGACGTCCTTCGCGTCCGCCGAGGACTGATAGACCTTCGCATAGCCCATTGTTTTCGCCATGCCGAACTTGGTGTCGAGTTTCCGGATCACGACCTCGCCGGCGTCCTTGTTGAGCCGGGCGGCCAAGCTATCACGAACCGAGAGCCTGGAGGGGGTCTCGGCGTCGTGGATGAGCGCGAAGCGAACGTCGGTGCGATGTAACATCGGGTTCGCCTCCTCGTCGAGCACTTCGATGTCCATAGTACGAGTAGTTCGCCGCGAACCGATCAAAAGCATTTCGAAGCCGGGAAGCGGGAAGACGGTAAAATCGTCAGGGTCGATCCGATTCGACGTGCGATCGGCGCGGGAACGAACCTCGAATCGAGGCACTAGTCGAGCTGGCACGAGGCGTCGTCTCGATCGGACGACCGGCCGACCGGAAAGCGGAGCGGCCGTGATCGATGTTCGCACGACGGTCGGCGATAAAAATCGTAAAGAAGTGATATGCAAAGATATTTCTACTAGAACCCGATATGGCTATTCGATGAACTTCGCGACGGCGCTCCTGGAACGGTTAGTGCCGGGACGGGGTGAGGCAGAAACCGACGATTCCACCCCGACGGAGCAGGGAAGCGAACCGACGAGCGTACCCGATGTCTCGGAGAGCGGCCTCGAGGCCGAGTCCGAACGCCCCACCCCCCGGATCGCCGCGGAGGACGTCTCCGAGGAGGATCAGGTGCTCCGCAAGCTGATCGCTCACGGCGGACGGGTCTCCCGATCGACCCTCGTAAGCGAGACCGACTGGAGCGAGTCGGAACTCGACGAGATCCTCAAAGGGATGGAAGCGGACGCACAGATCAGTACGATCCGCCGGCGCGACCCGCTCGTCTGCCGACGGGGGTTCGAACCCGCCGGCGCGCCGCTTCGGTTCAAAAACGACTGATCGTCCTCACCGCCCGGCCGCAAGCGCAGCCGTCCGGTCTCACCGCTCGAGCGCGACCGGATTTCGCGAGAACAGTAGCAGTACTGGTACGTTCTACGACGGCTTGCTCTGGAAGCCTCCCCGCCGCGGAAACCGATAGGCCGAACGGACGGAAACGCTAGCCGCGGGTCGGCCCGGAGCGCACACAGCGGGGAAACAATCATTACAGTGGGGGTTGTCTTCAGTTGCGGAGAGTTACACAATGTCGATGAAAGGCGTGGTCTATCAAGGACCACACGAAGTCGAAGTACAGGACGACGTGGACGAACCGGAACTCCAGCATCCAAACGACGTGGTGATCGACATCACGACGAGCTGTATCTGTGGGTCGGACCTCCACATGTACGAGGGACGGACCGATGCCGAGCCCGGTATCGTCTTCGGCCACGAGAACATGGGGATCGTCAGCGAGGTCGGCGACGGGGTGAGCACTCTAGAATCAGGCGATCGAGTTGTTCTGCCCTTCAACGTCGCCTGTGGGTTCTGTCGAAACTGTGAGAGCGGCAAGACCGGCTTCTGTACGAACGTCAATCCCGGTTTTGCCGGCGGGGCCTATGGCTACGTCGCGATGGGACCCTACCAAGGTGGGCAAGCGGAGAAGCTTCGCGTGCCGTATGCCGACTTCAACGCGCTGAAACTGCCCGAAGGGGACGAACACGAGGACGCCTTCTCGTTGCTCGCCGATATCTTCCCGACGGGCTGGCACGGTACGCGGCTCGCGAACCTCCAGCCGGGCGAGTCGATCGCGATCTACGGCGCGGGCCCTGTCGGGACGATGGCCGCCTACAGCGCGAAGCTACAGGGGGCCTCGGACATCTACATCGTCGATCGAGTGCCCAGCCGTCTGGAGTTGGCCGAGGAGCACTGCGATGCCCACCCGATCAACTTCGAGGAGGCCGATCCGGTCGAACAGATCAAAGACCAACACGGCGGCGAGGGTGTCGACAAGGGGGTCGATGCCGTGGGCTACCAGGCGATCGACTCGGACAAGGAGGGCGACAGCGACTACGACCCGGCGCGGGAGAACCCCGCGATCGTCTTCAACAACCTCGTCCAGACCGTCCGTGCGACCGGTCAGCTCGGGATCGTCGGCCTATATGTCCCATCCGATCCGGGGGCACCCGACGAGATGGCCGCCGAAGGACGACTCGGCCTCGACTTCGGGAAGCTCTTCGAGAAGGGCCAGAAGCTAGGGACGGGACAGTGTGACGTCAAGTCCTATAACCGCCGGCTGCGCGATATGATCATCGAGGGCCGTGCGGACCCGAGCTTCTACGTCTCCCACCGCGAGTCCTTGGACGACGCCGCGGAGATGTACCAGCGCTTCGACGACCGCGAGGAGGGCGTCACGAAGGTTCTACTCGAACCCTAGACCGACTCCCGACCGAGGGACCGAACACGTTTCTTTCGAGTTACGCTCGGAGCCACGCGTCCGGGTGGGTCTCCCTGAGATGGTCCTGGTAGCGCTCGACCATCGCCGTATGGGAGTCCGCGACGGCCGACCACGTACAAAACGCACAGCGGCCGACGACTCCCTCCTCGCTCTGGGTGTGATTACCGGTCCAGGGCTGTTCATCGCCGTCGCGTACGGTCATAGCTCCTCAGCGTACTCGACGTACCTGTATTCCGGGCCTGCGAGCGCACCCCACGAGCGAGGGGTGCCGTGCGTCGAACTCGACCTCGTTCCGAGCTGACGGTCGCCAGAGCCACGACCGAGTATGGACGTCTGAGTCCGATCAGCCGCTTAGCTCCTCGAACGCGTCGATGCCGGCCCGTGCGACTTCCATGTCTTCGTCGACCTGCCCGCCGCTAGAGCCGATCGTCCCGACGATCTCGCCGTCGCGACGGAGCGGGAACCCGCCGCCGAAGATCACGATCCGTCCATCGTCGGTCGTCTGCAACCCATACAAGGGCTCGCCGGGTTCGCTCGGTTTCGCGAGTTCGTGAGTCGGCATCTGTAGTGCAGCCGCCGTGTAGGCCTTGTTCTTCGAGATGTTTACGCTCGCGAGCCACGCGCCGTCCATCCGGTGTTGGGCAATGAGATTGCCATCGCTGTTCGCGACTGTGACTACTGATGGAACGCCAATCTCCTCTGCTTTCGCTTGCGATGCTTCGATTAGTTCCGTCGCCGTCTCGAGGTCGATCGTTCGAGTCATAGGTTCTATAGGACGCGGTAGATAGCACTACTGACCGCGATCCTGCATTCGATCCAGGACGGTCGGTCACTAAACGCTGGGGCTTGATCGGCCCGAGCGGCGAAACCGACGACGCCATCGAAGGAAGTCGGGACCGGAACGGGAAGGGAATAAGGGGGAGCGAAGGGCACCCGAACGACGGTCGGCACACGAACCGTTATGATCGACAGGACAGTAGCGAGAGGCAGGGACCAGCATGTGTAAGTACTGCAACTACACGATGGACGACGGCTGGACGCAACTGGTCGACTACGACGACACCTACCAGGCCGCGATACGGGAGGAGGCCCAGCGCCAGTCGAACTACGGGTTCTACGAAGAGTGGGACGATCTGCGCGAGCAGGTCGCCTGAGAATCGAGTCGGAGCGTCCCGGGGTCGAGACCGGAGGTCGATCGCGACCACTCAGCAGAGCCGGGACCGATTAGTAGTGACGGCGCTCGACTAGGGCGTCGAAGGCGTTCGCGAGTTGCCGAGTTATCGGTCCACCCTCGCCCTCGTTCTCGCCGTCGCCGGCAGGGATTTCCCGGTCGTCGAGTCGGGTTACGGGCCGGAGTTCCCAGGTCGTGTTCGTGAGGAACAGTTCCTCGGCCGCACGACACTCCGCGCGGGTGTACGACCCCGTATCGGTCGGGATTCCCTCGGACGCAGCGAGATCGAGAACGACCGACCGGGTGATTCCCGGCAGCAGTGGGCACTCGGCGCTCGGCGTCCGGAGCACGCCGTCGGTCACGAAAAAGACGTTGCTCGTCGCACCCTCGGTGATCGCTCCGCTTTCCTCCCGGAGCAACGCTTCGTCTGCGGAACGGTGTTCCTGGTCGGTATCGGTCGAAACGGGCACGCTGGACCCATCGGGCTGGCTGGTCCCGTTCGCCGACATGTCCGACTCGGAGTCCCGCAGTTCGAGGCGTGCGAGAATGCCATTGAGATAGTTGTGGGTCTTGGTCCCTGCGGGGATCGCGGCGTCCGGTATCGCCCGGGTCTCGACGGTTGCGACAGTCGCCGGGCCGTCCCATGCCGAACTACCTTCTCGACCGCCGCGCGGGAGCGAATCGACGATAACGACGACCGACGGGGAGACCTCCGGCTGGGGGGTGAGTTTGCCGGGCTGGGTGCCCCGCGTCACCGAGACCCGGACGTACGCCTCGGCCAGGTCGTTCGCCGCGAGCGTCTCGGCGATCCGTTCGGAGAGGTCCGCGGGCACTGCCTTCTCCATCCCGAGACTCTCACAGGTGTCCCGGAGGCGTTCGAGATGGGCCTCGGGTTCGAAGACCGCGCCCCCGTAGGCCCGCAGCGTCTCGAAGGCCGCGTCGCCGTAGAGAAAGCCCCGGTCGCGGACGCTTACGGTCGCTTCCTCGGCGGGCACCACCTCGCCGTTCACGTGGTAGTACATCCTCGGTCCCTCGTTAGGCCGGGAACGGGTCGGCGAGGGTTTTCGAGTCGAGTTCCGCCTCGGTCGCGAGACAGTCCTCGAGGTCGGCGAGCATCGCTTCCTCGTCCATGCCCGTGCCGATGAACACGAGTTTCGTCTCCGGACTCTCCTCGCCCCACTCGCCGATCGGGCCGGCCCGGACCGACTGTCCCGCGCGACTGAGGCCCATCACCGCTCCCTCGCGGCCCGCGATGTGGAAAAAGCCCTTCGCGCGGATGACGTCGCCGGCCCACGTATCGAGCCACTCGTCGAAGCGCTCGGGGTGAAACGGGCGGGATTCCCGATAGACGAAGGAGCTGACACCGTGGGCGTCGGCCGCCGACCGGCCCTCGGCGTGCTCGTGGCCGACGTGATCGACGTGTTCGGTATCGTCACCGTCGCCCGCGGCGAGTTCGCGCTTCCAGCCCGGAGCCCGGGCCGCTTCTTCGAAGTCGAATCGTCCCGTATCGAGGATTTCGGCAGGATCGACCTCGCTGTGGGTCGTTCGGAGTATCTCCGCGCGAGGTCCGAGCCGCGAGACGACCGTCTCGATCTCGCCCAGGACCTCGTCGGGCACCATATCACATTTGTTCATCAACAGGATGTCACAGAACTCGATGCCATCGACTAAGACGTCCGCGAGCGGGCGGGTCGGGTCGGGTTCGTCGGGAACTGACTGGCCGGCGTCGAACTCCTTCCAGAATCCGTAGGTATCGAGCACGGTGACCATCGTATCGAGGTCGAACAGTTCAGTGGGGTCGAGATCGCTGTCGTCGGTGCCGAGGGTAAAGGCCCGTGCGATCGGGATCGGCTCGGAGATACCGGAGGCTTCGACCACGAGGTAATCGAACTCCCGACTGTCGAGCAGGCGCTTGGCTTCAGTAAGTAAATCGTCCTGCAAACGACAGCAGATGCAGCCGTTCGAGAGGTCGACGATCCCGCTTTCTTCGTTGGTGTCCCCCGCGTCCGCGCTCTCCGCGCCCGATTCGTCCTCGCTTTCGGTCCCATCCGCGAGCAACTCGGCGTCGATGTTGATCTCGCCCATGTCGTTGACGATCACGGCGATCTCGTGCTCGCCGGGGTTCGCCAAGAGGTGGTTGACCAGCGTGGTTTTGCCCGCACCGAGGTAGCCACTGAGTACGGTTACCGGGATGCGGTCGTCCGTCCGTGCCATTGTGCGATCACGGCTCGCCAGCCCTAAAACGTCTCAGTCGTGCTCACTGACAGCTTCGGAGAACTAGGGAATCGAGTACGATCGAGTGTCCTCGAGCGGGACCGAACGATCGGTCGAGGAGGCTACTCACCGGTTCGAAAGGAGAGATCGAGCGCCGGGGCGCTGTGGGTGAGCGAGCCGAGCGAGATCACGTCCACACCGGTCCGCGCGTAGGCGGGCACGTCGGCGATCGAGATCCCGCCGCTCGCTTCCGCGAGCACGTCCTCGGGCAGGGTCGCGACGCCCTCGCTCACTTCCTCCGGCGAGAGGTTATCGAAGAGGACGATATCCGCACCGCAGTTCGCGGCCCGGCGGCCCTCGGCGGGGGTCTCGACTTCGACCTCTACCTTCGTCGCGAAGGAGGCCTGCTCGCGAGTGCTCGATATCGCGTCTTCAAGTCCCAGTTCGGCGATCTGGTTGTCCTTCACCATGACCATATGCGAGAGCGAGAGTCGATGCGTGTCCCCGCCGCCCGCGGCGATCGCGCGCTTCTCGACGCCCCGGAGGCCGGGTGTGGTCTTTCGCGTCCCGGCGACCCGTACGCGATCGCTCTCCTCGCGGGCAGCGGCGACCGCCTCGCTCGTCTTCGTCGCGATCCCCGAGGCGTGAGCGAGGAGATTGACCGCGACGCGCTCGGCCCGAAGCACGTCTCGTGTCCCTCCTTCGACGTGGAGGACTGCCTTACCCTCCTCAACGCGCTCGCCGTCCGCCCGCCGATCGGTAACCTCGACGCCGAGATAGGTGAAGACCGCTTCGGCGGCTTCCGTCCCGGCGATCGTCCCCGACTCCGTGGCGAGAAGGCGGCCCGTCGTCTCACCGGGTAGGTCGTTCGTGACGTCGTGGTGACCCAGATCCTCCCGGAGCCACCGCTCGACCTGGCTGTCGGTCACGACCATCGTCGGTCAGTCGTCGGCATGGCTCTCGGCTTCGGCGGTCGTCTCCGATCCGGCCTCGTCGTCGGCCGCCGTTTCACTCGCGGTGTCCTCGGTCAGGTAATGACAGCCCCGCGACTCGGGATTGGCCGCGGCGGCCCGGGCGACGAGCAACCCGGCGACAACGGCGTTTCGCAACTCGTACAGGCTCCGGGAGGTCCGGGTGCGGGTGTAGGCATCGACCTCGCCTTTGAGCCGGCGGATCGCGGCGGTCGCGCGGTTCAATTCGGCTGGCGACCGGGTGAGGCCACAGTATCCGTCCATCACGCGGCCCAGTCGAGCGAGCTTCTCCTCGCTGAAGTTCGCCGGCAGCGCAGGGTCGCTATCGGCGAAATCGGGCGCTTCGATGATTTCGGGAGTGTGTCCGGAGGCCGCCCGGCCGGCGCGTCGCCCCCAGACGAGGCCCTCGAGCAGGCTCGTACTCGCCAGCCGGTTCGCACCGTGGACCCCCGTGCGAGAGCACTCCCCGACCGCAAAGAGGCGATCGAGGCTCGTCTTTCCCACGAAATCGACGTCGATCCCCCCACAGAGGAAGTGTTCGGCCGGCGCGACCGGGATCCCCTCCGCGGGGTCGACGCCGCGCTGCCGGCACTCGGAAGCCAGGTCGGGGAAGTCTGCCTCGAAGTCGAGTTCCTCCCCATCAAGGTCGATCGCCCGTTCGCGAACCGCCGCGGAGGCGACGTCGAGGAAAACCTCGCCGGTGCGCTCGCGCTCCGTTGCGACCGCGCGGGAAACAACGTCACGGGGTGCGAGTTCCGCGTTGGCGTGGTACTCGGGCATGAACCGTTCGTCCTCGCCGTTGCGAAGGAGTGCCCCCTCGCCGCGGACGGCCTCGCTCAGCAGGAAGGTTCCCGTCGTGTCTCCGGTATCGCCATTGCCGCTCCCGGCGTCGCTGTCCCCGTCCGCTCCCGCCTTGCCTTCACCGACTGCCCCTCCGCCCGCGAAGGCCGTCGGGTGGAACTGGACGTACTCCATGTCCGCGACGTCAGCGCCGGCGAGGGCGGCCATCGCGATGCCGTCGCCGGTACCCCCGGGATTCGTCGAGCGCGGATAGAGCGAGCCGATCCCGCCGGTGGCAAGCACCGTCGCGCCCGCGTAGATCGCTTCGTGCTCGCCATCGGACTCACAGATCGCGCCGTGAACCCGCCCTTCGTGGGTCAGCAGGTCGAGCGCGGCGGTGTCCTCACGGATCCGTACGTTCGGATGGGCGTCGAGATGCGAGAGGAAGGGCCCGAGCACGTGGCGGCCAGTGCTCGCGTTCACGTGGAGGATGCGGCGCTCGGAGTGGGCCGCCTCCCGGCCGAAGTCGAACGCTCCGGCGTCGCGAGCCGCTTCGTTCGCCTCGCTGCCGGGATTCGCGTCGGTAGAATCCTTGACGTCGAAGGGAATCTCCAGGGTATCGATCAGGACCTCGGCGACCGCTTCGTCGGCCTCCTCGACCAGCACCTCAACGGCCTCGGGGTCTCCGGCTCCATTACCGGCCGCGAGTACGTCCTCGCCGAACGTCTCGGGATCGGACCGCGAGACGGCGATCCCACCCTGTGCCCACCAACTCGTCGACTGTTCGGGCCGGGTGGCCTTCGTCGCCAACAGTACGTCACTACCTTCGCGGGCGGCACGCAGCGCGGCCGCACAACCGGCGATCCCGCTGCCCAGTACCAGCACGTCGGCTTCGGTGTGCTCTCCCATTCTCAGACCTCCAGCATCCGGTCGAGCGCGACGCGGGCGAGCTCTTTCTCCTGGGGGGCGACCTCGACGACGTTTCGCTCGGTACCTTCAGTAAGGCCTTCGAGCACCCAGGTCAGGTAGTTCGGATCGACCTGGCGCATCGCATTACAGTCCATGCAGGCGTCCCCACAGAGTGGCAGCACCTCGATCTCGGGATGCCAGCGTTCGAGGTGGTTCGCGAGGTGGATCTCGGTGCCGATCGCCCACGTCTCGCCGGCCGCGGCCTCCTCGATCGTATCACGGATCGTGCTCGTCGAGCCGACGACGTCCGCGGCTTCGACCACCTCGCGGCGACACTCGGGGTGGACGACGACCTGTGCATCGGAATGAGCCTTCCGGATGTCTTCGACGTGATCGGCGCGGAAACGCTCGTGAACCTGACAGTAGCCGTCCCAGAGGATTACTTCTGAGTCGGCCACCTCCTCGGGGTCCTTGCCTTCAGGGTCCCAGGGGTCCCACTCGGCGGTCGAGTCCTGTAGTCCCAGGCGGTGGGCGGTGTTCTCGCCTAAGTGTTTGTCGGGCAGGAAGAGAACCTTATCGCCCCGATCCAGTGCCCACTCGAAGGCGCGATGGGCATTGGAGGACGTACAGACCAACCCGCCCTGTTCGGCACAGAATGCCTTGAGGTCAGCATAGGAGTTCATGTACGTGATCGGGATTATCTCTTCGTCGGGTGCGGCGGCGGTCAACTCCTCCCAAGCGGCGTCGACCTGGAGAGCTTCTGCCATCCCCGCCATCGGGCAGGAGGCCTCCATCGAGGGCAGGAGCACGGTTTGATCGTCGTCGGTAATGATGTCGGCGGATTCGGCCATGAACGTCACCCCACAGAAGACGATGTTCGAAGCGTCGGCCTCGGCGGCGCGTTTCGAGAGGGCATAGGAATCGCCGATGAAGTCGGCGTGTTCGACGATCTCGCGCCGCTGGTAGTTGTGCCCGAGGATCAGGACATCGTCGCCCAGCTCCTCGAGTGCCACCTCGATCCGGTCGGTGCGTTCGTCTTCCCCGAGATCACGGTAGCTCGGCGGGAGCTGTTCCAAGTTGTCGTATTTGAACAGGCTGAGGTCGGTCTCCAGCCCGATGGTCTCCATTTCTGCCATGATGGGAGTGTTCTACTACAATCTAGTCTACTACCTGCGTCTTTGAAGAACTTTCGTCTTCGAAAGTTCGCGTAGCGAATACGACGTCGTTCGATATACTGCGCTCACGGTCGAGAGAAGTTTTCGGAGGAAGGAAAGCGACGAAAACCGACGGTGCGGCGTTCAGCGACTGTTGTAGACGATCCGGCTGTCGACGACGGTGAGCGAGACGTCGACATCCTCAATGTCCTCAGAGTAGTCCCAGGGCGATCGATCGAGCGCCACCAGATCGGCCTGCTTGCCCGTCTCGATCGTCCCCAGTCGATCCTCGTCGAACCCGGCGTAGGCCGCTCCGTGGGTGTAGGCACGCAGCGCTTCCGTGACCGGGAGGCGCTGGCCCTCGGTAGGGGCGTTTACCACCCGGTGGATGCCGTACAGGGGTCCGAGTGGCATGCAGTCGCTGCCGAAGGCGAGCGGAATATCACTACCAAGCAGATCGGCGTAGCGATTCGTCCGCTTTCGCCGACGCTCCCCGAGGCGTTGGTCGTACAGTCCGCCTTCCTCGGCCCACCGCAAGAAATTGGGCTGGACCGACGCGACCGCGCCAGTTCGACGAAACCGCTCGATCAGGTCCTCGTTGAGCAACTCGGCGTGTTCGATTCGGTGGCGAGCGCTTTCCGGATCGTCGGCTTTGGCCTCGTAGGCCTCGAGCGTGGCTTCGATCGCCCGATCGCCGATCGCGTGGGCGGTCATCTGGAAGCCCTCCCCGTCGGCCCGACGAACGAGGTCGTGCAGATCCTCGGGCGCGACGACCCACTGACCGGTGTCTTCCGCGGCATCGGTTGTCACGCCGTCGTCCCCCTCGGTGTCGCCGTCGGCGTAGGGCTCGGCGAGTTTGGCGGTGCGCGCGCCGAAGCTCCCGTCCGTGTAGGTCTTGATCGCGCCGGTTCGAACGAACTCGCCCCCGTGATTCGTCCCGAGGCCGATCTCGGTGAGCCCATCGAGGTGATCGGACCAGTAGTTGAGCCGCACGCGGATCGGGAGCGCTCCTTCTCGAGCGAGGTCGCGATAGACGCGCGGAGCCTGTGATCCACGCACCATCTCGTGAACGCTCGTGATGCCCAGTTCGGTCGCGCGCTCGGTCGCGGCTCCGAGCAGGTCCTGTAGTTCCTCTCGACCCGGTTCAGTCGCTTCGAAGAGGGGGTCGAGTGCCTCTTCGACGAGAACGCCGGTCGGTTCGCCGCTTTCGGTCCTGACGTCCGCGTCGGGCATTTCCTCGTGAAACCGGTCCAAAGCTACCGAGTTGACTCCGGCAGTGTGCAAATCCTCGCGGAAGGCGACTACCGGGCGATCCTCGCTCACTCGATCGAGATCCTCGCGAGTGAGGAGGCGTGACTCGGCCCAGGAACTCTCGTCGTAGCCATAGCCCAGGATCCACTCGCGATCGGGATTGACCGCGTCGTCGAGCAGGGAGAGACACCCCTCGGGTGAGTCCGCTTCCGAGAGGTCGGCGTGGACGAGACGGCGACCGACCATCTCTAAGTGCGTATGCGCGTCGATGAATCCCGGGAGCAGGACGTGACCATCCAGGTCGATCTCCTCGGTCTCGACGCCGGCGAGGAAAGTGACGTCGTAGTCGGTGCCAAGGCGGACGATCTCGCCATCGCGGATCGCGACCGCCTCGTAGGTCTCGTCGGGGTCGGTAAGGGTGTGGATCTCGGCGTTCGTGAGAACGAGGTCGGCGGCTGCGGACATACCCGAAGCGGGCGAGCGCGACACAAAAGGCTGGCCCGGTCCGGGACCGACAGCCGACCGACCCGGCTCGATGGTAGCCCGGTCGACGTTCGGGGAGTAGGGAAGAACAGGGTTGACCGGAAGCGAGACGGAAGCCCAATGGGCAACGCTTAGCTTCCCCCGCTTCGACGCGCGGGTATGACCAACGACCCGAAGGCGGGCGACGGTGCCGACGTCGATCCTGCCGACCTCGCTGATCGCGTCGCGAGCGGCGATATCCGGCTCCACGAGCTCGAAGCCCATACCGACCACGAGACCGCCGCCGCGGCCCGACGCCTGCTCGTTGCCCGCGAGACCGACGCCGACCTCGATGCGGTAGGCGAATATTCCTTCGACGCCGCCGATGCCGAGTCCACTATCGAGAACATGATCGGCGCGGTCGGCGTTCCGGTCGGCATCGTCGGCCCGGTGTCCGTCGCGGGCGGGGCGGTCGAGGGCGAGAAATACCTGCCGTTGGCGACGACGGAGGGGGCGCTGCTCGCGAGCGTGAACCGGGGCTGTAGCGTCCTCAGGCAGTCGGGTGGAGCGAGCGCCCGGGTACTTAAATCCCGGATGACCCGTGCGCCGGTCTTCCGCGTGAGCGGCGTCGCCGAAGCCGAGACCGTCCTCGCCTGGGTACGAGGACACACCGAGGAACTGCGAGCGACCGCCGAGGAAACCACGAGCCACGGCGAACTGGTAGAAGTAACGCCCTACGTCGTCGGCGACTCGGTGTTTCTGCGCTTCGGGTTCGATACGAAAGACGCGATGGGGATGAACATGGCGACGATCGCCTCCCAAGCCGCCTGTGATCTGGTCGAGGAGGAGACCCCCGCCGAACTGGTAGCGCTCTCGGGCAATCTCTGTACGGACAAGAAACCCGCCGCGATCAACGCGATCGAGGGCCGGGGCCGGAGCGTCACCGCCGACGTCGAGATCGATCGAGATCTCCTCGAGGACCGATTGCATACCACCCCCGAGGCCATCGACGAGATCAACACCCGAAAGAACATGGTCGGAAGCGCGAAGGCTGCCAGTCTGGGCTTTAACGCTCAGGCCGCGAACGTGATCGCTGCCGCCTTCCTCGCGATGGGTCAGGACAGCGCCCAGGTCGTCGAAGGGGCGAACACGATCACGACGACCGAGGTGTGCGAAGCGGGCGAGACGCTGTACGCGAGCGTCTCGCTGGCGAGCCTCGAGGTCGGCACCGTGGGTGGAGGCACGAAACTGCCGGCTCAGGCGGAGGGCCTCGATGTCGTCGGGGTCCGCGGTGGGGGCGACCCGCCGGGATCGAACGCCGACGCCCTCGCTGAGGTAATCTCGGTCGGTGTGCTCGCCGGGGAACTGTCCTTGCTGGGCGCACTTGCCTCCCGGCACCTCTCGAGCGCCCACGAGCAATTGGGGCGCTAGTCGGGGGTCACCGGGACCGAACCGGCATGGAGGCACTGAAACGCTGTTTCACTTGCCGCGCGATGTCTGTGCGACGAGAAACGCAGAGCCACCAACGAGCACTACTACGCCGCCGAACAGGAAGAGCTGACTGCCCAGGACCATCGCACCCGCGAGGAATCCGAAACCTATCGCGGCGATCGCGTGCGCGATCCCGATCAGCCGGCGGCCCCGCCGACCGTAGAGAACGGCCCCGAGCCCGAATCCGCTTGTGAGGAAAATCGCCGACAGCGCGATCGACCGGATCGCAAGACTGAACACCCCAACTGGGCCGACGAGCGGTTCCACGAGAAAGAGCCCGCCCGCACAGGCGACGAGCACCCCGACGGCGATCGAGGGGCCGTCGATCTCGCGACCATCAGCATCAGCGTCGGCGTCGGGGGCGCTCACAGGAGTCGATACCGCCCGCCGGTCGCCGAGACCGCGCCCTGGCGGCGGAGCTTCTCGAGGAGGCGTTCGGCGTCCGCGGCGGGAACGCCCCGGTCGGTCGCGTACTCGAGAACCTCGGCTTCGGTCGGCCGATCGAGGGCCTCGAGGGCCTCGGTGAGGATCTCCTGCCGATTCGAAGAATCCCTAGTCCCCCCCTCAGCGCGCTCGCCCGCGGCGGCCACGCTCTCGGCGTCGAGGCCCGATGCTTCGAGGTAGGTCGCCTCCTCGATACCGCTGTCCTCGATTCGATCGTCCATCTCGGCGAAGGATTCCACCTCGCTGAAGGCGTCGCTGTAGCCTTCCCGGTCGGCAAGCAGCGCGGCCCGGGCCTGGCGTGCTTCGTCGGCGTCCTCGGTCTCGAGGAAGCGTTTCAGCCGCTCGTACTGGTGGCGTTTCCCACAGCGCGGACAGCCCGTCGTTTCCGGCTCGCTTTCGACGACCCAGAACGCCCCACAGTCCCCACAGCCGACCACCGCGTACATAGTCTCCCTCCGGCCGCGATCGAATTGAACCTACCGCTCGCGGACGATGCGATGGCCCGCCTGCCGCGACGAACGGGTGCGCTCTCCTGAACTGTGGTCGGGCCACCGGGAAGAATGCCGGGACGTTCTTAACGCCGCCTTCCCTACGGTCGGTGTGCTCGCGGAGGTACTCGATGCCCTGGCGCGGCTGGAGTGGCTCGCGCTGGGAACGCTGCTCGGCATCGCCTTCACCATGCTTGCCGCCGGGGCCTTCCTGCTGGGCGGGAAGCTCTTCCCGACGGCGAGCCGGGACGACAGGACGGGTGGAACGCAGGAAGCCCGAAACACCTCCGAAAGCGGCGAGACGCGACGACGAACCGAGATCCGCCAGTACCTCCGGGCGATCGACGAACCCTTCGCTGAGGACCACCCAGTAGGAGCGGAGACGGTCGCCTTTTACTTGCCCGAACGCGACGTCGCGATCACGTTCGACCCCCGGACGTACTACCGGATCGAACGCTCTCGGAGCTACGGTGTGCTCGCCGAACACGAGATGCCCGGCTTCCAACTGGGTGCACGACTCCCCTTCGAGACCCCCGCGGTAACCGAGGCGGCCACGGACCCGGCCGAGGCCGCCTTCGCCGTGCTCGGGATCCCTTCGGGCGCGAGTACCGAAGAGATCAAAGCCGCCTACCGCCGAAAAGTGAAGGAAGTCCACCCGGATCAGGGCGGGGATAGGGAATCGTTCCGGCGCGTCAGGGACGCCTACACCGCAGCGAGAGAAGACGCTGGCTGAGTAGCGAACTCCGAACGACGAGTCCCGACGCGGCCGTGTCGGTCAGTGACTTCCGGCCGAGAGCCGACCGTCGGACCGATGATCGACGATCGATGGGTCGGTCGATTCAGCGGCCTAATACGACTATTAATATCGCCCTGTTCGCCCCCTCGGGTATTAGTTCGGCCGGAAAGCTCATACCGGCTCGTTCCCCCAGTGGCCCTATGAGCGTCCGCACTGCCGTGGTCCTCGCGGCCGGCGAGGGAACGCGGTTACATCCCCTCACCCACAACCGCCCTAAGCCCATGCTCCCCGCCGCGAACCGTCCCGTTCTCGAATACGTCCTCGACGCATTGATCGACGCCGGTATCGAGCGCGTCTGTCTCGTCGTCGGCTACAAGCGCGATCGCGTCCAAGAGCACTTCGGGCCCCGTTATCGGGACGCCCCAATCACCTACGTCCACCAGGAAAAACAGCTCGGCAGCGGCCACGCCCTCCTCCAAGCCCGGGAGAGCGTCGACGGGCCGTTGCTGGTCGTGAATGGCGATCGAGTGATCGAACCGAGTCTCGTCTCGGACGTCATGCGAGCGTTCGAGCGCGACGCCGGGCCCGCAGTACTGGGCGTGATCGAACGGCCCAACGCTCGTCAGTACGGCGCGGTCGTCCTCCAGGGCGGGCGCATCGAGCAGATCGTCGAGAAACCCGATTCCGACGAGTACCGGCTCATCAACGCCGGCGTCTATGCCTTCGATTCCTCAGTGTTCGACGCGATCGCCGCCACGCCCCGCCGGGAGGGCGAGCTCCAGCTCCCCGATACCATCGCCGAGCTGATCGACGAGGGCGACGTGCAAGGCATCAGAACCGAGGGGCTGTGGGCGGATGCGACCTACCCCTGGGACATCCTCACCGTGACCCAGGAGCTGCTCGCGCGCGGCCGGGTCGACGAGCCCGAACGGCGGGAGGAGTCGCGAGTCTGGATCAACGACTCCGCACGCGTTCACGACGACGCCTCCCTCCAGGCACCCGTCGTGATCGGCGCGGACTGTGAGGTCGGCCCCGGCGCGGTCGTCGGGCCGACAACGGCGCTGGGCCACAACGTCACCGTGGGTTCGAACGCGACGATCGAACGATGCGTGCTCGACGCCGATACGCGAGTCGGGGCAGGCTCGGTGCTGATCGATTGTGTTACCGGCCAGGACGTCGATCTCGGTTCGGCAACCGTGGGCTCCGGCGGGCCCGCGGACGTCCGTATCGGCTCGTCGGTCTTCGAGAATCGGCGGTTGGGCGCGGTCGTCGCCGATCGCGTCCACGCGGTGGGCGAGGCGAGCTTCGCGCCCGGCACCCTCGTCGGACCGAACGCTACCCTGCATCACGGGGCCCGGGCGAGCGGTCGGGTCGCCGCAGGCGCGGAGGTGGTGCGCTGATGTGTGGGATCATCGGCTGTGTCGGCCGGCAGGAAGAGACCTTAGACGCACTCTTGCATGGCCTCTCGAAACTCGAGTATCGTGGCTACGATTCAGCAGGTGTCGCCCTCGCCGGGAAGCGAGACGCCGTCGACATCGAGAAGCGCGCCGGCAAGTTAGAGAACCTCCAGGAAGCCCTCGAGGGCGTCGAGATGGCTGGGACTGTGGGGATCGGCCATACGCGCTGGAGCACGCATGGCCCGCCGACCGACGAGAACGCCCACCCACACACCGACTGTGAGGGACAGGTCGCGGTCCTCCATAATGGCATCATCGAGAACTTCCAGGAAATCAGGGACGAACTCGTCGCAAGCGGCCACGAGTTCCGAAGCGATACCGACACCGAAGTCGTCCCCCACCTCATCGAGGAGGCCTTAGCGGAGGGCGCGAGCCCCGAGGAAGCGTTTCGAAGCGCACTCGCCCGGATCGAAGGGAGTTACGCGATCGCCGCGATATTCACGGGCACCGAGGCAGTCTTCTGTGCCCGCCAAGACTCACCACTGGTACTCGGCCTCGACGCCGACGCCTACTATCTCGCGAGCGACGTGCCCGCCTTCAGGGACTATACTGATCGGGTGATCTACATGGAAGACGGCGAGGTCGCCTGCCTCAATCCCGAGGGCTGGGCAATCACCGATCGATCGGGCGACCCGATCGAGAAGGAACCCCACGTCGTCGAGTGGGACGCCGAGGAGACCGGGAAAAGCGGCTACGACCACTACATGATAAAGGAGATCCACGAACAGCCCCGCACGCTGCGCGAGTGTCTCCGGGGCCGCGTGGACGAACTCGGCGACGAAGTACAATTAGAGGAGTTCGCCGGCCTCGCCCCTCCTAGTACTGTTCAGTTCGTCGCCTGCGGGACGAGCTATCACGCGGCGCTGTACGGCGCTCAGTTATTCAGGGAAGCCGGGATCCCAGCCCAGGCCTTCCTCGCGAGCGAGTATCGCACCTCGCCCCCGCCGATCGGCTCGAACCTGGTCATCGGCATCACCCAGAGCGGCGAGACCGCAGATACCCTGAGCGCACTCCGGGAAGCATCCCGTCGAGGTGCGCCGACGCTCGCAGTGACGAACGTCGTCGGATCGAGTGCCGCCCGGGAATGCGATCACACCCTCTATATTCGAGCGGGCCCGGAGATCGGCGTCGCGGCCTCGAAGACCTTCGCGAGCCAGTTGGCGGCGCTCAACGTGCTCTCGCTCGCGATCACCCGCAGTCCCGATAGCCGTGAGGCGATCGGGGCACTACGGGACCTCCCGAGTGCCGTACAGGAAGTCCTCGACGAGTCGAGATCCGAGGCGGTCGCGAAAGAGTACATCGAGGCCGACGCCTACTTCTTCATCGGCCGGGGCTATCAGTATCCCGTTGCGCTCGAGGGCGCGCTGAAGATGAAGGAGATCACCTACAAACACGCCGAAGGCTTCGCGGCGGGCGAACTCAAACACGGCCCGCTCGCATTGGTAACCGAACGAACCCCCGTGATCGCCATCGCGGTCGGCGAGGGCGACGCCGCACAAAAGACCGTGGGTAATATCAAGGAAGTCGAAGCCAGAAACGCCCCCGTGATCGCCGTTACGGACGGGGAGTCGGGCGTCGAGCGGTATGCCGATCACGTCCTGCCGGTCCCCGAGTCCCACCCCCGGACCGCGGCGGTCACCGCGAGCGTCCAGCTCCAGTTACTCGCCTACCACAGCGCCGCCCAGCTCGGCCGATCGATCGACAAACCCCGGAATCTCGCGAAAAGCGTCACCGTCGAATAGCGGAGCGAACCGATCGGCAAGCCTTCGAGACCGCCAGTCGAATCTCCTTTTACCCCACTCCGAACCCGATCCCGCGTTGGCTATCGACCCGGATCACCCGACTGGAACGCGCTCGTAAGGAATGTGAGCGACAGTTATTTCGTCACTCACGATAGCCGTATAAACAAGACAGAATCATGACGATCCTCGTTACCGGGGCCGACGGGTACGTCGGCTGGCCAACGGCACTGCGGATCGCCGACCGCACCGACGAGCGCGTCCTCGGCGTCGATAACCTCGCCCGTCGCCGATGGGTCGAGACAGTTGGGTCGGTAAGCGCAGTACCGATCGCTCCTATTGAGGAGCGGTCCGCTGCGGCGGCCAGCGACGAACACCGTTTCTCTCTACTCCAGGGCATCGTTGTGCCCGCCGTTCTCGATTGACGACCGGTTAACGAACTCCTCGGTCTCATCAGCGTGCTCCTCACTATTGGTACCCGCCTCCTCAGCGGCCCGAACGATTTCGATCGCTATTCGAACCATGCAGAACCAACAGCAGTCACCCATCCGACGGTAGTAGCACCCGCCTTTTTCTTTCGGGAAGTGGATCACGACACTGTATTTTTCTACTGCTTGATTAAAGTTTTGTCTGTTGTAAATGATAAGCCGACTGTGGGAGCCCATACTCAAGTACTAGTTGCTTTAATGGATGCTCTAACGTATCAGATCCCTGCTTCAACGCTCGTTCACGTGTAGCTCGCGGAATACTTAGCAGAACTACTATCTATTTAATAAGTAGCATGAAAGTAATATTGGAATACTATCATCGCTACTCGCTTGGGGATTCAAATGCCATCGACTTGGTTCACCAAACTTGACATCCTCGGTTTGATCGGGATTACTCTCGGGCTGCTCGCGGTCGCGTACGCGCCTACTGTGTACAATCATGTTGGAGCGACCTCAGCATAGTGCCGCGTTGTTACGATCTCGATGATCGCTTCGTCGGATTGTTGCTGTCGGTAATGTATCTCACTTCGACGCTCAATAATACTCGAAACAAGATCGATGGGCTTGCTCCGATGCTCTCGGCGGATCAGGCCACGAACACCCGTTCAATAGAGGGAAGTAGTGTCTACGTCCTTATTCCAGGGTACAATGAGGAGAACGCGATCAACAGCGTTATTGAGTCGCTGTCGGCGTCGATCTACGGCCATGAGGTCGTCCCCGGTCACGATGGATGGAGACTGCCGACACTCCACCGACGCGCTCGATGAGTGGATCCGTCCGATTATTGAGGATGAGGCGGATTTCGTCATAGGATCGTGACGTCGGGGTATAGATTACTTGAAGAGTGGTCCCGCCTGCCAGGGCGGCATTCACTCCTTTACCCTCCTGATTGCTGCGCTAACGAGCCTCTTGATCACCGACTGTACGAGCGGCTTCCACGCGATCCGCGGGTCATCGCTCGAAACGCTGTGGCCCCACCGAAGAACGATTCAGTGCCCGGGGCTCGTTGTTGAGGCCGAAACAAGCAACTCCGGGTCACGGAGGTTCCGATCACGATCGAGCGGCGACAGGCCGGCGAGACGAAGAAACCACAACTCAAGTACGCTATTGGCCTCCTACGAACGATCATCGTGACCCGGATCCGATGGTCCATCTAAGGGGAACGATCAACCGGCGTCGGCGAGACGAGAACCCGAACGCGACGATCCGGCACGCCTATCGATCGTGAACGTCCTTCGGGTCTCGAAAATGTCGCTCTTCTCGAAGGGTGGTGGTGGCAGGGAGCGTGCCGACGTGATTTTCGAACGCCTCGCCGAACAGGGTCACGCCGTGACCGCACCCTCGGGAAAAACGGCTCCAAATCTCCTGCGACGCACCTCGGTGGGCAGTTGATCGTCCACGTGAGGTGCGTCTCTGACCACATTTTCGCCTAGTTGACGTTCGCCTTCCATGCGACGCGTTACCTATTCGTCCTGGCTAGACTGCTGACATTACTCTTCTTTCCGTATTGCCGGGAGATTGTCGTCGTCGAGAATATGACCCCTTATCCGACCTTCGCCATTGTCGTTGCGAAAGCGTCTGACCTGCCGGTCGTCGCGTTATAACACGAGTTCTTCGATACAAGCAGCTATCGAACATGCGACCCGCTCATCGGGAGCGTTCAAGTCCAGTTGTTCGCCTGCCACAGCGCCGCCGACTCGGCCGGTCGATCGACAAGCCTCGGAACCTCGTGAGAAGCGTCACCGTCGAGTAATCGGCTCTCGACTGCGGACCTTTTCCCATTAGTTTCTCTCCGGTCCCAATGGATGCCGACCGGTCGATCGGTCCCGCTGTAATCCGCCACCCTAATAAGGACTACCGGCGGAGACTCATGGGAACGATTTAAGAACCGATAGCAGAGCGGCCTTGGCCCTCTCTGGCGGCCGACGACCGGTTGATACCCTATGCCCCCTTCGTTCGGTCGAGACCCGGGGTTCGTCGCCTGGGCATGCGCGGGCCGACTCCCACTGGCGAACCACACGGAGTAGTGGGGGTTGCCAAGAAGTAATCGACCGATTCGGGAGCCGAGGACAAACGACTCAAATGAACATCGCTAAGTCCAGTGCCAAGTTGTTTGCTTCGCGGGCCGCGCGGGCGTTGTTCCTGTTCATTGGAACGACCTACTTCGCGAGGCAACTCGGCGCATCGGAGATTGGCGTGTTCTTTCTGTTCCAGGCGCTAGTGCGGTTACTGTCGGTCATCGCCGATTTTGGCCTCCGGGGAGCGATCGAGAAGCGAATGAGCGAAGGACGGCACGCCCCGACAATATTAAGCGCGGGCGTATCGCTTAAACTCGCCCCCCTATCGATCGTCGCCGCAGCGGTCTGGCTCCTCCGAGGGTTTGTCAACGAGTACCTCGGCGCTGATCTCGCGCCCCTACTACTCGTGGCCGTCGTGCTCTACGAGAGTTCACGTCTAAGCATCGATGTGCTGAGAGGTCGGATGCGTGCTGGCGAGACGGCCTCGCTCGAAGTACTCGAACAGGCGACGTGGCTTCTGACCGGAGCGGCGCTCCTCGAACTGGGTTTCGGCGTTCGGGCGCTCGTATACGCGCTTTTGGTCGGGTACGCGATGATGACTCTAGGAGGATTGTACAAACAACCGCCGCGCGTGGCCCGACCGTCGATGTCGATGATGCGGTCAATCGCGGACTACGCGAAGTACCACTCGGTGAACATAGCGGGCGGGTACGTCTACAGTTGGATGGACCTCGCGATAATCGGGTTGTTCCTTACTCAAGCCGATGTTGGTGCCTACGAGGTCGCCTGGCGGATCAGCCTGTTCGCGACGATCCTCAGTACGTCCATCGGCGTCGCGATCTTCCCGCAGATGAGTGCCTGGGACACAAGCGGCGCAATCGATCGGATCGAGAGTCTCATTCCGACCGCGATGGTCTTCTCGGCGCTGTTTGTCATCCCAGCATTCGTCGCCATGCCGGTGCTCTCCGCGGACATTCTCCGCGTCCTATTCGGACAAGAGTACACGATCGCCTCGGCGGCCCTCATCGTCCTCATGAGTCAAAAGGTCATCAGCGCAATCGGGACCACAATTACGAAAGCACTCAACGCGATCGACAGGCCGAACCTGCGAGCCCGTGCTACGGTGGGATCGCTACTGACGAACGTCGTCCTCAACGTCGTGTTGGTGTTGCAGTTCGGTCTCCTCGGTGCTGCGGTCGCGACTACTATTGCCGCCGCGATAAACACCGGTATACAGGTCTATTACCTCTCGCGATTCGTAACGATCGACTTTCCCTACTACGACGTCGGGTGGCTCGCCTTCTCGTCGCTATGTATGGCGGCCATCATATTCGGGATCAAATCTATCTATACTGTCAATGCGATCGTCGGGTTGGCCGGTATCGTTCTTGTCGGCGGTGCGACCTACACCGCGTTCGTCTTCGTCTCGCCCCGTCTTCGCTTCCGTCTCCGTCTGACGATCGATCGACTGCTGGCCTAATACGACGGAGCGCCGACCCGATGAGCACTTCGACTCTCGTTTCGACTCGCCGGCCCAGTATTGACTCCGATATTGCGGTTGTCCAACGCTCGGTTCGCCTTCGCGTCGCGCCGAGCGCTCGCGTTAGCCGGGCTGTGGTCCGCAACGTTGATTCGTAGGTGAACCTCCTGGTAGGCGGTGTCTATGGTCGGTTCGCTCGGCGGGTCCCCGCGATAGAGGAGATACGTCAGCCGCAGTTGCCGACCGGTCAGCGTCGGCTCGATACGGTGGGGCCGTTGCCACGTCTCGTCGACCCCGAGGGAGGGGGTGAACCGATGGAGCGTCTCCTCTCTGAGCACGCGCGTCGAGCCGCTCTCGGCGCCGAGATACTGTAGTTCGACGACGAGCGTGTACTGGGCCGGTTCGTTTTCGTGGTTCTCGACGCCGACGACCAGTGATTCGCTCTCACCGACGGTGAAGTTCTCCGGATAGCCACTCGCTGTCAGGTCGCCGGAGGCATCCCGGTCGAGCAGGTACAGCGAGGAGAATGGCTCGTCGTCCTTCGGGTTCGAGGCTACATACGACACCCCGCCTGCCGCGAGGATTAGGCATACGACAACGAGAATGTTCAAGACGGCGTCCGTTCGCGAGTCGGGACGCAGTGCGCTCGAATACAGTTCCTTTCGACGCTGTCGGATCGGCATATGGAAGCGTTCCTCGGCGGGCAGCCGCCAGCGACGTATCACCGCGATGCCCGCGGTAAAGAGCACAAACCCGCTGATGGCGAGGACAACCGGAACGAGTCTGATCCCGACGGTAGCATCGAGTCCCAGTCCGATCAACGGCGTGATCGCGATGCTGAGGCCGAGAGCGAGCGCTATCCGTTCGAGGCCGCTGATACTGATACCACCCCGAACCGATGAGTGATCCTTGCCAGTTTCTCTGACTGGCCCCGCCGGGTTGTCCGCTGTGATGTCGGGTCCTTCTTCGGACGGTTTAGAGTTCTCCGGAAAGAGCGCTGCGATGGCTACGTAGCCGGGCAGAAAGAGCGCGAGTGGGAGACCAGCGAGGACCTGCAGTATTGTCCCGTCGGCAACCGACGAAAGGACGACGACGTCCGCGATAAGCACTGCGAGAACGACGAGAAGAAGATCACCGGACAGACGAAAGGGATCGCCCGAATTCGAAGCGTTCACTTCTCCATCCTCCGACATTGCTATCTGCTTGTTCGTGCGGTGCTAAAAGCGGCTTGGTGTCGCCCGACCACGAGTCGCTCGGTGTGCCGGCCGGGAACATCAATCCGGGTGCTGCTCAAGCGCTCGTTGGCACCGATAGCCGCTCGGCCACTGGTAGATCCATTGGTTCCGTTCGCTTTGCTTCGTTGGTCCGTTCCTCGGTCCAGATCTGTCTCCCGCCCGGTGTCCCGCCGCTGGTACACGTCGAAGCCGCCGCCGGCATATACGTGGTCGTCTACCGATCGGTCGGGCGGCGGAGCGGCAAACACGAACGCCGCACCGCCGAGCCGGGCATCACCGCCGAGTTCGATGCCGGATTGGGCGGCCAGCCGGCTATAAACATAGGTCTGTCCGGGGACAATTCGACCCCGATCGACCACTCCGGTTCGTGTGGTGAGTCGGCGGATCGGAACGGTTGTCTGGGGAACCGACATGGTGAGTGCGTCCTGACCGTACTGATCGACCCACTCGGTACCGGTCGTGTGGCTAATCGTATCGTACCGCCTGAAATGCGGGATCTGATCGCCAGTCGGTGACAGCGCGAAGCCGGCGACTGACGAGGATAGCGCGAGCGCGGCGAACAAGTAGACGGTCCCGACCACCACGTACCGTCCTGTATCGGGCGGTAACCGACGGTCGAACTGATCGAGTGCCACGGCGGCGAGGGCGTTCAGTCCGAACAGCGTCAACAGCGAGTAGATCCGCTGTGGGGGGATGTCAGTCGCGTTCAGTAGTATCCCCATAGCCAGTGTGGCCGCGCCGACGGCCACCCAGGCGAGCATGAGGTCGTAACTCCAGGAGCGATAGCGGAAGACGACGATCGCTCCGATAGCAGTCAGTGCGAATAGAACGGCCTGGTTGGCGGTATTGAACACCAGGATTGCAAGGGGTAGTTGGGAGTACCGCCCGGCACCCCCGGACCCGGTAGCCGTTCCCGTCCCCGTGATCGACATCGCAATGCTAACGAGGCGACCGATCAGTGCCGTGTCGTACAGCAGTGAATACCCTAGAGCGATGCCGACCGTCAAAGCGAACACCGGTATGGGTAGCCGGACCGAGGTGTGATAATCGAGCGGGCGGAGGTCCTCGTATCGATCTCGGAGAGGCATCGTTAACCGCCGGCGGAGACGCGAGGTGAGCGAGTACTGGTCCCTGTCATCGCTGTCGGATGGTTGCGAGCGGGGGATTGGGTGATTGAATGGGCTGAAACGATCGAAGCGGTCAAAGGGGCTACAGCGATCGAGAACCGAGAAGACGGTGATCGTAGCGAGCAACATCATCGCAGCCCCTGAACTGAACGTATGGCCCGAGGCGAGTGCGAACGCGACGATCGCGGTGAGAAACAACCAGCGCCGACGATCACGCTGAAAGACCGTCGCGAATGCTGCAATGGCTAACAGGACGATCAGCGGGTAGAAGAAGTTCAGCTTGTTCGGGCGCAGCCCTCGGCCCAGAATGAAACTTGTCGTCGCGAATAGGAGCGTCGCGTACAACGTGATGCGGCGATCGATGTCCGGTAGCAGGCGAAACAGGAGTGGCAACAGGAACACGACCGTCGTGAGGGCAATCGTCGCCGTGAGGTAGTAGGCGACTTCGGGGGACAGCCCGGTTAGCCGCACCGTTTGAGCAACGAGCAGCATATGGCCGGGGGTCTGTGCGTAGATGAGTCCCGGCGTGATATGCCCGACGTCAAGGATCGTCCGGATCGCTGGGAGGAACCCGTTCGGTACGTCCGGCGAGTATGCGCCGCTCGGGAAGGCGAACTGTGAGCTCCAATAGGTGAGAAAGCCGAGCAGAGCGATCTGTGGAACGACGGTTTCGTGCGAACCGTCGCCAGCAACCTGGTAGGCGATGAACGCCGCGTACCCGCTGAACAGCAGGTAGTGCGCAAATGGCCGAGTACCGATGGCCGAGAACCGGTAGAGAGCCATTACACCGAGGAGGTACACCGTACCGAACGTGACGACTACCCGCCGGTCGGAGACCACCGATACCCGCTCACCCAGCGGATAGCGAAGCATGACGGCAGCAATCAAGCTCCCGATAGTCGCACCCGCGACGGGTATGAGAAACGAGTAATAGCCTGCATAGAAGAACGCCGCTGTTAGGACGGCAGTAGTGAAGAAAACCGGAATGCCGGGTGAGCGCCGAACTCGATCGCTTACGTTGGCCAGCGACACGGTCTGAACATTTATCCGAAGGGCGGCGGCATACGTTTGTCGAACGTTGCCGCGAACTTCTCGTGGCGGCCGAGCGCGGCCGACCTCGGGCTGACGACAGTGAAGGTGAGGAAGGCGTTGTGGGCGACTCAGCGGTAGCCGAGGTCCGCAAGCCGTTCGTGGACTGCCGTCTCGTCGATACGCTTCTTGACTAGTTCGTAGCCGTCCTTCTCCTGAGGAGGCTCGACATCGATGCCGAAGTACTCGAGAATCGCGGGTGTCACGTCGAGCTGTCGTTCTAGTCCGAACGGCGCGGTCCCACCCCACACTCCTCGCGTCGTATCGTGATCTAAGCCAATGTTCTTCCCGACGCGGAGCGGGGAACGCGGTCCCATTCCGTGATCGGAAAGAACGAGGACGTCGTCCGGGTTGATCTCATCGATGACGCGTCGTGTGGCTCTGTCGGTCGCTCGATAGATCCGCTCGATTACTCCCTTGTCTGTTGTTGAGTGCAGGACGTCGTCGATCGAGCGAAGCATGACGAACCCGAACTCGAAGTCCTCTCGTTCGTCGTGGTCGCTGTAGAGGTCGATATACCGATCCGCGACCGCCTCGGTTTTGTCGACGTGAGCGTCGCAGAACGCTTCGACTGAGGTATTCTCGTCGTTGACCGGGGAGTCCATTTGGACGTGATACCCGGTAAAGTCCTCGTCGAAGACCGTTGGTTGGAGTTCGGCTGGGGAGACGAGCGGTTGTGTGGCTTCCTCGGGCGTCGGAGCGGGGACGCCGCTGATAAGGATGCCGTTCGTTTCCCACGTCGGGTAGCTCACCGGCAGGCCGAAGACTAGCGCGTTCCCCGACAGGTACTCCCAAACGCGCTTGAACGGCACGTCGGTGCTTTGGGGACTTGCGCCACGTCCGCCCTCGGTTGCGACGTTCCCGAGACCGAATGCGAGTACGCCACGGCGGACCAGCCGCGGCAGTACCGATCGGTTCGCTACCCACTTGATCGGCCCCGCGAGCGGGTGGCCGACGTACGGTCCGTGAACGAACCCGAGGACCCGGTGGTCTTCGAAGGGCGCGCCGGTCGTGATCGTCGTCCAGGCATTGCCGGTGCTGATGTACGTGTCGTGGAACAGCTCCTCGGGAAGTAACGTCCCGGAGTGATCGAGCGAGTCCCAGAACGGGAGGTCGATCGCCCGGAGGTGTGTCGAGGTCGCTGCATCCCACCCGACTACCAGTAAGTCCATTGACCGCCGATTGCGCACCGTTCCTCATAGGCCCTTCCATGTGACCGGCCGTTCTCCTCGTCGGGGGGTTTACGTACGTCCGTTCGGTCCCAGAGTGAGGCCGATCGAGCGCCGAGGGGAGTTAACAGCTATACGACCGGCCGACGTGACGTGATCTATGCCCCGCGATGTGTTCCTCGTCACGATCGATTGCTGGCGCTGGGACGCCCTCAAAGCCATGCCGCGGCTCCGCTCGCGAACCGAGTCCTGGCAGCAACGCCCGGCGATCTGTGCGGGACACGCCACTAACTGGGCGTTTCCCGCGATTCTCAACGGGACGTACTACCCGCGCGCCTATACTGAGTCAGGCGAATTGAAAAGCGGGACCCGACCGCTGCCCCAGGTTCTCGGCGAGAAAGGCTACCGGAGGAGGGGTGTCGTCGGATCGAACGTCTACCTAGCGAAGTGGGAACCGTATTTCGATGCCTACTGGAATGACGGAATGGAAGGCGAAGACGCCGCGATGTACGGCTCCGACGTCGAGAAGTGGGCCACGAGGGCGTTTCTGACGCTTGCGATGCGAAAACGTGCCCCGATCGAAGAAGTCATCGATCGCGTTCGCGCCGGCCGACCGGTTCCCGCGAGGAGTCTTCAGGGGAACAATGGGAAAGGCGAGCACGAGAACGGGGACGAAAGCAAAAGCGGAAGCGGAAGTGAGGGAAAGCCACGATTCGACTGGATACACCTCATGGACTTGCACATGCCCTTTTACCCCGGCATCGGGCGCGCGGCAGGTGTCGGGTTGGTCGAGAGCTACCGTGCGGTCGTGGAGTTCTACCGGCGGGGAAACGACGCGAGCGAACGAACCCTGCGGACGATCCAACGGCTGTACTGGGCGTGTGTGAAACGGCTGGACGAGCGAATCGACCTCCTGTTCGAGACGATCCCCAAAGACGCAGTCGTGATCGTACTCGGCGATCACGGGGAGGACTTCGGTCACGGCGTCTATGGACCCCTCCAGCCGTACGACGAGTGTCTGAAAGTGCCGCTGCTGGCGCGGAATCTTCCCGACCTCCCCGAGACCGTCCGTCAGATCGACGTTCCGGCCCACCTGCTCGATGCGCTGGGAGTTCCGATACCGGAGCAGTGGGACAGCGACCTCGACCGCGAGGAGTTCGTTGCACCGTTCTTGAGCCCCGGGGCACGGAACGAGGAGCTGTTCGCCGGCGTGCGCACGCGCGACCGAAAGCTGATCCGAACTTACGACGCCGAGACGCTCCGACACACTACCACCGAGATGTATGACCTCGACCAAGACCCGAACGAACAACGGGACCTCTCCGAGCGGGAGCAGGCCTCGGACCTCGAGGAGTACCTCGATGCGTTCATCGAACGCGAGGAGATCGGTAAGGTCATTGACCCGCGGGAGAACGCCTCCGAAGCCGCCAGGGAACGACTAGAAGAACTCGGCTACATGTAGCAATTGGACCCTCGACCCCAGTCCCGTCCTATCGCCGCCGAAACTCGCTGCCTTGAGTCGAGATTTGGTCGCCGTCGAACCCGCCGACACTGCTGACGCGCCGCCGGGGCCGACAGTTGTTTCCCTCGTTTTCGCACATCGAATTTAAGTACAGGGAGGAGACCACGGCGTCTCATGGAACCGACCCGACGGACGTACCTGAGGGGACTCGGTCTCGGATCGCTTTCGATGACTTCGTTGGCCGCTGCCGGCCGCGAGCGGGACCGATCGTCGATCGGCGGCCCACAACAACAGACTGAAACCCAGTCACTGTCGCTCGCGAACGTTCTGACGATCAGCGGTACCGGTCCAAGAACCCGGTATCGATTCGAGATCAACGGCACCGTCGAGAAGTCCGGCGAGTACGGGTCGATCCAGGGCAGCGACACGCTTGACGGCGGGGCAGGGGAGGGTGTCGTTGGCGGCGGAACGGACGCCTACCTGTTCGAGGGCGCGATTACCGCCTTCGCCGTTGAGGAGCCGAGCAACGTCGTCGTCCGAATAAACGGCCACGCGATCGCGCCGAGCACGCTCGGAAACGGCAGTACGGCCGTTGCCGGATCGGGCGGATCGTCGGTCGCCGAGGCACTGTTCGCCTCGAACGGCAGCGGGATCGGTGTCGTCGCGCCCTCGCTCGCGAGCGCGTATAACTCGCTCACGGCGGCGATCAGCGCCGGTCACCGGGAGATATGGCTCGCCGAGTCCATCGCGGAGAACGGGATCCCGATTCCGTTCCTCCCCGTCAACAGCGGCGGGCTGGCGATCAGAGGCGTCGGTGAGAAATGGCAGACGATCACCGATCCCGACCAGGACGGCACCCCGATCTTCGATGTGGACACGAGCGAGTACTCCTGGGATGTCGTCATGGAGGACATCGCCGTCGAGGGTGGCGAAGGATCAGGCCGGGCGATCAACTGCAATTATACCGAGGTCGGCCAGCCCCAAGACGGCGGGAAACGCCCCCATCGGTGGTTCCTCAAGAACTGCCATTTCGACGCCGGGCCAGCAATCGTCATGGGCGGGATCAACATGAAGTTCGAGAACACGGTGTTCAACGCCGCCGAGTCGACCAACTGGAGTCCCCACTGGCTCTCGGGGCGATCGAAGGAGTCGATCGAAGTCGGCGCGGGTCTCGTGACCGGCGGCGGGACGACCCACCGAATCGATCACTGCTTCTTCGGCAGTGCGGGGTCACAGGACACGCGCGGGGACGTGACGTTCATGTTGATCTCGTGCAACGGCTTCCTCGATACGTCGAGCATCTACCACTACGGCGAGGCGACACACGCCAACATGTATGTCGACGGGACGCGCGGCGCGACATGGGTCAAGCCGTGGTTCGAGTCGGGCCAGCTCGATAACGACTTCCACGTCGGCAGTTACTTCCAAGACATCCGCAACCAGGCGCTCGGGTTCTACCAGCCGAGCACTGGGGCGGGCCGTTTAATCCTAGAGAACTGCTACGATAGCGTTATCAATCGATCGGAGGGCGGCGGCGAAATCGAGGCTACCGATGTCGGCGGCATCGAAGTCATCAACGGCCGAGGACGATGGGAGGCCGTCGGTTCCGACCCGGACGACGTGCTGATTCGATCGGTCTCAGCCTGACTGGCGAGCAGCGCGAGCGATCCGGCGGGCGGTATCGAGGCGAGCAACGTACTGATACGAGGATAGCGACAACCCACTGAGCGCTGCGACGCTTTGAGCCCTCCGGACGGCCGCCTTCAAAGGGGGGCCCAGCAATGGCTCCGGCCGGGACCGTGCTTCGATTTGCCCAACCCCCAAGACACCGGCAAGCGATTCAGGACACGCCCGGCAGGACATCGAGAGCGCGGCGGATGAACGGGCCGGGGTCGTCGACGAAGAGGTAATCGAACTGTGGCTGTCGGTACACTGATGATAGGACCTCCCACAGCGCGGTTCGGAACCGGGGGCGTTCGACAGTTGGGTCCTCACCCCGAAGCACGCTGAGGAGGTACTGGACTTCGCCGAACAGCGAGTGGACCGCAAAACCAGTCTCGTAGCCGGGGTCGGTAGGTATGATCCCGCCCGCGACGAGCCAGTAGTAATATGGAAAGTCCGCGCCTGCGCCGATGTCACAGCTAATCGAGCCCCAGGCCCGCGGGTTCACGTCCATCAGCTTGAACTCGTCCGTTGCTGGGTCCTGTAGGAACTCGACGTCTACGAGACCCTCCCAGTCGAGGTAATTGAGCAGCGCACAACCTGTTTTTTCTAGCTTCGGCATCGAGATCGACTCGCGATAGACGCTCACGCCGCCGGTATAGGAGTTCTGTCGCCATTCCCTGTTTAGACATACCGCCACCGGCTCGCCTTCCTCGTAGAGCGCTCGGAAACAGTATATATCGCCCGGGATGACCTCTTGAGCGATCGGAGTATGACCCATTGCTGTCCGGATCGCTTCTACGTCCGGTCCGCTATCCGCCGCCGAAACCCGCCAGGTATCCAGTTCTGTCTCGGCTGATACGGATGGCCCGACGTATTCCTCGACGAGGAGGTTGTATCGCGATTTGACGATCAGCTCACGATCTAACTCGGCCGTTCCGTCGAGCAGCCATGTCTTAGGGGTCGATACTCCGGCCTCCATGGCGGTTTCGACCAAACGCATCTGATCGTGGATCGTCCTGAGCGCCTCGAACGGCGGTACCACCACTGAGACGTGTGATTCAAACTCCGAGCGGTACTTCGAGAGGAGGTAGGTGTCTTCCTCCCAAACCGGAAGGATCGTCCGTATATCCGGGCGTTCCGCGAGCGATAGCAATGCCTCCTTATAGGCGAGTACATTCTTTTGGGGCGAGGGAACGACGACGGCTTCGTCGCAGTACTGCGAGGCGAACGCCGGGACGTTCCGGTAGGGCGAGACGACGACCGTATAGACCTCGCGCGAGGCAAGCGAGCGCAGACACGCATAGCAGGACGGCGAGTAGTTCGCCGGCAGAACGACTGCCTCCCCCTCGTTAGCCGATTCGATCACGGCCACTAGCACTGTCTAAGGAGTCATCAACTTTTGGGTCCGGCGAGACGTACATCCCGATGCTCCAGTATGGTTTCGCGACCGGGTTCGGTCTGGGTCCGACGTCGCCATCGACCGCACAGAGCCAGCCATCGCCGGTATACCAGGGATCGATGTGGTGCATCCGCCCGGCGTTCCAACCGATCGCCCGGTTTACCGGTCGCAAAAGGGGCGATCGGGCCAGCTCGCGGTCGACATATGTCGAGGGGGTTAGTTCCGTGATCTCGTAGCCTCTAACCTTCTCGCCGTAGTTGATGACACAGTCCTGAAAGAAAGCAATGATTCGGTTATCCCTGACGATCGGTCGGCCGCCCGGTCGTGCCGCGGCGGGTCGGTCGGTTACGATTGGGTTCTCCCGGTGTGGAGACCAGCCTTCCGTCGTAAGATCGTCACTGAAGTACGCGTACGTTCGATCGCCGGCCGTCGACCCGCCGACGAGCGCCCACCACCTCTCCTTCCACCGGAAGAGAACGGTGTCGTTCACCGGGTGGTTCGCAGAGATCAGGACTGCTCGCTCGCTCCAGTCCGTCGGGAACTCCCTCGCCGCGTAGAGAACGACGCTCTCGCCGGACGCTCCACCCTGCTCAGGGAGCATATAGTGTGTGCCGTCCCACTCGAAGACATAGGGAAACGATAGGTGCGAGTCCGCTTCCAGTACTACGCGGTCATACCGCCAGTGACGGCCGCCGTCGGGGCTCGTAGCATGGCCAATCACTGCGTCGGGCCGTCGGTCGCCGTTGTAGACCTCGAAGAAGAGGTGATAGCCCTCGTCCTCGGAGACGAACAGGAACGGGTCGGCGACGTACTCGACGCGCCCATAATCGGTTACGTCTGCGGCACTCAACACCGGATTTGGGATTCGCAGGTCGGGACAGGCTGAGAGGGGTTCGCTCAGCGTCGGGGAGTAGGGATAGGTCGGGATCGTTGTTCCGCTGGGGAGGTCGCTGTAGAGCGACGCGAGCGGGGGTCTTGCGTCTGACCACCTCGTCTCTGGCTCCGTGAGACCGCGCTCCCGTAGCGCTGCCGGGAGTTCGTGATGGATTGATCGATTGGCTGCCCGCGCCAGTAAAACGATGGACGGCAGGTTGCCCGCCGCCGATCGTATCCAGTCGAATCGGAGATATCGCCTCGGGAACAGGCGGTCGGTCATCCGTTGCTGAACAGTAGGGATTGACTCGTAACTAGCTTCCGAACCGGTGCTCCGAGCTGTCGTTTCACAGCGGCCATTCGGTAGGCAGCCACGACATGCTCGTCATTTCGCGGATCACGGCTCGGCCCTAGCGGATATACAGCTCATGTTGAGTCCATCTTCGTGAGCGACAGCGACCAGTTCGATCGATTGAGTAGACCGACATCCCCCACTGACCAGGGGAACTCGTCGGTCCCAGTCGGCCGAACGATCAGGACTCGCTATGTGGAGACGGCCGACAGCGGAAAGGATCCATCGGAGCAAGACCTACGTCGCCGGAGCACCGATTGCGGAACTGTCGTCCCTCGGATCGCGATGTGGTTCGATCCAGCGTATTCAGCGACGATCCGAGCGAGCAACGCCGACAGCGCCGCCGACCGTCGCTAGCCGCCGATGAGCGGGACAACATCAGTAAGATGCATCGTCGTTTCCTGGTCCGATGCCCACGTCCTGACAATGATCCCGGCGACCGTCGTGTCATCCCTATGGCTGTATACGCTCCGTAACTCCATTGTGGGTCACTGAATTGCCAGTGATAGAACGCTCCTCGCTCCTCGCGGCAGGCGTGGATCGTGGGCAGTATCGATCGCCGATAGAGCGAGAGAAAGTCGGCTCGACTGTTTAGTTCGAGAAAGCGAATCGTGTACTTCCCCTCGCTCCTCATAGCGGGTTGTTTAACGCTCAGTTCCTGGGATCGGGCGTCGTGAGGCTATTGCTACCGTCCGAGAGAGCAACTGATCACCGCGTTCGGCACCGCTGTCTCGCCCGCCTCACTACTGGCCGCCCACGGGTTCGTGAGCAATCACTGTGCGCCGTTGTCGTGGGTCACCACCGCGACGCCGATGGTAGTCAATCCACTCACAGACGAGCGGTCCGGAGAGACAAGCGAAGCCGACGAGTGGGACATTAATGGGTTCGATCCAACCCAAGAGACGAATTAGCTGTTCTTCTATAGCAATCGAGACATGGTCTAAGTTCTCAGTCCGCGCTCGAAGCCGGAAACCTCGAAGGCGACGACTCGCGATCGTCAGATCCTGTCCGACCCCAACGGGCGCTGCGCTCCATGGAGCCGCTTCACAGTTTTCACAAGGATTTATGACGACATAGAAGAGACGATGCGGTTACTGAGGGGAAATGACGAGTGATACATATACGATTAGAGAATTCAAACCAGGCGATCGTGAGGGCTTCCGGGCGCTGTTCGAGATGGTCTTCGAACGTCCGCTCTCCAGGGAGACCTTCGAGTGGAAGTTCGAGCGCAATCCCTATATCTCACACGTTCCGATACTGATCGCCGAGGCTAACGGGACGATCGTGGGTGCGCGAGCCTTTCTCGCCCGCCGACTTCGGGTCGGCGAGGGAACTGTCCTGGCGCTCGAAGGAACGGACGTAATGGTCCGACCCGATCACCGCCGGCAGGGGATATACACCCGGCTCTCCGAGTCCGCGCTCAAGCGGTACGCTGATAGCGAGGCAGCCCTTTGGTTTGGCTTCGCCAATCAGATCTCCTTTCGCGGCAACCTGGACCACAGCGTACGTTTAACCGACGCGGTCCCGACGTACTACCGGTTGCAGGACCCGACGGCGCTGCTCAGTTCGACTGACAGCATATGGACGCGTCTCGTCAGCCGGATCGGCGCGCCGCTCGTCAGGAGTTACCTCGGCGTTCGCGATCGGACTCGATCGGAGTCGTCTGATGCTGTAAGCGTCCACCGTCACGCCGAGATCCCAGCCGAAGCCCTTGGGGCACTGTACGAGCGAACCACCCCCGACATGTTGCACACCGTTCGGGACGCGTCGTTCTACCGCTGGCGCTTCGGTAATCCCGAATGGGACTACACTGCTTATACTGCTATCCAGGGCGGGCGGGTCGTCGGCGGGACAGTAGTCGGCACGCAGTCCGTAGGTGGGACGACAACCACCAGGATCGCGGACGTGTTGCCGATGGGCCGGAGCGCCCGAACACCGGCTATAAAAGGAGTGCTCGAAGCCGCGATCGCCGACCACGAGGATTCGGATCTGATCGCCGCGTTCGGCACCGCCGTCTCGCCCGCCTTATTGGATTCGTACGGCTTTCTTTCGAACTGCCGGCCGCCGCTGTTCTGGGTTGCTGCCGCCAACTCGATGGTCGTCCACTCGCTCGTCTCGGGTCAGCCCGAATGGAATCTCGACGGGTTCGACCCGAGCGACCGGTCGAACTGGCTGCTGTCCTACAGCGACTGGGACGTGATCTGATCCCAGCCGGTCGGTTCATTCCTGTTCTTCCCGAGAGGAGCGCGAATGAAGGCCCAAATCCTTTCTTCCCTTAGCTCCCTTGGTCCGAACATACCGCAGCGTACACTCCCTCGACTCGCTCGGCGACGCTATCCCAGCTCAGTTCCTCCGCACGCGCCCGTGCTGCCCGTCCCATTTCCGTGCGCAGCGTGGCGTCCTCTAGCGCCGCGAGCCGCGCGGCGAGCGCGGTGGGCGAACGCGATACGAGAAAGCCCGTTGTTCCGTCCTCGATGACGGTTGGAATCCCCCCGACGTCGGTACCAATGACCGGCGTTCCACACGCCATTGCCTCTAGCAGTACTAAGCCGAAGGAATCGAACCGCGAGGGCAGAACGAAGGCGTCCGCACTCGCATATAGCGCCGGCAGCTCCTCGTGAGCAACGGCTCCGAGGAATCGAACTTGCTGGGTGATTTCCAGTTCGGCTGCGAGCCCACGCAGATACGACTCCCGGCCTCCGGTGCCCGCTACCAGTAACTCGGCGTCCACGCCGTCGGCAGCGAGTTTCGCCACTGCACGGATCGCGAGGCCGACGCCCTTCAACGGTCCTAGCCGGCCGACGAATAGTACAGATAGGGCCTCGGGATCGACGGTCGGATGGACCCCCCCATGCTGACCTGCGGCTGGCCGGAAGGTCTCGGTGTCGATACCGTGTGGGATCACGGACACCGCTTCTGGATCGAGGTGACTGGTTTCGATGAGTTCCTCGCGCATGTACTCGCTGGTCGCGATGACCCGATCGGCCGTCCGTCCCGCGATCGTATCGAAGAGAAAGTTCACGGGGTGGAGCCCGTATTTCAGGACGTAGTCGGTCGGCGAGCGCGCGATGGTCCGGAGCGCGAAGTCGATCGCCAGACCGTGACAGGTGAGTACGACTGGAACGTCGGTCATTCCGATGCCGGGGGAAAGCGCGATCGTCGAGGCCGGGCTGATGGTTCCGTGAACGACGTCATAGGCCTCGAAGTCGATCTCTCGTCGAGCGACAAGACTGAAGTACGCGGTATCGATGAACAGGAGCCGACGTCGGGGGATGAGCCGGCGAACGGTCACATCAGCCGTGGTCGGCATCTCGCCGTCCGAGGCCGGCTCGGTCGTGTAGACGGTTACCTCGTGGCCGCGCTCCGCGAGTGCGCTCGCGATCTCGAAGGCATAGGTTTCGGCCCCGCCGACGTCCGGCGGGAACATCTTCGTGAGGAGACAGACGTTCACGGAAAGAACTCCTTCCGGGCAAATTCGGGCCATGGCTCAGCGGTGCTGTCCGGTCCGGGCTGGAGGGCTCGCCGATGCCGGTCCCGCCGACCTTTCTGTCTCCGTCGCGACCATTCCGAGAGAGCCCTCATTTGTAGCCGAGTGCCTCCAGCCGGTCTTCGATCTCCTCGGTCGTCTCGGTCTCGACGTCGGGTCCGATGCTGGGATCGCCCTCGCGTAGCCTGGTGGCGCTGTGCTCTCGAAGCCGTGATCGCAGTTCCTCGAACCGTCCTTCGGTCGGTGTCGACTCCAGGCCGACCTCAATCGGCTCGCGCTCCAATCGATCGACCGTGAGGTCGAAGCTCTGCTCGTTGGTTACCTTCCCAGTATCTATGTGCCGATCTAGAACGTGTTTCGAGCGCTCGTCTCGGGCGGCGAACCGGACTACGTCCCTGTCGTTGCCGTTCTCGTCTTCGAGCCGCGCGCTGCTGTAGACCACGCCTGGGTGGCTCTCGGACGCCGAACCTGAGCCTGGCTCGCTTTCGGCCAGCAGGTTGAGCAGGGAGGTTCCCGGGAGCGCGCTCGCGTCCCCGCCAACGAAGTCGAGGATCGTCGGCACAATATCGAGCGTACTGACCGGCGTGTCGATCCGGGCTGCCCCGGCGGTTCCAGGAAGAGAGATGAGCAGCGGCACAGCCAACAACTCCTCGTGAAGCTGCCGGGGATGGGTGTAGTAGCCGTGCTCGCCGAACCCGTCGCCGTGATCGGCCGTGAGGATCACCAACGACTCCTTGAGTAATCCGCGCTCGGTTAGTTCCTCGAAGAAGGCCTCGATCTGTGCGTCGAGATACCTGATCTCGCCGTCGTAGAGGTCAACCAACAGCCGACGCTCGCTCTCAGTGATCGCCTCCGGGCGCTTGATGCATTTCTGGTAGAGCGCCTGGGCGTCACCATCGGAGGGTTCCTGATCGGCATAGGAGTAGTCCCCAGGGGGGTTGTACGGCCCATGAACGTCCATGTAGTGATTCCAGAGAAAGATGGGCTCGGGGTCGGTTGGGTCCGATGCGCTAGGCGTGGCAGGCCTGTCGAGGGAATCAAGCCATTCTAGCGATCGCCGGTTGAGCTCTGCGGCTCGGACGTGATATCGGCCTCGCTTGAATACGAACTTACTGAGAGCCCGCTGTGCCAGCGCAACGAGCCTGTTCCTACCGAGAACGAGGTCGTCGAAGAAGGCATCGAACCCGTCGTCGTAGCCATACGCCCGCGAGAGATAGGGGTTCGAGTGAAAACCCGCGGTCCGGTACTCGCGAGCCGAAAGCATCGTCGCTACGCTCTCGGCCACCAGCCGATACCCGTTCTGCCCAAATATGTCCGGGTATTGCCCGGTGAGCAGCGCTGGCATTGCCTCGCGAGTGTGTGAACTCGCTGAGATGGCCGTCCTGAAGTTCGCTGTCCGATCCGTGAGTGAATCGAGGAAGGGACTGGTCGTCCGGTCGTAGCCGTGATAGGAAAGGTGATCGGCCCGGAGTGCATCGATACTAAGCAACACGACGTTTCGCGGTTCGGCGGTCGTTCTATCGGTCATGGATTTGATTCCCCGTTCTGCTGCTCGTCCGTCCGCGCTCGCCATTGCTTCTGACGCGTTTCAATACCGTCTCCGTTCGTTCCGCGGCCGATTCCCACGTATACTGCTTCGCGGTCTCGCGAGCCCGCTGCCCCATCGCCTCGATCGAGGCAGGGTCCTCGAGCAGTCCTTCGATCTCCGCTGCGAACGCTTCCGGCTCGCGGTCTTCGATCAGATGTCCGTTCTCGCCGTCGTGAACGAACTCTCTATAGACGGGAAGCTGTGCGGCCACGACTGGGAGACCAACCGACATCGCTTCGAGCAATACGATGCCAAAGCCCTCCTGTTCGGAGGCGAAGACGAATAACTGTGCCCGGTTGAGCAGCGTTGCCTTGTGCTCTTCGCTCACGAACCCGTGGAACCGTACAGCCGTTGTGAGATCGAGGTCTTCGACCACCCCTTCGAGCCTCGTCCGCATCGGTCCCTCGCCGGCGATATCGAGTCGGACGCTATGTCCCGCGTCCCGAACGATTCGAAGTGCGCGGAGGAGTCGCTCGTGGTTCTTGCGTTTGGTGAGCCGGCCGATCACGAGCAGCCGTCCGTGCTCGGGCTCGATTGCCGGCCTTCGGTACGCGTCAGTTCGGATGCCGTTAGGAACGACCTCGATTCGGTCTTCGGCGACGCCGTAGCGAACGAACTGGCCCTTCGTGTGGGCGCTTGGGACAATTAGTGCTTCGTACTCGAAGAGCCGGAGGAAGTTCTGGACGAGAAGCTGGATGCTCGCGGTCAGCGGGTCGTAGAGGTCGTAGCTGCTTGCATCGAAGAACTCGTGTTGAACGGCGACGATCGGGATGCCGAAGAACCTCGCGAGGAACACGGCGAAGGTCGGGTACGGCGTCATGTTCTCGATGAGGATCTCTACGTCTCGGCGGTACAACAGCGAGGCGAGAACCGGCAGGCTAAGGAAGGCAAAGAGGTATCGCGTCGCATAGAAGGCCAGCGTCGGCCACCGAAAGAGACCGTCGGGAACGCACTTGATGTGGACGATCGATCGATCGTCCGCCGTGGTGTGTCGCGGGAGGTTGGGGGTCGTTTTCCCCGAGAGCACGGTTACGGCATGGCCCCGCTCGGCGAGGCTCTTGGTGATCGCGTCGGCCCGCTCCTCGCCGCCACCACCGCCGGAGAGGATTGACGTCTTCGAGATATAGAGCACATTCATGATCGATAGGTACGCCTCGCAGTCGCCGTCAGTGTGACTGCTGCCGAGATCGTGCTTTCGATTTCGGTTTCTGTCTTGATTCCGGCTTTGTTCTCGTCTTTCTCCATTCTTGGGCTTTTGTCTTCCCGATCCCGACGAGCGACTTTGAGCGGGTGAGGGCAGTTCACCGAATCCAGGTCACGATGATCGTTCGTAGCAGTCCAACGGCATATTTGAGCTGTGGTTTCTTCGTCTCGCCGGCCTGCCGTTCTTCGATCGTGATCGGGATCTCCCTAATGCGGAGCCCCTTCTTGCGGGCTTCGATGATGAGTTCGGGGGCACTGAATCGCTCCTCGGCGAGGCGCAGCGTTTCGAGCGACGAGCTACGGATCGCACGGAAGCCATTCGTACAGTCGGTAATTGAGAGTTGTGTGAGCGCGTTGATCAACCGGGTGAACGCGTGGATACCGCTCCGGCGGACGATACCGTTTTCCGAGTGGTCGGTCCCTCGGTGGCGCGACCCCATAACGAAGTCCGCCTCGTCCTCAACGATCGGGCGGATCAGCTCCTCGAGGGCTGCCGTGGGGTGTTGGCCGTCGCCGTCCATGGTAACGACGACCGCCGCGCCATCCCGTCTCGCAATCTCGAAGCCGGTTTTCAGCGCGCCGCCCTGACCCTGGTTCAGGGGATGTTCGGTGACGATTGCGCCGGCGTCCGCCGCTTGTTGTGCGGTCGCGTCGGCCGAGCCGTCGGAGACGACGACGGGAACGACTTCGAGCCCGTGGACCGACGCCGGCAGCGACTTGACGACCGATTGGATCGTGTCTTCCTCGTTGTACGCTGGAATCACGATATAGACGCTTTCGCCGTCAATCTGGCGTGCGTTCGTCGTCTGATCGACCGAGAGTGTCCGGGTCAAGTCTTCGAGGTTACTCTGGGTGGTACGCAGCGCCGAGGTGAGGTAGAACACCGACAGTAACAACACGACCGAAGCGAGCATCGAGATCGTCGTGACGCGTCGCTGGATACTAAGGGTCGTCCCAACTCGATCGTAGATCGCGGGCATGTACGCGATCGCGAATAACGCACAGGCGACCCCGATCGACGCGAGCAGGTCGAGTTTGATGAACCGGCGGCGATAGCGGCTGAAACCCCAGACGAGCGCCCCAAGCGCAAGCGATGTCAGCAGAGCTTCTAGTATTATGTTCATTTATGTTCTTTCAGTCCTGATACGACCGGTCCACCGTGGACCGAGGGCGGACCGATGATGATTGAGAGAACTAACACGATTGTGTAGCTATGATCGGAAGGAAATTCAGTAACGTGGCACATAGTTTCAGCATTTTTGAGTCTCACCGATAGAGGAGCTAAATGCAACTGGGGGAGTGTTCGGTCGGGTGGCTCACTTTCCGAAGCGAACCATTAGATGTTACTACCGCTGGCTGGATGATTGCTGCTAACTGTGTACGTTCGGATAGAAATCAGCGTCGTCCGGTCCGCTCGGGAAGGAAGCGACGATCGGAGCGACGCCGACGGCGCCGATGAACTCGCCGATCCCGCCGAGGACCGAACGTGAAGCCGTGCTAACTGATCGGTCGATCCGACACATCGGCTCGCGGTCCGTGAGGGTGCCGAGTCGACGACCGATCTGATCGGTAATTTGCCGACTCGAAGGCGGTCGAAGGGCTCACCCTATGTCCACAAGCCGCTCCGGCGAGCGTGGACGGCACTGAGGCATAGCCCCTTGTTTCCGGGAAACGGTTCATTGCTTGTACCCGAGCGCTTCGAGCTGCTCCGAGAGGTCCGCTTCGTGGTCGTTTCCTGGGGTCTCGAGGGTTACTGTCGGGGTGTAATCGTGCGTGTCGTGTGCCGTCGTCTCGACCCATGGAACTGACCTGAGTTTCGGATGTAATAGTCCTACGGCGTGGCTATACAGCCCAAGTTCGCCGAAGAGTTCGCCATGGTCGGCAGTGATCGCCACCCGGGGTGCATCGACATTACGGAGGAGGACCGCTACCTGATCGAGGACGTATCGGAGGTTATCGAGATACGCCCCCCAGACGGTTTCGATCGTCGCCTCGCCACGCCGGAGAGAATCGAATGGGTCCGACTCCCACGGTTCGAGATAGCTCCGCTCGGACGCCGCCGCCAGGAATGGCTGATGGGGTTGCATATAGTGGATGATCATTCGATCGACGTCGCGCTCGCGGCCTGCGACGATCGCTCGGTCAGTCATTTCCTCGGGCCGTGGCATGCTCGTCTCGATACCGTCCTCATGGGCGCCCGTATCGATCGAAAAGAAGACCGGATCGTAGGACGCGAAGCTATCGGCACTGACGGTGGTGTCTTTAATCAGCCGATTTAATTCACTGTGTTCGGCGAGGAACGTCTCGCTAACTGAACTGTACCCGAGGTAATCGATCGGCGGCTCGCGCATCTGATTAGCGAAGGGGTTCGCGGTCAGATATGCCGTTTGTTCGATCTCCTCGCGATAGCTCTCGGTGAATGTCCGGTCGATCCACTCTTTGGAGGTGCTGCCGATTGAGCGGATCTCACCGACGCCGTCGACAAAGGAGTACTCCTCCTCGACGGCCCGCAAGGCATCTGCCCGGCAGGCATCGAGAACGATCAATAGGTCCCAGTCCGCCTCGAAGACATTCATCCCGATAGGGTACCGCGACGTGAGAGTCGTGTATAATAATACGTACAGTGCGAACGCCTCGCGCGCTGCCGAACCGCTATACAACCGCCGGCACAGTTTCTCCGCAGTCGAGGGCATTGACCCGCTTGCGAGGCCGACCCGTATAAGCAATATGCACTGTCGCGGAGCCGAAAGCCACGGCGAAGCAAGTGATGAATCGACCATAACAGAATAATTAGAAGAAACACATTTGTTCGTTAATATCGTCAAACGACAGTTACTTGACCGGGCCTCGCTTTCTACGGCTAGCACTGCATGGCAATTCTCGTTACCGGGGCCGACGGGTACGTCGGCTGGCCAACGGCACTGCGGATCTCGCTCCTATTGAGGAGCGGTCCGCTGCGGCGGCCGACACCGGGAGGGGAAACCTCTCGATAGTCGAGGGCGATCTCGTCGATCGGGACTTCGTCGCGGAGCTACTCGCCGTCCACGAGCCACGAGCGATCGTCCACGCCGCGGCCCAGCCCTCCGCACCGTACTCCCAGATCAATGGCGAGCGAGCGAACGACACCCAGCACAACAACCTCCAGGCCACCCGCAATCTCCTCTTTGGCTTGCAGGAAACCGGCCTATCGGATACCCACGTTATCGAGACGACCACCACCGGAGTCTATGGCGCGCCGGCGTTCCCGATCCCGGAGGGCAGCGCAGTCATGGAAAACGAGGGCGAGCGCGAGGAGGTCCCCTTCCCGGCGATGGCGGGTTCGTGGTATCACCAGACCAAGAGCTTCGACGCAGCGAACCTCCGGCTCGCGAACGAGCAGTTCGGCCTGCCGGTGAGCGATGTCCGGACGGCGATCGTCTACGGGTCGAGTACGACAGAAACCCGCGAGGACGACCGGCTGGCGACCCGGCTGGATTTCGATTACTACTTCGGGACCGTCGCGCATCGCTTCTGTGCGCAGGCGGTCGCGGGCTATCCGGTCACGGTCTACGGTCGGGGCGAGCAACGAAAGCCCTTCGTGAGCTTAGAGGATACCGTCGAGGGCCTCGCCCGGCTCGCACTCGGCGCTCCGGAAAAGCGGCCGGCGGCCCACACCGTCTACAACCAGGTGACCCGACCGATCAGCATCGTCGAGGTCGCAGAAACCATCGCGTCGGCCGGTGCGGATCGCGGCCTCGACGTTGCCGTCGAGCACTTCGAGAACCCACGCGAGGAAGACGAAACCCACCGCATGGAGATTGCGAACGACCGCTACGCCGACCTCATCGGCGAGGAGCGCATAGGTTTCGAAGAGGGAATGACCGAAGTCATAGGCGCGCTCCTCGAGCGGCGCGAGACGATTTCGGCCCACGAAGATCGCTTCCTGCCGGACGTGTTAGAGTGAGAACACGAGAAGCGAGCCGGCCGGAGGCCATGGAGCGATGAACGTCCTCGTCACCGGTGGCTGTGGGTACATCGGGAGCGTGCTGGTGCCGCTGCTCCGTAGGGACGATCGGGTCAAGCGAGTAGTGGTCTTCGACGATCTCTCTTCGGGCTCGCCCCGCAATCTCGTGGGATCGCTCGGACCCGGCGTTACCTTCCGGCGCGGGGACGTCCGGGAGTACGGCGACGTCGAGAGCGCCGTCCGGGAGGTCGATGCGATCGTCCATCTCGCGGCGATTACGGGCGCGGCGAGCACGCACGACCGCCGGGAGGAGACCTTCGCCACCAACCTCGATGGGACGAGAAACGTCCTCAGGGCCGCCGGGAAGTTCGGCGTCGAATCGATCGTGCTCGCCTCCTCGTGTAACGTCTACGGCCGAGCGATGAGCACCGAGATCGACGAGGCAGTAGAGCCCGAACCGATCAACCCCTACGCCGAGAGCAAGTTCGAATCCGAACACCTCTTAGAGAGTCACGTCGCCAAGCACGACACCCAGGGGACGGCACTGCGTCTGAGTACGGTCTATGGGTACGCCCCCGGCATCCGGTTCAACTTGGTGGTAAACGCCTTCGTCTTCCGGGCGCTTACCGGCCGGTCGCTGACGGTTTATGGCGACGGATCGAACTGGCGGCCGTTCGTCCATGCTCGCGACGCTGCTCGGGCCTATCGCACGGCACTCCTCGAACCCGAGCAGTGGTCGAAATCGGTCTACAATGTCGGGGCAAACGAGGGGAACTACCGGATCGAGGAGACCGCCCAGATCGTCCGCGAGGAGGTCGGCCCGGTCGAAATCACCTACTTGGAGGACGAACATCCCGGTCCCTCCTATCACGTGGACTTCGACCGACTCGCGGAGACGGGCTTCGAACCGGAAGAAACGCTCCGAGCGGGCGTTCGGGAGTTGGCTGCGAGCCTGACCGGCGAGAACGAACGGGAGGAGACGGACCCAGCGGGAGGAACCGACCGTTGATGGCCCTGGAGTTCCTGTTCCGGACATGACGACATCCGAGACAGGAACGCCGACGATCGCGATCACCGGCGCGGCCGGTTACATCGGCTCCCGCGTGATCGCCGATCTCAGAGCGGCCCATCCCGACTGGGAGATCCGGGGGTTCGATAATTTTTATGTTGGCGGGCTCCGAGCAGTCGCAGGCATCGAGATCACCCATCTCGACGTTCGTAGTCGCTCCCGGCTCGAGGACGCACTTTCCGGGGTGGACATCGTCATGCACTTGGCGGCCATCAGTGGCGTCGACGACTGCGCGTCGAATCCTGACCTGGCCTACGAGGTGAACGTCCAGGGGACCGAGAACGTGGCGTGGTGGTGTCGGAAGGAGGGGGCGGGCCTGATCTTTCCGTTCAGCGTCGGCGTGATCGGCGATCCCTTCGAGTACCCAGTCACGGTTTCACACCCCAGAAACCCGCTCAACTGGTACGCACGAACGAAGCTACTCAACGAACGCGCGATCGAGACCTTCGCCGAGGGTGCGTTCCCGGCCCATCTGTTCATGAAAGGCAACCTGTATGGTCACCACGAGGTAAGTGGGAAAGAAATCTCGAAGGGCACAGTCATCAACTTCTTCCTGGATCGGGCGCTCGCGGGCGAGACGCTGACTGTCTACGAGCCGGGCACCCAGTCTCGCAACTACATCCACGTGAAAGGCGTCGCCGAGGCCTATGTGAGAAGCGCCGAGAAACTACTCGAGGATCTCGACGAGGAGCGGACAGGAGTGGAAAAGTACGAGATCGCGAGCGACGAGGATCCATCGGTGATGGCCGTCGCCGAACTCGTCCGGGATATCGTCGCCGAAAACCGGGGCGCGGAACCCGACGTGGAACTCGTCGAGAATCCTCGGGCGGCCGAGACGTTGGTCGACGATTTCGGGATCGATACTGCCCCCGCTCGCCGGGATCTCGACTGGGAGGCGACCCGTTCGATCGAGGGGACGATCCGGGAACTCGTCCGGGACGCGATGGAGTAACTGGCGATCGTCGGTCGGGCGCACGATTCGATACTCGACGATTGGCGGTCGGCGAGTGCGCTGTCGATGGACTGAACCTCCAGCCGGCCGTCGAGTGCGTATGCGCCAGTTCCTCGTTCTCGCTCACGACGGGCCGACCGATCCGGACTTCTCGCTCGAAGACTTGCCGGGTGCCGGCCGACTCGACGTACTCTGTCGGTGTGTGACGAGTGCCCTGTTGCTCTCACACGGTATCCGCGAGGACACCCGAGTGCGGCTCGTCCTCGGCAACTCGTGTTCGATTCGCTTTGAAGGGAGTGAACTCCGGCGGCTCAACCCCGACGAGCGCTCGACGGCGGCGCTGATCCGTGGCGCGCTCGAAGAGTACGAGGAAGCGATCGGACATGTGGACGCCGAGAGTTCCCCTGGTGTGTTCGTCTCCCGACGGGGGATAGTGGAAGTGCTCGAAGAGATGGAAAGCCGGGGCTCGAGGGAAAACACGCTCGTTACGCTACACGAGGAGGCCACGCCAGCCACCGATCTCGACCCGCCGACCGACCCGATCTTCGTGCTCTCGGATCACCGCAATTTCACTGCGGAGGAATCCGAGCTGCTGGCCGAAAAGGGCGACGAGCGGGTTCGGCTGAGTCCCCAGAAGCTGCACGCGAACCACGCGATCACCGTCGCGCACAACTACCTCGATACGGCGGGGTTCGAGCGGTACTGATGGCGGGCGAACCGACCGGCGAGGACGCTTTCTGCGTCCCGGTTCGGGGCATTGCGGTCGATAGCGAGACACGCTGTTCGCACTATCGCACCGACTGGGACGTGATCGCCATTACCTTGCCCTGCTGTGAGACCTTCTTCCCCTGTTTCGAGTGCCACGAAACCTACTGTGAACACGAAGCCGAGCGCTGGCCGCCCGACCGGTTCGACGAGCGGGCGATCCTCTGTGGCGTCTGTGATTCGGTGCTTGCGATCGAGACGTATCTAGCGAGCGAGCATCGATGCCCGCACTGCGAGGCGGCGTTCAACCCTGGCTGTACGAACCACTGGGATCGATACTTCCGCGTCGAAAGCGAGTAGTGAACCGGTGTGGGGTAGCGGCCGGTGATCGCTATCGTCGAGGAGGGGCGGGTTCGATCGTCCTACTCTCGGAGTCCCTAACTGTCGGCGGACGAACGGTCGGTATGGTCCTGGACTTCGAGGCAAGCTATCTCGTCTGGGCGCTGATCGCCCTGACCGGCTATACGATCTTCACTCCCCTCGCACGGATCGCGACCCAGCAGGTTCCCAGTACCGTCGTCGCGCTGGTC
>PXRJ01000017.1 GCA_003021705.1 Halobacteriales archaeon QS_3_64_16
TACCCGCCACACGGCCGGATCCCGAACTTCGCTGGCGCGGGACGTGGGGCCAACCGGCTGACCGAGACCGACGACTGGCAGCGGGCCGAGACGATCAAGGCGAACCCCGATGCCCCACAGCTCCCGGTTCGGCGGGCAGCCCTCCGAGCGGGCAAGACGATCTACATGGCAGTGCCCCGGCTGCGCGAGGAAGAGCCGTTCTTGCGTCTCAGTCCTGCCGAAATCGAGGATTACGACCGCGCGACGACCGTCGGCGGCTCGGCAGAACTCGGCGTCCCGGTCGCCCCCGAAGAGATGGCCGGCATCGATCTGATCGTCAGTGGCAGTGTCGCGGTCTCGGAAGACGGTGTCCGGATCGGCAAGGGTGAGGGCTACAGCGATCTGGAGTACGCCGTGCTCCGGGAGTTCGACCTCGTCGATAGCGAGACGCCGGTCGTAACGACCGTCCACGAGCGCCAGATTCGCAGCGAAGACCTCACGCCCGCTTCCCACGACGTGCCACTGGCCCTGCTCGTGACGCCCGAGCGCGTGATTCGAACCGGAACGCCCTTTGACTATCCGGCCGGCATCGACTGGGAAGCACTGAGTGAGGAGCGCCTCGCCGAGATCCCAGTTCTCGATCGATTGCGACCCTGATCGGCTGACTGCTGACCGCGGCAGTAGGCGAGGACTATCGGCTCGTCCCCTCGATTTATGCCGCCCGTCGCCGAGGACCCTCCATGGATGGCATCCACGACGTGGGCGGGATGGACGGGTTCGGTTCGCCCAACGCCGGTGGGCACGACGCCGACAGCGATACCGAGACCGACGACGGCGAATCCGAAGATCCCCTCGCAGGTGACGCGTACGAACCCTTTCACGACCGCTGGGAAGGCGTTACCTACAGCCTGTTCGTGGCGACGCTCGGGAATGGAGTCGCGAACATCGACGAGTTCCGCCACAGCATCGAGCGGATGGACCCCGATCGGTATCTGACGGCGAGGTACTACGACCGGTGGGTGACGGGCCTCTCGCGGCTCCTGCTCGAAACCGACACCATCGACGCCGAGGAGTTTTGGGTGCGGACCGCCGCCTTCGCAGCCGGCGAAGGAACTATCCCTGAACGCGAGGAACCCGGTCTGGTCAGCGACCTCGCAGCGGGCGTCGCGGATGCCTACGGCTCCGAGGGCGAGCCCCAGGAGCCTCGCTTCGAAGCCGGCGAGGAAGTACGCGTCGAGAACGTCCACCCCGACGGCCACACGCGCTGTCCGGAGTACGTCCGCCGCGCTCGAGGTACCATCGAAGCCCACCGCGGGACGTTCACCCTCCCGGACGCGAGCGCCCACGGCGAACCGGCCGCCGAACCGTTATACGAGGTCGCCTTCGACGCTCGGGAACTCTGGGGAGAGGAGGGCGACCCGAATACGACGGTGACGCTCGATCTCTGGGAGTCGTATCTCGCGCCCGCGACCGTCGGAACGGACGCCGAGTCGAACCGCGAAAGCGAGGCCGATACCGACGACGGTGAGAAGGGCGACGACGCCGACAACCCCGAGGGGACCGAGTAGCGCCGACAGGAATAGGTGGGTGGCCCCGGAGTAACATCCATGAGCGAAGGATCGGCTACCATCGATGTCGAGGACCACGCCCGCGAGTACGACCCCGAAGCACGGGCGCGGGCCCTCCAGTCGCTGCTGATCGAAAAGGGCTTGTTGTCCTCCGACGCCGTCGATCGGATCGTTTCCACCTACGAAGAGGACGTCGGTCCGCTCAACGGCGCGCGCGTCGTCGCCCGGGCCTGGAGCGACCCCGAATACAGAGAGCGATTGCTCGACGACGCGTTAGGTGCGATCACCGAACTCGACATCGACGTCGACGAGGACACCATGGAGATCGAGGTCATCGAAAACACTCCGACCGACCACCACTTGGTCGTCTGTACGCTCTGTTCGTGTTACCCCTGGGCGGTGCTTGGCCTCCCGCCGACCTGGTACAAGACGCCGGCCTACCGCTCCCGAGCAGTCAAAGACCCCCGGGGACTGCTCCGCGAGGAGTTCGATCTGGATCTCGACGATGACATCGAGATCCACGTTCACGACAGTACCTCCGAACTCAGGTATATGGTGCTCCCACAGCGCCCGCCCGGAACCGAGGACCTCAGCGAGGAGGAACTCGTCGATCTGGTGACGCGAAACGCGATGATCGGCGTCGACCGGCTCGGTGAGTGAGATGACGAGCGAGGACGCATCAACCGATCGAGACGTATCGAGCGGATCCGAGGCAACGAACGCAGAAACTACAACGGGCGGTCGCGACGACCCGGAGGCCGAACGGGCCTTCGAGGCCCCGTGGCAGGCTCGAGCCTTTGCGATCGCCCTCGCGACGACCGAGGAGGGCGAGCACTCCTGGGCGGCGTTCCAGAACCGACTGGCCGCCGAAGTCGAGGCGAACGACACCGATGGTGAGGTCGACCGCCCGAACGTCGATAGCCGAGACCGAACCGGCGTCGCCCTCGACGCCGGGGACCGGGAAGCGGCCTACTACGAGCAGTGGCTCGCGGCGCTATCCGAACTACTAATCGAGACCGAGACTCTCAGTCTCGAGGAGATCGACGCCCGCACACGAGCGTTCGCCGAGGGCGAGCGAACCGCCGAGGAGTGGGTCGAAGGCGAGCGCGATCACGACCACGGCGAGGACCACTCCCACTCTCACTAAGCCATCTCGGCTCGCTTCGTGCCTCCCAAAGAAGGAAACGAAACCACGAGACGGCTCTTTTTCGCTCGACTGGACGACGCTGCGGCCCGCGCTCGGTTCTCGCACCTACCGGCCCTGGCGATATCTAACTGTGTCGGGGTTAGTTGTATTTGGACGTAGGTAGATAGATTAAAGTAAATAGCAGCTGGATAGTACATCGTCATGAGCGAGCGACGATCATCGCGACGAGACGGGTCGGGGCTGGAGTTCTCGCGGCGGCGGGTGCTCGGGGCGACGGTACTGACCGTCGCGAGTGCAGGGGGGCTTTTGGCCAGCGTCGCTCCGGCACGGGCGGCGACGACGAACTTCGGTGCCGTAGCGGTCGGGACGTCCCGAACGCGAGAGATCACCACCGAGAATCCGGTGAGCCGCCCTCTCGAGGTGACCGAGATCACGATCACCGGCGCGGACGCCGAAGCGTTCAGTGTCGTCGGCGGCGACGCGCCCTTTACCGTCGGCCCGGACGAATCTCGTACTGTTCGCATCGCCTTCGAACCGACCTCGACCGGCGAGAAATCAGCTCAGGTACGCGTCGAGACGTCGATCCGTTCGGCGGTCGCCGGCCGCCTCGCCGGCCGCGGCGTCGAGGAGGGAGCCGCGAGTACCTCCGGTGAGGAGGAGGGGTCGGAGTCGGATCGATCCAGCGACGAGGAGCAATCTACCGGGGAATCGAGCGAGACCGATGCCAGGGAGGAGTCCTCCGCCGAGGAGTCTTCAACCGACGAGGAATCGTCGGAGAGCACCGAAACCGACGGATCGGACGACGATTCTTCCGCTAGTGGCGAGTCGTCTCCGGAGGGTACGACTGCAGGCGATGGGGACGAATCCGACGAGGAAGCCCCATCTGCGGACGGGTCCGCTGCGACATCGACGGACGAACCGTCTTCGGAAACCACCGGAACCGACGGCTCCTCGGCCACTCGCAGGGGTACCGACGCCGATGCGGATACCGACAGTGGATCCGGGGTCGAGAACGATCCCGGGGCGCTGCTCACGGAACTGCTCGATGTGAACGATGACGGCGTGGTCAACCTTCGGGACCTCTTGCGGATCGCTCGACGCCTCGAGTAAAACGCTGCTGACTACCGTAGCGGTCAGGGTAAGTTACGAAGAATCGCCGGACTCGGCGGCGTTTTGCTTCATTTTCCACAAGTGGTTTTATATACCGGATCCTGGTGCGACGAGTGGCCGGTGCTGAGAGTTGGCCCCAAAGCCGCTCACCACTCACGTTCGGTCCCGTCCTCTCGATCCACGTCGATGATCGGAGAGAGCAGAAACCGCATGCCAGCGCCACGACGACTGTTTAAGTTACCACGACCCGCTGGGGAACGGGCGTGGTACGTGCCACCTAGCTAGCAGGGGAATACTTTTGCGTTCTCCGACAGAATGGCGTGAGTGATGGTTGCAGATACTCTCCCAACTGGTGAGTTCTACGCACTAGCTTTCTCTCCATCTCCAGTTGCCGACCGATTCGCCGCCGTCTACCAGGAACTCCTCGGAACCACGATCCCCGGGGCGTTCTGGTCCTGGAAACGTATTCCCTGCAATCTGGTCCATTGGCCGACCACATCCAAGCCGCCCTCGGACTGCAGGTCCGGCCCAACGTCCGGTCGCTTCCACAACACGCCTCCCACGTCGTCGAAATCGACGACCCGGACATCGATCGACTGGCATACGAACAACGTATCGAGCTACTGGCCGACGTCATCGAATCCACCGATTGGGAAACCCTGATCGATGCCGCCAAAGCCCGGTTCGGTAGCTCTCGGTGACTGGACAACTATCGACGGACGGACGCCGTCGAGTTCTTTCGGACGGCAAGTGAGCAGGACAGCTTCGGGCGGGACGTCGGGCAAGTTCTCCTGGAGGTCACCCGGCAAGGCGGGTTCACACCGGCAGACGACGGGACAGAGCGACACGTCCTGATCGCGGCGCTGGCCTGTCTCAACGACCAATTCCACGACCGGCTGGATGCCCACGGCCTGGTCGAACGGGCCAAACATCGTTCCCCGAGCCACGGACGCTCTATAGGACGAGACGACCTACGAACAGGTCTCCTCCGGCTTCGAAGCAATCCTCGCGCTCGAATTCGAAGAATACACCACGAACGATCGCCAGTACCTCGCCGGTCTCGCGGAGGACGCCGACCTGATCGCGATCGGGGAACGCAACGCCAGTATCCAACGTGTGAAGACGGAACCGGGAACGCTCGAGGATCTCCGTGAGGATCGTGGCATCGACTTCGAAACTGGAGAACCACGAGCACTTGAGGATGCCATAGACACCCCGCGGTCTGTGACCGGACCGGGCCGGACAGCATCGTTCCTGGCCACCGACACCGAACCCACGGATACCGTCTCGGCCGTCCACCTCCACGGATCCACGTTCCGCGACCAGATCAGTGCCGTCGCCAACGAAATCGAATATCGCCGACACGACGGCGATAGCGACTACAGCGATTTCGCCGTCGTCGTAAATAGCCTCGGCGACCGGCTGTCGGAAGCTTGCCGCCATCTCCGGGCTGCTGGCCTGCCCACCCAAACCGTGGGTGCCCCGGCGCTCGCAGAAGATCCAGCCGTCACGGAACTCTACGCCCTCGTGCAGTTCCTGCTGAACCGGGATGAAGACGCCCGATCTTGGCTGACCGCACGCGTCGAGGACTTCTCACCGGAATTCGCCGAAGCTTGTTTGTAATAGTGGAGCGCCCAGGACGACGCTCGACTGCTGGATCGTCAACACCGATCTGAAAGAACGCGTCGCCACCGGGGAGAGCCACATCGAGATGCAGGAACAGTTCCAGAACATTCAGCGGGTCACCGACCTGGCCGAGTTCATCGATCGAACCACCCTGCTTGATAGCGACCTGCCAACGTTCAGAGGCGTGCTCGAGCGGACGATCCAGTTCGACGCCGCATACACCCACTCCATCGAGATTGCGCCCCGGACCCAGGGCGTCACGGTCACCGATATCCAAGGCGTGAAACACGAGGCCTTCGACACGGTCTTCTTGCTAAACGTAGTGGATCAGGAGTATCCCGGCGGTGAAGGACTGTCACTACTGTTCCCCAAAACCGTGGCTGACCGATATGCCGGACTACCCGGCCGTCACCGAGCCCGACGGTGCGGCGATCGACGCTACGTTCGAAACCTACACCGGGGACCGCTCGAGCAGTGCCTTCGACGCGTATTACCACCACCGGGAACGCCGGAAACTGGCCCTCGGTGCCCGAGCGGCCATGGACCAGCTATACTTCTGTACCTACGACTCACAGGCCAACGAGCTGGGCCGGGCGTACAATCCCTCACGATACCTCTCCCTCCTGAACGAACAGGATCGGATCACGGTGAGGAACCTGTCGCTCGAGAGCGACGGCCGGCCGATTCGGACGCGGGAGAAACTCGCCGAGTACGTCCTCACCCAGCCGTGGGGCGAACTGGAAGGCATCGTCAACCCCGCCCATACCGGTGCAACGGGGGAGATAGAGGAGGTATTCGGGATACTCCGGAGCTTGCTATCGGAGGACGACGTGGACCCGGTGTTCGCCGACACGGTTGCCAGTCAGTTCGCCCTGGCCCGCGGGGAGGCGATTCAGGGTGAGTAACTCCCTCATGGCACAGGAATTGACTACGTATCTCCTGTGTCCACAGAAATACGAGTTCGAATACGTGGCCGAACTAACCAGCGATACGCGGCGGAATCAGGACCGGTTCCGGCAGCTACTCCGGAAAGCGATCTGCACCGGGTACAGTGACGTCCGGAGCAACGGTACGGACACTCGTGACGCGGCAGTGGAGGCGCTTACCGCGACGTGGGGATCGTATGCTGACGCGGTGGATCATCACTCCTCACAGCAGGAATCCACGGAAGAGATCCGGGCCCGAGCCGGGATAGAGGCCTACTTCGATGTGGTCGGGACGACACATCTGGGCCGGATCGAACAGGCAGCCGAGGGTTGTGGCGAGCCGGTGGTCGGTCCCGATATCACGTGGAGACATGAGGAGAAACGGGAGTGCCGGAGCGTAGTGCGACGTATGCCGCTGCCGTGTACGTCGGTATCGGCCAGGACACGACCGACACGTTCCGTCGGTCGTGTTTCCAGGACTCGAAGAACCGGTGTACTGAGCGGGTGTTAGAGGCGTTTTGGGTGTGTGGTAGCGGCTGGACTCGGCGGAGTACGAGACCTGTGTGTACACGGCGGACGGTGATCGGGGGTAGTATCGACACGATCTACATGGCCCCGTTCCCGAACTCAGGTCCTCGCACCGATCGTGGGACCGCAGCTAAAGAGGCGACGCTCGATAGCTCTCCGAACGCTGCATCGAGAACCGAACAGAGCCGGTGGGGGGATTCGAACCCTCGGCCTAATCCTTACGAAGGATTCGCTCTACCAGTCTGAGCTACACCGGCACCTCCGACCTATCGGCCCGGTCACGGACGATCGAACCGGAAGTCGCGCACCGACGGCGCGTCCTGCGGTCGGTGAACGATCGAAATAAGCGTTGCGAACCACCGATAGTTCGAGTTCTGATCGACGCCAGCAATACGCAGTTACCGGGGTCACGGTCGGTACCAGGTCACCCGAACCACTTTCGAGCGCTCGGTACCGCACTACTCCCGCCGGAGGCGTGCGTCGAGACGGACATTTAGTTCGTGGGGTGCATAGGACCGAACCCGACGCCGCTCTTCGATCGTCGCCTCGTAGCCCGCCCGCCCTGCGGCCGCTGTGATGGCTGCCTCGCCCGGTTCGAAGGGAGCCGATTCGTGCTGGATGTCGTAGTAGTGAATCACACACTCCTCGCCGGCGAGTTCTACTGCCGTATCGAGGAACTCGGCGGCGCTGTGGGGCAGGTTCATCACCAGCCGGTCGGCCCAGTTCTCGAACTCGGGCGCTACCTCGCGAACGTCGCCCTCGATGGCTCGCACGCGATCGGCGACGCCGTTCCGGCGGGCGTTTGCCTCGAGGTAGGCTATCGCGGCGGGGTTGAGATCGACTCCCACTACTTGCGCGCCCCGCTTCGCGAAGGGGACGACGAAGGGGCCCACCCCGGCGAACATGTCGATCGCCCGTTCGCCCGCGCTCACCCTCTCGGCGACGAGGTGGCGGTCGGTCGCGAGCCGCGGCGAGAAGTAAACCTCGCGTACGTCGAGGCGGTACTCACAGCCGTACTCGCGGTAGGTCGTCTCGGTGGACTCGCCGGCTAGCAGCTCCCACTCGCGAGTGCGGTGCTCGCCCGCTACTTTCGAAGCTCGCCGGAGAACCGTCCCTACTGGTAGGTCGGAAGCCAGCACCGCCTCGGCGATCGCCGCCGCGCGTTCGGGGTCCTCTTCGGTCAGTAATACGACATCGCCCAGGCGCTCGTAGGTGGGCGAGAACCCCAGGATATCGGCGGGCGTTCGCTGGGTCCGGCGCGTTGCGACCCCCCGTTCGACGACGTCGTAGCTCTCACAGTTCTCAGCCACCGCTTCGGGATCGGTGATCGGAATATATAGCCAGCCGTCCTCGACGGTTATCTCGTGGCCGTGATCGAGCAGGTCGCGCTCGGCGATGGCCGCTCGCACCTCCTCGCCGCGCTCGCGGGCAGCGCGGACACACGGCACGACGGGCATAGTGAGTATCGGTCGTCAGGGCGACCTAAGGCTGACGTCCCGTCGCTCGGTCGGGTCGGGCGTGTCCCGGCCGTTCTTCCCTGGTCGCTCCCTCGCTACGTCGAGCCCCGAACTCCTGAGCCCACGATTGACCCCGAGACGGGCGAGTTATGGCTCGTGGCGACTCATTGCCCCTATGCTTACCTTCGTCGGCCTCGGCTTGTATGACGAGTGCTCGATCACGATCGAGGGCCGCGATGCGATCGACAGCGCCGACCGCGTCTTCGCGGAGTTCTACACCAGCTACCTCGCCGGCACCACCGTTGCCGATCTGGAGGCTTTCCACGATGTCGAGATCGAGGTTCGGGACCGAGCAGGCACCGAACGTGACCCTGTGCCGGTTCTCGATGCCGCCCGTGAGGACAGGACTGCGTTCCTCGTCGGGGGCGACCCGATGATCTCGACGACACACGTCGACCTTCGTCTTCGGGCACACGAGGAACGTATCGACACCCGCGTCGTCCACGGGACGACCGCACAGACCGCCGCGAGTTCGCTCACCGGCTTGCAGAACTACCGCTTCGGGAAGGCAACCACCCTACCCTTCGCGTATGGAAGCGGCGGCGTCCCCGAGAGCGTCCTCGGAGTGATCGCCGGCAATCGTGAGCGCGGGCTCCACACGCTCTGTTACCTGGATATCGAAGCGGAACGCGAGGCGTACATGAGCGCCGCCGACGCCGCCAGCCGCCTCGCCGACGCACTTGAGGACTCGGACGGGAACGACACCGGGGACGCCAGCAGCGAGACCCTCGCCGTCGGGATCGCCCGTGCGGGGAGTTCCGAGCCCCTCGTGCGCGCCGATCGCCTCTCGATGCTCGCTTCGACGGACTTCGGCGATCCTTTGCACCTGCTTGTGATCCCCGGCGACCTCCATCACCTCGAAGCCGAGGCCCTCGAAACGCTAGCAGGCGCGCCCACTGATCTCCTGTGAGAAAAGCCTCTCACGCTCGGAGGAACTGCTGTGAACCCGGTCACTGGGAGCGCCCCACCCTCGACCTCACCTCTCCGGGCTGGCTCTGTCCGTTCAGTCCGCCTTCGTACCGTGATCGCTGGCCTCCGGTATCTCGACGTCGAAGGCGCTACGCAGGTCGTACTCGTTCCGAGTTACGACGTAGAGCACGTCCTCGACGATCGTGAGTACCTCGGGGAGTCGCCGGACGACGAGCCAGGTGATCCCGATCAGCGCGAGCACCGAGAGGCTCTGGCTGAGGATCCGATCGGCGACGAGATACGAGACTAGATAGGGGTCCTCGCTCGAAAACAGCGCAAGGACGATCTCGGGAAACACCTGTAGTCGCTGGGTGCCGAAAGCGACCGCAATGAAGACGTTCCGGAGGAGATTGAGTCCGTAGATCACCGGCACCGAGATCGCGAGTGCCTGGAGCTTCCGTCCGACCGGCGCGCGGACGGCGGCGATCAGGCCGGCGACGATAGCGATCGAGCCGATGCCGGTACACGCGAGCCGGATCGTATACGTAAGGGTATGGCCCGATGCGGCGGTGAAGACGAAGGTGTTACGATAGGGCGCCTTGTCGTAGTTTGCCCCCGAGACCACCTCGTAGACGCCCCCGGAGGGGTAGCCGACTACGGCCAACAAGGCTTCGGTCTGTCGGGTGACGAGCTCGATGAGGACTCGCTGGAGCGGGACGATCACCTCGAAGGGGAGGAATATCAGTCCCATCGCGGCGACCGCCCGGGAGAGTATCAGCAACGAGTCCCGACCACGCGCGAGCAGGACGGCGACGTAGATCGAGGCCGGAACGGCGAGCAGGCTCAAGATCCCCTCGACGATGCTCTTACCCTCGATACCATAGTAGTGTACCAGTGAGAGCCAGAAGATCCCGAAGGCCACCCACGCTCCGGCACTCGCGTAGCGGGCCGTTCGCCGGTCGAAACGCTCGAAGCGATCGAGCACCACGCCGAGCATAAAGGCAGTGACCACCACCCATGCGAGCGCGTCCGAGTACGCCTGCAAGCCGGCGAGCGCGCGCAGGAGACCCTCCAACATTCGAGCGTCGCTACGGCGATCGGCGGGATATGTTTTTCGACCCGATCGGGGCGAACAGAACCGATTCCGTCCTTTTTTGCCTCCTCTCCGGCCCCTTTCGGCCGCTTCAGGCGGGGGCGGGCGAGTCAGTCCGCGCTTTCGGGTGCGCTGCTCTCCTCGCCTCTCCCCCGCAGTCGTTCGAGGGCGCTTTCGAACTCCTCGTTCCGCTCGCCGACCCGCTCCCAGGCGGCGATGCCCCGCTGTTCGTCGGTGCCCGCGATGGTGTTGTCGAGTGCGAGTGCGGTGAGCCCGCCGACGGCCATCCCCGTCCCGCCGATGAGATAGAGTGTGTCCGCGACGATCGGCGTGCCGAGTGCCGACCCGACGATAGGCACGCCGGCCAGTCCCGCTTGCAGGGCTCCTGCGCCGTTCTCCGCACCTACGTTCGCCATGTATGCCGGCATCGCCAGGCCGACGAACAGCGAGAAACCGACGACGAAGACGTTTCTCGGTGCCCCGAGATCGACGTATTCGAGATTGGAGAGGCCGACGGCGACGATCTGGCCGAACATCGCAATAAAGAGGCCCCCGACGATTGGATCGGGGATCGTCACTACCAATCCGCCGACGTAGCCTACGTAGCCCGCGATCAGCATACAAGCTGCCCCCACCTGGACGACGTAGCGGGAGGCGACTCCTGTGAGTCCGATCGCACCGACGTTCTCCGAGTAGGAGGTCGATCCGCTCGTTCCCATGAGTCCCGAGAAGACGTTCATCAGCCCCTCCATGCCGATACCGTGAGTGATGCGTTTCTCGCTCGGCGCGCCCAACCCCGAGAGGCGGGCAACGGCGTGGTAGTCCCCGACGCTCTCGATTATCGAGGCGGCGACCCCGGCGGCCATCCCGACCGCGAAGGCCAGTTCGAAGCGCGGGATCCCCCACTGGAGGGGATAAATCGGGACCAACGCGGGCGCGGCGGCGACCGTCCCCAGATCGACGTACCCCGGTGCGTCCGATCCATAGAACCCGATCACCGAAAGCGCAGCTGCGATAATCCAGGCGCTTACGACGCCCAGAAGTACGGGGAACAAGCGAAAGAGCCGATTCGAATCGAGATACTGTGAAAACAGCAGTATCAGCCCGACCGTCAGTCCGAGCAACCACCAGTCCTGGGTCGTGGTCGTGACCTGGGGCGCATCGAACAGCGAAAGACCGATCAACGCGATCGTTGGCGCGATCACGACCGGCGAGAGGTACTTTCGTACGCGGCCAACGATCCCCAGATAGCCCACGGCGACTTCCGTCAAGGCAGCGGCGATCACCGCTCCCTGGAGGAAGAGTAGCGAGGTGCGCCAATCCGACCCCGCGACGGCGACGATCGCAAGCGCGGGTGCGAGCATCGAGAAGGGTGCACCCTGGACGATCGGGTATCGGTTGCCGATCGTCGTCTGGAGCAGCGTCGCGACCCCCGAAACGACGAAATAGGTGCCGACGAACTGCGCCGCGACGCCGTCAGGCATCCCCATCGCGCCCGCGAGGATGAGCGGGACAGCGATGTTCGCCCCGACCATCGTCAGGTAGTGCTGAACACCCAGAAGTATCGACTCGCGAAGCGGCGGCCGGTCGTCGATCCCGTACTCGACGAACCCAGACTCCGTTCGCCCGGCGCCGTCGGTCCGGGTCTCGTCGTCGACCGCCGCTGGCTTCCCGCCCTCGCCATCGCTATCGGTGTCAGTGCTGTTCGCGGTCGAGTCCCCCGTTGTAGCCTCCTGGCGGTCGGCTTCAGTTCCTTCCATCCGATCCTCTCCGTGCCGCGTCGATCCCTGCTCGCATTACCCTCCTTCCTGGTAGCACTCTGTTAAGCCCACCGCTGTCAGTCGAAAGCAGGGCCCCCATCGCTTCCTATCGCTCCCGCTCGGACCGCTCGGACCCCCCCGTGATAGCGGTCACACGCCGCGGTGTCCTCGGGTAGGGAATCGCGTCCGGAGGGAAGCGAACCCACCGCCCTCGCCCGCGAGAAGCTTCGGCGGGAGCCGGAATCATCACCGGGCGGCACTTACTGGCCGGCGGAGAACGTATCAGTCACTAAGCGGTCTGCGACGTACGAAAAGTGTGTGGATCTACCGGTCGGCTCAGGCGCCGCGGCCTTCCTGGGCGCGGTCGTACTGCTCGGCGACGTTGTCCCAGTCGACGACCTCCCACCAGTTGTCGATATACTCGCCTTTGTCGTTCTCGTACTGGAGATAGAAGGCGTGCTCCCAGACGTCACAGACGAGCAGCGGGCGCGAACCCTGCACGGCTCGGTTGTTGTGGTTTTCGGCTTGGATCGTCATCAGCTTGTCCGCGACGTTCTCGTAGACCAACATCCCCCAGCCCGAGCCCTCGACGCTCGAGGCGGCTGCGGTGAACTGATCTTTGAGGTTCTCGACCGAGCCGAAGTCCTCTTCGATCTTGTCGGCGAGCTCCCCGCCGGGTTCCCCGCCACCGTCCGGGGACATGTTCCCCCAGAAGATCGAGTGGTTGACATGGCCCGAGAGATTGAACGAGAGGCTCCGCTCGACGGCCTTGATGTTGCCGAAGTCCCCGCTTTCGCGCATGCTTTCGAGGTCGTTGAGCGCGGCGTTCGCGCCGTCGACGTACCCCTGGTGGTGTGCGTCGTGGTGCAGCTCCATGATCCGCGAATCGATATGCGGTTCTAGAGCGTCGTAGTCGTACGGTAGTTCCGGTAGTTCGTATGTAGCCATTCTCTCTCCCTCCAACTGCTAGCATCGCCAGGAACCCTGTTAAAGCTTGAGGAACCGGCGGGGACCTGCCGTGGAGAACTCGAGGCCGGACCGTGAGTATCGATCCGGGACATCGTTATTCACTCCCCTCGATCAGGCGATAAGTTCGATCGGAACGGGGGTGAAGCAGAGCACGCCGAGAACGAAGGTTCCGACACCGACGAGGGTTCGTTTGGTATCGAGCGCACCGTCGTCGATTGGCGTCGCGGGACCGGCATAGGCGATCCCTATCGCGAACACCCCCCAGAACGCCCAGAGGAACACAGCGTTGAAGGAACTCTCCAGTGCGTAGTAGAGATACGCCGCCAGCCCGAACAGAACTAACGGAACCGCAGCGGCGATGGTCTCCTGGCGCTGGCCGACCATCGCACGCAGGAGATGACCCCCGTCGAGTTGGCCCACCGGCAGCAGGTTCAGGAAGGTGACGAACATTCCGACCCAGCCGGCGAACACCACGGGATTGGTAAAGGTCTCCGAGCCGCCGACCGTCAAGGGCTGGCCGACGAGCGTAGCGAGGATCCACACCAAGGGCGGGTAGTTGAGTTTGAAGCCGCTGAGACCGATCGAAGGCGGGGCGATCGGCTGGAGGGTAAGTCCAACGACCGTTACGACCATCGTCGCTGCCAACCCGGCGAGCGGCCCGGCGACGCCGATATCGAAGAGTGCTTCCCGATCGGGCATCCGGCCGCGCATCCTGATGACTGCCCCCATCGTCCCGATGAGCGAGGGGATCGGAATGAAGTAGGGGAGACTCGCTTCGACTCCATGATACCGGCTCATGACGTAGTGACCGAGTTCGTGAACGCCTAAGACGGTCAGCACCGAGAGCGTAAAGGGCCAGCCGCTGAGCAGGGCTACCGGGTCGCTGAAGAGAAGGGTTACTGGGCTATCGAACCCATCGCGGTACCATACTGCACCGGCACCCAGGGTCGTGAGTACGGTGAGGGCGGCAAAGATCACGTTCGTCCAAGGGATTTCCTCGATCCCGACTGATCGCGGTTCGGCGACGAGGGCGTGTTTCGGTATTTTCACCCCGGTATAGGGGTCCTGTTCGGGGACGGTCGTGAGCCGAACCTCATAGCCCGCTTCGCGAAAGACCGGCCAGACCTCCCGTTCGATCTCCTCGGCGGTCGCGAGCGGATCGCCGTAGTACAACAGCCGGCCATCGTCGGTCTGGGTTCGCTCGACGGCGAAGACCTCATCGAACGCCGCCGCCGACGGGCCATTGTCCGGCGGTTCGTCGCCCGGCCGTTCGACGTCTGCCATCGCTATCGAATAGTGCGTCCGGCCGTATAAACACGAGGCTGCCGGGGTCGTTCGTCGTCCGACCGAAACCCCCAAGCGGGGCGACTTCGATCGGGGCTGATCGGGAACGGAGCTCGCGGCGGTCGACGTGGGTCCTCGGGTCGAGTCAGTCGAATGCTCGCTCGCGTTCGGTCGAGATCGAAGGGATGAGCGGAGGAAAGGTGGGCGAAAGCGCCAGCGGGGGCCTCGGCGACGATGCGGTGTGGACCGTCGTCGCCGAGTTAGGGCGCGAAGGATCGAACCGGAGGGCCGTAGCGTAGATTTCTACGCACGCCTGACGCGCCAGGTGGTAGCGCTCGTATAGGACCACTTCTCGATGACGAGATCGGTCGCCGACTCGCGGAGTTTGATCATCAGCGCGCCGATCTCTTTCGGGGAGAGACCGACCTCCTCGGCGATGAACTTGCTCTTGAAGTATACTTCGCCGCCGTCTGCCTTCCGACGCAGGAACGCTCGCAGCCGCTCTTGTTTGTCCGTGGGATCGGTCGTGGTCGGGGAGGGGGATGCCGTGTTCATCGGTCGTACCTCGATTCCCTCTGGTCCTTACCGGGACATATAACCGAACGAACGTTGTCGTTAATTCGTGCCCGAACCGATCGAACTCAACCGAAAGGTAAGCGACGAAACGTTTTACGAATCGCTCAGAGCTTTCATAATCTCTTCTGCGGTCGTCGCTTCGAACGACCTATCGACCGCTTCGTTCGAACCGTTCGCCGCTGGAAACCGGTCGTTTCCATGCGTCGATCGCGGTCGCTCACCGGGCGATTAAACCGGTCGTTATTCCGCTCCGTCGATCGGCCATCGGTTCGGCCTCAGCCCCGACGGCGACCCGGATCGCGGAGCTCAGGGACGGTCGTGAACCCAGAACTGCTCGTCGATCGTGGCCTCCTTCTTGAAAATCGGCACTTCGGCTTTCAGTCGGTCGATACCGTCTTCTACGGTTTCGAAGGCCTCCCCGCGGTGACCGGCGAGCACGACCACGAAGACGATGTCCTCGCCGTACTCGATGCGACCGCTCCGGTGGTGCATGCGGACCTCCTTGACGCCCGCTCGCTCCTCGAGTTCGGCGCTGATCTGTCCCATGCGCTCCTCGGCGACGCCCTCGTATTTCTCGAACTCGAGGAACTCGGTCGGGGTGTCCTCGCTGCCCTCGCGCGCACGAACGCGGCCAGTGAAAGTAGCGATCGCGCCGGATTCGGGTGCCTGGGGCGAGCCTTTTGTCCTCTCGACGAGCGATTCGAGCGTCTCGATCGGCTCCGTGTCACACAGAGCTTCTCGCAACTCGTCGAGATCGATCGCTTCGGGGTCGGGCGCTCTCGCGAGTATCGGTCTGGTGCTCGCGGCCGATCCCCTGTTTCCGTTCGCGTTCGCACCCCTATCGGGGTTTGCCGCGGGTTCGGCGGCTTCCGCGCTGTCGCCCAGAACGACCTGCGGGAGAGCTATCCCTGGATTCTCATCGTCCCCGGTAGTTCCGTCGACGATACAGAACTCACAGGTCGGTGCTATCGCGTACAGCGCCTCGCGCAAGTCAGTTCCTTCGCCGCGGGCGCTCCAGCCTCGCTCGTCCAGGCCGTAGACCGTTTTTACCCCCACCCTCTGGTAGCGGTCGAGGTCGCCCATGGACGAGTCGGTCACGGCCGCTCCGCCGTCGGTCGAGTGCTCGTTCGTCGCGGGATCGCCTCGATCTCCCTCGTCGCCTCGCCGGTTCGCGATCACGCCGACGGTACCGTGACCTGCGAGATGCTCGGCGAGCCGTTCGACGAGGCGTTCGGAGCCGGGGCCGACGACGCCGATCGGGTACATACCACGGGTGAGGGTATCGCAGCGCTTGTAGCCTTCGCTCGGCGGTTGATAACCCTTATACGGATCTCCAGGCTAGCTCGGCCTAATGAGAGTAGTCGTTTCGATCGGCGGCAGCGTCCTCGTGCCCGACCTCAGTGCCGACCGGGTCGCCGACTACGCCGCCGTTATCGAGCGCCTCGCGGCCGAAGGGATCTCGCTCGGCCTCGTCGTCGGCGGCGGGGCCATCGCCCGGGAGTACATCGACGCGGCCCGCTCGCTACACGCAAACGAGATCGAACTCGACGGAATGGGGATCGCCGCGACGCGGCTCAACGCGCGCTTGCTGATCGCCGCGCTCGGCGAGCGGGCGAGTCCCTCCCCCGCGACCGAGTACGAGGAGGCCGGCGCGGCGCTCCGTCGGGGCGACGCCACAGTCATGGGCGGGGTGACGCCGGGCCAGACTACAGACGCGGTGAGCGCGGCGCTCGCGGAGTACGTTGGGGCCGACCTCCTGATCTATGCGACGAGCGTTCCAGGGGTCTTCAGTGCCGACCCGGAAACCAGTGCCGACGCCCGGAAGTTCGAGGCCCTCTCGGCGAGCGATCTAGTCGACGCGATCGCCGACATCGAGATGAACGCCGGTGCCTCCGCGCCGGTCGATCTGCTCGCGGCCAAACTCATCGAGCGTTCGGGGATGCGCACGATCGTACTCGATGGTACTGATCCCGAGCGGATCGAGCGCGCGATCCACACCGGCGACCACGAGGGTACCGACGTCGTTCCCGAAGGAAGTACCGACGAACCGACCTACTGGACGAGCGATGACTGAGGACGACCCCTATACCCTCAGTGGGCCACAGTCACACGACCTCTGGGCGGAGTCGATGGCCGAACTCGTCCTCGAGCGCGACCCCGAGGACCCGATCGTCACCAAGGGCGGCATCTCCCCGTCAGGCGTACCACACCTCGGGAACATGAACGAGATCGCCCGTGGGTACTTCGTCGCAAGGGCGCTTCGCGACCGAGGGCGGGCAGTCAAGCAGATATTCACCGCCGACGACCGCGACCCGCTTCGCAAGCTACCCCGAAAACTGGCCGGCCTCGACGGTTCTATCGTCGGCCTGGGCGACGTCGACGCCGGTGCGCTCGGTCGCAACCTCGGCAAGCCCTACACTTCTATTCCCGATCCCTTCGGCTGCTGTGATTCCTATGGCGCGCACTTCTCGACGCTCATCGAGCGCAGCGCCGACGCGCTCGAGATCCCCGTCGAGACGGTGTCGAACACCGCTCTGTATGAATCCGGCGCGTTCGAGGACGTCACTCGCTACCTACTCGCCCACCGCGAGCAGGCCCGCGAGGTTCTCGGCGAGCATCAGGAGAAAGTCGACGAGGAGTACGTACCCTTCCGTCCGATCTGTGCGGAATGTGGCCACGTCACCGAGACGAACTCGGTTCGAAGCGTCGATCTCGACGCTGGTACCGTCGAGTACGTCTGTACCGACGTCGAGGCGGGCGATCGAATCATCGAGGGCTGTGGCCACGAGGGAAGGGCTACCCTTCGAGAGGGGAAACTCCCGTGGCGCTTCGAGTGGCCCGCCCAGTGGCACGTCTTGGACGTGGATTTCGAGCCCTTCGGCAAGGACCACGCCGAAGGCTCCTGGCCGAGCGGGGCCGATATCACTCGGCAGGTCCTCGGCGAGGTGCCACCAGTTCCGATGGCCTACGAGTGGTTCACGCTCGACGGCGCGCCCTTCTCCTCCTCGGCGGGCCACGTCGTCATGGCCCAAGACGTACTAGAGTTTCTCGAGCCCGAAGTGCTCCGATACTTCTTCACGAAGGACCCGAGCAAGGCTCGGGACTTCTCGATCGAGCGCGCCGACCAATTGGTCGACGAGTTCGACGAGTTCGAGCGGGGGTACTTCGAGGAGTCCGTCACGAGCCACGAGACGACGCGCGAAGCGAACACAGCCTACCCTGCGATCGTCGACTCGGTTTCCGAGCAGCCGATCCGGCTCCCCTACACCTTCGCCGCCGTGCTCGGCATGACCGACGACGCTACCCTCCGCGAGGCGATGGCACGCCGCGAGGGTCACCTCCCCGAAAACGCCTCCGACCGGGCGATCGAAAGGGCTCTCGAGCGCGTCGAATACGCCCGAACGTGGGCCGAGCGCACTGACAACGCGTATAATTACCGCCTCGCAGCCGAGTGCCCGGCCGTCGAGTTCGATAGCGATATCGAAGCTGCCCTCGACGACCTCGCTTCGGTCGTCGAGCGGGAGGCAAGCGGTGAGGAAATACAGAGCGAAATCTTCGAGACCGCACGCGAGCACGACATCTCGCCCGGCGACCTCTTCACTGCGGGCTACCGGCTCTTTTTCGGGACCGAGCAGGGCCCGAAACTCGGCCCCTTTCTCGCCGAACTCGACCGGGAATTCGTCGTGAAACGCCTCCGCCGCGAGGCCTGAGTCCGACCCCTGATTGCTCGATGACGCGCGTCGACCAACCCCCCACACTCCTCGCTGCCCGATCGCTCGCTGACCGTCGAACCGAACCCTCTTATTCGCCACTCTCCCAGTGAACGCAATGGTCCGTGCGCTGACGTGGGTGCTGATCGGCGTCGTGGTCTATATGCTCATCGCGACGGCGCTCAGTTCTCGGGGACTGCTCCCCGGCTACATCAGGGTGAGTGGACCCATAACGACGCTGCATACCCAACGCGGGAAGGTCGTTCTCGACCGACTCGCCCGCCCGAAACGCCTCTGGCGCGCCTGGGGGAACTTCGGGATCGGCATCGCTCTCGTCGTGATGCTCGGTGCGTTCCTGTTTTTCATCACGGCTGCCTACAGCGTGATTCAGAACCCGCCGGCAGCGTCGGCGGTCAACCAGCCACGGAACGTACTGGTGATCCCCGGCGTCAACGATTTCTTACCGCTCTCGGTAGCCCCCGAGATCGTCTTCGGACTCTTAGTCGGCCTCGTCGTCCACGAGGGCGGTCACGGCCTGTTCTGCCGGGTCGAGGACATCGAGATCGACTCGATGGGACTGGCGTTGCTCACCCTACTCCCTGTCGGCGCGTTCGTCGAACCGGACGAGGAAAACAGAGAACAAGCCGATCGCGGCGGCCAGACCCGAATGTTCGCCGCCGGCGTTACCAATAACTTCGCGATATCGGTGCTCACATTCCTCATCCTGTTTGGCCCGATCACCGGCGCGATCGCCCCCGCAACCGGCGTCCCGATCGGGAACACCGTTCCGGGATCGGCCGCGGCGGACGCCGGCATCGAGCGCGGCGACGTGATCACTGCGGTCGAGGGCCAACCCATTGCGAACGAGAGCGACCTCGATCGCGCGCTCGCGAACGCCGACCGTCGGGTGTCACTTACGGTCGAAAATGACGGACAGGAACGACAGATGACGGTAGGGCGATCGCTGCTGGTCACCGGCGCGATACCGGGTGTCGTCTCCGGGATCGAGGTGAGTCCGACCGACGCGCCCGAGATCGTCGCCGTCAATGGTACGGAAGTCCACACCGAGAGCGCCTTCGAGGCCGCCCTCCGGAACCGCTCGGTCGCGACGATACGGACGGCCGAGGGAACGACCGCGACCGCGCCGATGGGCGTGTACGTCTCCCGGCTCGCGGAGAACGGCTCGCTCGCGAGAAGCGGGGCCCCGCTCAATACCTCGATGATCGTCACCCGGATCGGCGGCGAACGGATCGTCGACGCGGCCGACCTACAGGAGACCCTCGACGCCCGCCAGCCCGGCGAGGAGGTATCAGTAGAAGCCTACGTGAACGGGGATCGTCGAACCTACGACGTGACGCTCGATGCCAGCCCGGAGGACGACGGTGCCCGCCTCGGGGTGTTCCTCGCCGAGGGCACGAGCGGGGTCACTACCACGGACCTCGGGATCGATCCCTACCCCGCCGAGCAGTTGCTCTCGATTCTCGGCGGGGACGCTGCGACAGGCGGGGGCATCGGAGCGTTCTTACTCGGCATCGTCCAGACCCTCGTCCTGCCGCTGGCGAGCGTAGTTCCCGGCGGCGGGGCCTATAATTTCGCGGGCTTCGTCGGCCCGGTGACGGACTTCTATACCCTCCAGGGTCCGCTCTCGGCGCTCGGTGGGTGGGTCTTCGCACTCGCGAACGTCTTGTTCTGGACTGGCTGGGTCAACATCCAGCTGGCATTTTTCAATTGTATCCCGAGCTTCCCGCTCGACGGCGGCCACATCCTCCGGACGACTACCGAGGCGGTCGTCTCGCGGCTGCCGGTGAGCGGGGGCCACAACCTCACCGGAGCCGTGACGACGGCGGTGAGCCTGACAATGCTCGCGAGCCTCCTGCTCGCGATCTTTGGTCCGCAGTTGTTAGGGTGATACCGTGCCGAACGCTCCCGCGGCCCGTCTCACAACGCCCTTGTCGATGGCATACCAAGCGGACGTATGGAACAGGAGGGTACGGAACGACGCAAGCCACCCGAGACCGAGGAAGGCTGGTACGCGCTACACGACTTCCGAACGATCGACTGGGATGCCTGGCGGGAGGCCCCCCCAACGGTCCGCGAGCGCGCGATCGAAGAGGGTAGCGAGTACCTCGCGAACCACGAGGCCTTAGCGGACACCGATAGGGACAGGGGCGCGAGTGCGGTTTTCTCGGTGCTCGGCCACGAGGCCGACTTCATGATTTTGCATCTCCGGCCCGAGATGGCCGATGTCGAACTCGCCGAGCGACGCTTCGAACGCACGAGTTTCGCCGAGTTTACCGACCACACCGACTCGTTCGTCTCGGTCACCGAGGCCAGTGGCTATACGACCGATCTCGACGACGAGGAGATGGACCCGGGCCTGCGCCGCTACATCGACATGCGCCTGCGCCCGACGCTGCCAGACGCCGAATACGTCTGTTTCTACCCGATGGACAAGCGCCGGGGTGAGTCCGAGAACTGGTACGACCTACCCTTCGAGGAGCGCGCCGAGCACATGAGCGCGCATGGCGACATCGGGCGGAAGTACGCGGGGAAGGTCACTCAGATCGTCACCGGCAGCGTGGGCTTCGACGACTGGGAGTGGGGCGTGACCCTCTTTTCGAACGACCCGACCGAGATCAAACACCTCTTGTACGAGATGCGCTTCGATCCCTCGACCTCCCGGTACGCCGAGTTCGGATCCTTCTATTTCGGCCGGCGATTCGAACCGTCCGATCTGGGAGCCTTCCTGGCCGGCGACCCCGTCCCCAGCGGCGGGACGGACACGGAGGACACACCGGAATCCGACGCGGGCAGCGACGAGGGCACGGCCCGACCGCTGAGGTCCGAACTCGATGCGCTCGATGTCCCCGAGTCCCTCGAGATCCCCGAGGGTGCCTGCGGCGTGCTCGTCGACAGCGACGCCGACCGGGAGACGATCGCAGCGGAACTCGACGGACTCCGGGGGAACTTCGAGCACTACGACAGCCACCTTGGAACGGTCCTCGCCAGCGGAAGCGACGACGATGGAACGGGCGAGGACGATGAGACGATAACGATCGCGAGCCTCTGGGAGACCGAGCGGGCGGCCGATACCGCAGCGGGCTTTCTCGCCGATCTCCCTGGGGTTCTCGATCACCGCATGGGACCGATCGATACCGACGGGACCGACGCCCGAGACGCCTCGAACGAGGAGCCGGCCGCCACAACCCCGGTCGACCCCCAGCCACCCGCCGATACCGAGACCGGCGACATCCGGGGCGAACTCGCCGATCTCGATATCTACGCCGGCCAACCTCACGGCGAGGACGTCTACGCACTGGTGCTTTACTCCGAGGCCGATAGCGAGGGTCTCGCCGAGCAGGTCACGGACCTGCAGGAGGGGTTCGAGCGTTACGATACCCACACGAAAACCGCGGTCTACGAGAACCCCGATGGGGAGCGGTCAGCGGTCGTGAGCCTCTGGGAGACCGAGCGGGCAGCCGACACCGCGGCGGGCTTTCTCGCGGACTTGCCCGGCATCGTCGCGCGCGCCGGTAAACGTGGTTCGGAGGGAGTGGACGATTCCGGTAGGCATGCCGAGGAGGAGTCGGGCTTTGGCACGATGGGAATGTTCTATACGACGAAACCCGAGCATCGCGAGGAATTCGTCGAGCGCTTCGAGAGCGTCGGCGATCTGCTCGCGGACATGGAGGGCCACGGGGAGACCGACCTGCTCGTCAATCGCGAAGCGGAGAACGACATGTTCATCGCCAGCCAGTGGCGCTCGCGCGAGGACGCGATGGACTTCTTCCGGAGCGACGCCTTCCGCGAGACGGTGAGTTGGGGCCGAGAGGTCTTGGCCGATCGACCCCGACACGTCTTTCTGGCCTGACCTAGCCCGCTTCGGCGATACGATCTTCGACGAACCGCCGAGGATCACCGTCGAGTGACTGCCTCCCTCGTTTTCGGCCGGACACTATCGTCGTTTGGTCCTTTGGTCCTCTCGCTCCCTCGATCTCCCATCCTTCCGCTTTTCCGATCCGACAGCTTTCCGGATCTGTTGCATTATCGCGACAGTACTATAAGTTAGAATCCAATTACTAACGAAGTAATGGCAGACACGTACGCTACTCGGCGACGATTCCTACAGAGCGTCGTCGTGGCCGGAACGTTCGGAGCCACCGTCGAGAGCGTGGCCGCACAGTCCCGTGACCGATACGTCGTTGGCACCGCCTCGCCCGCCGCAACCCGCGCCGCAGCCTCGCGTGCGACCGACGTCACGCGGACGCTCGATTTCGGATCCGCGAGGACGTTCGCTACATCGAGGTCGACGGGGGAATAGATGCACTCGCACAGACGCTTCCGTGGGGTGTCGATCGGATCGACGCCGACGTCGCTCAGGCGGAGGGCGAGACGGGAGAGGGCGCGGACGTCTCGATCATCGATACCGGAATCGACGCCGACCACCCCGATCTCGAAGCGAACCTCGGGGCGGGCAAGGCCTTCGTCTCCTGTGAGGGTTCGGCCTGTACGACCTCCTGGGACGACGATAACGATCACGGCACTCACTGTGCGGGTATCGCTAGCGCGGTCGATAATTCCCGCGGGGTAGTCGGCGTTTCCTCGTCGGCGACGCTGCATGCCGCGAAGGTACTCGATAGCTCCGGATCGGGGTCGCTGTCCGATGTCGCTGCGGGCATCGAGTGGACGGCCGACCAGGGCTACGAGGTCGGCAGCCTGAGCCTCGGGACCGGATCGGACTACCAGACGCTGCAGGACGCCTGCCAGTACGCCGCCGACAACGGAGTACTGCTGGTGGCGGCCGCCGGCAACAGCGGGCCCTGTACGGACTGTGTCAATTACCCGGCGGCGTACGATACGACGATCGCCGTGAGCGCTACCGCCGAGGACGACTCGCTAGCAGGCTTTTCGAGCACCGGCCCGGAAGTCGAACTCGCTGCGCCCGGCAAGGACATTTACTCGACGATACCAGGGGGGTACGCGACCTTCAGCGGAACGTCGATGGCCTGCCCGCACGTCAGTGGTGTGGGCGGGCTATTGATGGCTGGTGACTATACGAACACCGAGGCTCGCCGCCGACTCCGCGGGACGGCCGAGGACATCGGTCTCTCGGACAACGAGCAGGGGTACGGTCTCGTGGACGCCGAAGGGGCGCTGCCGATCGGCGAGGCCGGTACGGTCTCGACCAACCAACCCGATCGGAGCACCTGGCGGACGGTCTCCTTCGAGCAGCGCTACGACGACCCGGTCGTGCTCATGAAACCGCTCTCGTTCGAGGGGGGCCAACCCGCCCACGTTCGGCTCCGGAACGTCGCGAGCGACGGTTTCGAGTTCCAGATCGAGGAGTGGGCGTACTTGGATGGTTCACACATCTCCGAGACGATCCACTATACCGTTATCGAGGCTGGAACGTACACCCTCGCCAGTGGAACGACGGTCGAAGCCGGCCGAGTAGAGGCCAACCACACCTTCACGTCGGCGTCGTTCTCGGCGTCGCTCGATCGGACGCCGGTCGTCCTAACCGAGTCCCAGACGCGAAACGGCGGCCACGAGATCGTCACCCGCAACCGCGAGGTAACGACGGACGGGTTCGACGTTCGGATCCAAGAAGAAGAGGGCAGGGATGGCGGGCACAAAACCGAAGCTATCGGTTACCTCGCGGTCGAACCGGGGACCGACGTCCTCGGCAGTACGACTATCGAAGCCGGCCGAACCGCCAACACCGTTACCGACGACTGGGAGGCGATCGGGTTCGAGGGGACCTACGATGCCACGCCGCTGTTCGCCGCCGGCATCCAGACGTTCGACGGCCCGGATACGGCCGCGCTTCGCTACCGGAGCCTCGGCCAGTCGGGCGTCGAGACCTTCGTCGAGGAGGAACGAAGCGCCGACGACGAGACGAACCATACCACCGAGCGCGTCGGCTACCTCGTGCTCGGAAGCGAGGGACTCCTTTAGACACTGGGCCGGTCGGGACCGATCGTGGCCGATCGCGGCCAGTCGTGGTCCGTCCGTCCACCGACCCATGGCACCGAGAGCGGGTGATCGGTCGAGAACTCCTCGACTCCGAACGGTTCTCGCTTGGACCCATCTCGAGAGCCGAGCGTAACGAGACGCCTAACGGGTAGTGCCAATAACGGAAATCCCTATGAGCGAGGGCTGGATACGGAGGGCATGACGAAGCGACACGTCTCGTTGCCCGAGGACGCCGAAGCTGGCTTAGAGGAGTTCCTCAGGACGGTCGACGAACGCCTCTCCGGCCCAGAGGAGACGTGTGACGTCGTCGCGGACGTCCTGGTCGATCTCTATGGCGATCGAGAGGCCTACGAGCGCTGGCAGGCTGGCGGGGAGGTCTCGCCAGCCGAACGGGTTCGCCTCCAGGGCTACGATCCCTGTAACTCGACGCTCGAATCGGAGTACTACGCCGAGAAGGATGAAGAGAAATTCGAGGAGTCCAAACACCTCCAGTGGCTCTGGCGGCAGTTCGACGCCACCCCGATGGCCGACAACGTGGAGTTCGGGCTCCGGTTTCGGGCGATGTTGGCGGATCACCTCTTCGAAGAGGCAGGCGAGAACCTCCGGCTATTCAAAGGAATCTCGATGACCTACGGGCACAACGTCTCCGTCGGCGACAACACGGTGATCCACGACGACGTCCACCTCGACGACCGCGGCCGACTGACGATCGGCGATCGCGTGAGCCTGGCCGATGGTACTCACGTCTACAGCCACGATCACGACCTCGCCGATCAGACCGCGATTACGAACTTCCATACCGCGCTCGCCGACGACGTTCGGTGTGGCTACGACTCGATGATCCGGGCGGGGGTACGGGTCGAGGAGAACGCGATGGTCGGCGCGAAATCCATCCTCCAGCGTGACGTTCCCGCCCATCACGTCGCCGTCGGCACGCCCGCGAAATCGATTACCGTGAAACCGGGCTGGGAGGCCGTCGCCGAGCCGATCGAGGACGCGAACGCGGACAACCGGGAGCACCGTCGTATCGAGTACGACCTGCCCGAGGACCTCGAGGTCTTCGACGAGTTCGGCCGCGACCGGCGGCCCCCACAGTAACCGTCCGTCGCCCTAGAGCCGCTCTCGACCATGCTCCGTCTCAGATCGCTCCGTAGAACTATCGTAGGTGTGTGAATAAGACACATCGATCGCGGTGCCAACACGCAGCCATAAAGGCTTTTAGCGAAGCAGGGTTTCCTACGAACAACATTGGCTGCTATGCGCTCGAATATATGCATCGTCGGAATGGGGTACGTCGGCCTGCCGTTGGCGGTAGCGTTCGACGGGGCTGGCTACGACGTGACCGGTTTCGACATCTCCCGGGAGGTCGTCGACGCGCTCGGTAGCGGCGTCGATACGACCGGCGAGATCGGCGACGCCCGTGTCGAGGACAGTGAGATCACCTTCACCGACGACCCCTCGGCAATGGGGGCAGCGGAGTACGTGGTGATCGCGGTCCCGACACCGGTCGACGCGTCCTACCAGCCCGACCTGAACTACGTCGAAAGCGCCGGCGAGACCGCCGGCGAGCACATCCAGCAGGGAGCGACCGTCGTGCTCGAGTCGACGGTCTACCCCGGAGCGACCGAAGAAGTACTATTGCCGGCCATCGAACGAACCTCGGGCTGGAGTGCCGGCGAGGACTTTTACGTCGGGTACTCGCCCGAACGCGCGGTTCCGGGCGATCGGGAACACGGGCTCGATAACGTCGTAAAGATCGTCAGCGGGCGGACCGAAGCGGTTCGGGGCGATCTGGCGGATCTGTACAGTTCGATCGTCGGCGCGGGGATCTATCGCGCGCCGGCCATCGAGGTCGCCGAAGCCGCCAAATGCATCGAGAACGTCCAGCGCGACGTCAACATCGCGTTGGTGAACGAACTCGCCGGACTCTTCTCGAACTGGGATATCGACACGCATGCCGTGCTCGAAGCCGCCGGGACCAAGTGGAATTTTCATAAATATCAGCCCGGTCTCGTCGGCGGTCACTGTATCCCGGTCGATCCCTACTACCTCATCCACAAGGCCAACCGTGATGGACACACCGCCGAATTGATCGAGGCCGCCCGAGACGTGAACAGCGAGGTCCCGGTACGCTTGGCCGAGATGACGCTTGCCGCACTCGCCGAGCGCGCCGACTTGCTCGGCCGGACGGTCAAGGCCTCTGCCTCCGAAATGGGCACGAGTGCGAACGGCGGTGGGCCAGCAGGTTCGGAGTACGAGCGGGCGGCCGCCGAGGGTTCGCTGCTGGTCTTCGGGCTAGCGTACAAACCCAACACCGACGACGTTCGCTCGACGGCGATCGAGACGTGCATCTCGGAACTCAAATCCGCGGGCGTGAGCCTCGTGGGGTACGACCCGCACGTCGATAGCGGTGTGATCGAAGAGCAGTTCGGCATCGATACCCAAGAGGAACTGTCCTTTGCGGGATTCGACGGCGCGGTGATACTGACGCCCCACCAGGAGATCGTCGAGCATAGTTTGAGCGAGATCCGCGAGGCACTCGGGGAGCAGCCGATCGTCGTCGACCCACACGCCGTCTTCCGACACGAAGGGAAACGTTCTCGTCACGAGCACGAGTACGTCGCCCTATAGATGTATCGCAAGCACGCCGTCGGGGTCGTCGTCCCGGCGTACAACGAGGAAGGGTTCGCCGGCGAGGTCATCGAAGGGATGCCGTCGTTCGTCGATCGGATCTACGCGGTCGACGACCGATCGACGGATGGGACCTGGAAGGAGATCCTCGCGGCCGCGGAGGCGGACGCAGCAGTCCGTGCACCCGACGGCGGGACGGTCGATAGCGGAACCGACACTACTAGCGATACCGGCATCGAAGCCGAGACAGGCGGCAAGAACGCAACCGCTGCGACCGCCCGGCGTTCGGGCGGCGACGATCGCCGAGACAGCCCCCTATTCGAGCGCGCGAGCGTCCAGGATCCGATCGGGCGGGTGCTCCCGATCCGCCACGAGCACAATCGAGGGGCGGGTGGTGCGATCAAGACCGGCTACCTCGCCGCCCTGCAGGACGACCTCGCGGTCGACATCGTGGCGACGATCGACGCCGACGGACAGATGGACTCGGGGCTGCTCCCACGATTCCTCAATCCGATCGTCGAGGGCGACGCGGAGTACACGAAGGGCAATCGCTTGCTCGACCGAGAGGCTCGCGAGGAGATGCCCACCTTCCGGCTGTTCGGCAACGCGATGCTCACCTTTCTGACAAAGATCGCGAGTGGCTACTGGAAGACGATGGATCCCCAGAACGGCTACACCACGATCTCGACGTCGACGTTGAGAGCCATCGACGTCAAGGAGCTCTACGAGTACTATGGATACTGTACGGATCTACTGATCAAACTCAACGTCGAGCGCGCTCACGTCGCCGATGTCGCGATGCCGGCCCGGTACGGCGAGGAGACCTCGAGTATCAAATACGAGGAGTACATCAGGAAAGTATCACTACTACTGCTTCGGGGCTTTCTCTGGCGGCTAAAGACTCGGTATCTGTTGTTCGATTTCCACCCGCTCGCGTTGCTGTACGGGCTCGGGGCGCTCACGACCGGCACTGGAGTGCTCGAAGGCGTCTCGACGGTACGAAAGCGACTCGCGGCCAGAGGCCAATCCTCCGACCTCCCGGCTACCGGTACCGACGTCGGCTCCGGTTCTTGGGCGCGCAGTGCGCTCACCGTCGCCGTCGGCTGCACGATACTGATCCTCTCGATGATCTTCGACCTGGAAGCCAACGAAGGCCTCGAAACACAGGTCAAAGAGTAAGCCCTCCTTGACAGTAATCGAGGCGCTCCCGCTTCGTTCCGACTCGTCTGTCCGCAGTATCGGAGCCGTCCGAGAAGCATTCGTTGCCGAATCGTATCTGCAAACTACCTGTAAAAGAATTTTTCACCAGCAACGCCAAGTATATAACGTCAGTGTCGGAACTACCCCTCATGAGCCAATCGGTACTGCGGACGCGTCCGCCGGCGGCCATCAAGCCGGAACGAACGGGCCGGTGGGGGGATCGGGATCTCTTGGTTGTTTGTCATAACTACGATACGTTCGTCAAGAGCCAGGTCGACCCGCTGGCGGCGGCCTTCGATAGCGTCACGATTCTAGTCCGCTACAACCCGCTCGCGGAGGTCTCGGAGTACCTGCCGATCCAGTGGCTTCGCCCTTACCGGAAGGAGGCGAAGACCGATCTCGCTGCGGTTCCCAGTAATGTCACCGTCGAGTTGACGCCGCTTCTCTATCTCCCGACCGATCAGGGCTACGAGAAGTTAGGTGCCCATCACACTCAAGCCGTCCGCGATCAGATCGATCGCTTGGAGGTCGATCCCGACGTGATCCATGCGCATTTCACCTGGACCGCCGGCTACGCCGCGACCCGCATCGGTGCGGAGCGCGAGGTGCCGACGTTCCTCACGGTACACGCCAATCGCGATCGGTTCCTCGAGGAATACACCTCCGGTACTCCGGGTATCTACGAGACCTGGTGTGACGCCGATGCCCTCATTCGGGTGAACGAACGCGACGTTCCCCTTCTGGAGCGCTATAGCGACCGTGTCCGGGCGATTCCCAACGGCTTCTCGCGCGATCGCTACCGGCTGCTCGATCAGGGGAATGCGCGAGCGGAGTTAGGGATCGACCCCGACCGGAAGGTTATCTTCACCCTCGGGACGCTGAAACGCCGGAAAGGCCATCGCTACCTCATCGAGGCGATGGAAGGGGTGATCGAGACCCACCCCAAGGCCCTCTGTGTCATCGGCGGGCAGGGAGCCGCGAGGCGCGAGCTCGAACGCCAGGTTCGGGACCTGGGACTGGAGGATCACGTCGAGATACTGGGCCACGTCCCAGAGGAGCGAGTCGACGTCTGGATGAACGCCTGTGACGTCTTCTGTCTACCCAGTCTCTCGGAGGGCAACCCGACGGTGATGTTCGAGGCGCTTGGCTGTGAGAAACCCTACGTCGGTACGGACGTCGGTGGCGTCGGTGAGATCATCACGAGCGAGGACTACGGACTGCTCTGTAAGCCGGCCGACCCCGCTGCGCTAGCGGCGATCCTTACCGAAGGCTTAGAACGGGAGTGGGACGCGGGACGCATCGGCACCTACGCCGAGGCGTTCACGTGGGAAAGCATTACCCAGGAGATCGAAGCCCTCTACGCCGAGGTGCTCGACGCGTGACCGAACTGACGTCCCGAAACTGTAACGAGCGGCGTCGGCAGGTCCAACGGGTTTTTAAAATCTAGTGCCGTACGGTGGTGTAACGAACGTCGGAAACAAGCGACGAACGAGGACGAAGCGACGTGGAACGCTACCGGGCGACCGATTCGACTGCTCCGACGACGGACCTACTATCGATGACAGGATCCAGTGACCGACGACGATACGACAGACGGGACTTCCTCAGGGCGGCGCTCGCTGGTGCGACGCTCTCGCTTGCGGGCTGCAGTCAGGACTCCCCGGAAGGGGGATCGGCGACGAGTGCCGAGACACAAACGGCGACCGCGACGCCCACCCCGACGACTACCGAATCGACGACGGAGGAGCCCACCGAAGAACCGACCGAGGAGCCGGAAGGATTGCCACCGGTCGGCGAGTTGCGCTACGTGAGCCCGCGGGATCTGGGGGCGTACGGTGATCTCGTCGAGAAGCGAAAACTCGTCGCGCTCAGGCAGATCTTGAGTGTCCCCGAGGCGGCGAGCACCGTACGAAAGGCGGTCTCGTCGAGTGCCTACCACCGGATCTTCGAAGGACGGGATTTCGTTGAAATTCTCGCGCCCCACGAGATGACCGTCGAGAACGGCGGCTCCCTCGAGGAGCGCTACACGATCACCTACGACGACATCAGACGGGTTCGAGGGGTGATCGACCGGGAGAGCGACCGATTACTTCAGCTCGACTTCGGGCAGTGGCGAGAGGGGGAGTCCCACACCATTGAGGAAGAACACGACACAACGGACGTAGAGGCGGCGAAACTCTCCCTCGAGCACCCACGAGTACAGGAGGTTCTGGCGAAGAAGGACTGGTATCTCGACTTTTCGGCTCGAGACCTGGTGTCTGCGTTCTCCGAGGAGTACCCGCTGTACTCGCTTTCCTCCGCGGGGTTCAACTGGAACGACAGGGAAGGAGAGATCGTCAGTCTGGTGACGATCGTCGATACTGACGAAGAGGAGGTCATGGAAGTATTCACTCCTACCCGGAACTCCCCCGATCCGCTTACGGAGGTGCTTGGCAGCGTCGAAGGCCAGGCACCCGACTACGAGGTGCCCCGTGAGTCGATCTCGATACCTGGTTCGTTCGACCCGCCCGAGACGGTGAGTCGAAACGACTGGGAAGTCCGCTGGGAGGACACTTTGCACGACGGCTATCGGATCGAGGCCAGCTACAAGGGCAAACCCGTCTTCGGCCAGGCGACGAAGATCCCCTGGATGCTCTCGGATTACGAGCCCTTCGGGATGGAAGCACCGGGCGTCCCCGCGAGCGAGGTACTCAACTTCCATTTCTGGGACCCGCTTGGAGTCACCGGCCCGGGCGTCCTCGAAGCCCACGATCTAGAGAATGGGTTCCGCATACGGGGAACCTTCCATACCGGTTCGGAGGACCGCTGGGAGTGGCGTTTCGGGCAGAACTACGGTCCCTACCGGTATATCGTCGATTGGTCTTTCTTCGCGGACGGTACCTGTGTACTTACCTCCCGGCATCCGACGACGGGCTATCGGGTAACCAATGGCTATCCCCGCTATACCTTCCACGTCGGAATCGAGCCGGGCTTCGATCGTGCGGGCGTCAGCGCCTATCGGAACGGATCGTGGCGAGCGGTCTCCGAAGAGGCGGGTTTCGATCGCAGCAAGGTCCCAAAGCTCCGGGTCGAGAACGCGGATGGTCCCGAACGGATCGTCTTCGAGTATCCCGGCGAGCGGACCTACGCACTGGCGTACAACGAGGAGCTCATCGAGTACGACCAGTCCGCCGCGGGTCTCGAAGAGGAGATGATCGAGGACCAACGGTACCTCGATCCCGAGAACTACCTCCAGGAAGCCTCGATCGAAAACGAGAAGCTCTATCTCCGGACGCTATCGAGCAGGGACACCGGCGAGGGGCTACACGCGACGACCGAGCCGTTCATCTTCGGGTTCAAGCTACGCGCGGAGAACTACTGAAGACTGACGCTGGCCGCCGGGAAAGACTCGTGTAAGAAGGGGTCGCACTCGAAGCCGGACGGCGGCGTTTTTCAGTCCACAGGTCCTACCAGTAGTATCAACCGATGAACCGACGCACGTACCTCGGCGCGGTGACGGTCGCCGTCTCCGGGCTCGCCGGCTGTTCGGGCTCGGGGACCGAAACGGGGTCGACCTCCGGTGCGCTCGGCGGCATCGACGCACGCGTCGAGACCGTCGCCACCGATCTGGAGGTCCCCTGGGGCGCGGCGTTCCGGGACGATACACTCTATCTCACCGAGCGGCCGGGCCGACTCGTCCGGGTTCCGGGCGTGGCGGGCGATGGCGATAGCGGCGAGCGCGAGCCGGTCGCCGATCTCACCGACGAGACGCGACCGGCCGGCGAAGGGGGGCTGTTGGGCTTCGTCTTTCACCCCGACGATCGCGAGGTTCTCTACTGCTACCAGACCTACCGGGGATCGGACGGACCACGCAATCGCGTCCTCCGCGGTCGGCTCGCCGGTGAATCGGGGAACCCACTCGCGGGGCTCGAACCGATCGTCGAAGGGGTCCCGGCCTCCAGCATCCATAATGGCGGTCGGCTCGCGATCGAGAACCGGGCGCTCTACGCCACGACGGGTGATGCGAGCAACGGCGACCTCGCTCAGGCTCGCTCCTCGCTCGCGGGTAAGATTCTCCGACTCACGCTCGATGGGGAGGCCCACCCCGAGAACCCCTTCGACAATCCGGTCTTTTCCTATGGTCACCGCAATCCCCAGGGGCTAACGTTCGAGGGGACGGCGCTCTACAACACCGAACACGGCCCGGATCACGACGACGAGATCAACTCTGTAGAACCCAATGGGAACTACGGCTGGCCGATCGTGATGGGACGGAGCGAGCGCGAGGGCTTCGTCGATCCGCTCGCGACCTACACACCGACGGTCGCGCCCGCGAGCGCCGCGATCTACGACGGGCCGATCGCCGAGTGGCAGGGCGATCTCTTCTTCGGCGCCCTCGCCGGCGATTTCCTCGGTCATGTGGAACTCGACGAGGGGGAGGTTACCGGGCGGGGTCGACTTCTCGAAGGCGAGTTCGGCCGCCTTCGGACCGCCTTCAGTGGGCCTGACGAACATCTCTACGTGACGACGAGCAATCGCGACGGACGGGGATCGCCCACGGAAACCGACGACAGGGTGCTCCGGATTCGACCCAAGTAGCGCAGCGCGTGCGACGGCCCGGGAAGCACTGGGAAGCGAGGGCGGCCGGCTGGTCGATCGAATCGCAGGTACCTGATTACCGCCGTCGCCACCAGCCGACACCGAGATCGACCATCGCAGCGAGTCCCGCGAGCACGGCTCCGAGGAAACTCGCCATCTCGGGGAGGCGCATCCAGATCGGAAACACCCACGCGCCCCATCCCTCTAACTGTCGGACGACGCCGACGGCCGCCCCGACGTCCTCGGTCCGACCCTCGAGGCGCCAGCCGGGGACGGTTCGGCCCTCTTCTTCGGGCACCGAGAGCCGATCGGCGCTGTAGGGAATGCGGATCCCCTCGTACTCCCAGACGATCTCGCCCTCTGGGTCGATCTCGATCACCCGGTTGTTCAGCGTATCGGTGATCAAAGTGTTGCCATTGGGCAGGCGATCGGCGTCCCGCGGGTAGCGAAGCAGCCCCTTCCCGCCGTAGGTCCAGACGATTTCCCTGCTCTCCCGGTCGATCTCGACGATCCGATCGTTCTCCGAGTCGGCGATGAGTTCCGTTCCCCAGCGTTCGAGCCGGTAGGGGTTGTGCTGGTGGTACATGAGCGAGCGCTCTCCCGGCCGACCGAGTACACTGATGATCTCCTTCGACTCGCGATCGACTTCGACGACGACGTCGAAGTTGCGGATCGACAGCTCGAAGTTGCCATTGGAGAGGCGGTCGATGTCGTTTATGTGGGTCCAGTCGCGCTCGCGGCCGGGGTTCTCCGGTCCACCGTACCGTTCGCGAAAGGAGGTGTTCTGCCCGAGGTGGTTCTCGGCTCGCCATTCCCAGGTGATGTTACCCTGCTGGTCGACAACGAAGGCCCGATCGTTGCCCATGTCGGCGATCGCCGTCCCGCCTCCGGGGAGGCGGTCGGCGTCGTGGACCTCGTGGCCGAAGAGCTTCTCGTCGAGCCAGGCATACCGCCAGACCACTCTTTGGGAACTCGTGAGCGTATCGCCGTCGAGTTCGACCACCTGGTTGCGAATGCAGTGATCCTCTTGATACCGCAGGAATCGCTCGGGACACTCCTGTGGGGAGAGTTTCGTGGTGTAGGCGACCAGGATATTACCGTTTTCGAGTTCCTCGCCGTCGAAGACCCGCGAGTTCGGCGGGTCGAACTCCCAGACGGTCTCGCCGTCGGGCGTGACCTCGATGAGCCGTCCCTCGTTCGATTTGTAGGTCTGGACGCTGATGAGCGTGTTTCCGGGGTAAGGGCCGTCGGCCGCGGCGCGCGCGCTCGTCCCTGCATCGGCTGTGATCCCCTGGACGGCGAGCGCGGAGAGACAAACGAAGAAGACGAGACCCCAGATCAATAGGCGTCGACGCCGATCCATACCTCCTCGACCGGGCCACCGGTAATAATCGTGACGACGCTCGGAAGCCAGCGCCCGCCCGGGGATCGACACTCCTCTCGACTCTTTCTCCTCCTCGATCGCTCCCGTTCGATCCGATGGGGGGAATATCTTTCGGCGTTTCGAGTACTGTATCGACCGAAGGTACAAAGTATCGTGGGATCATATACCACGATAGATGAACCTCTGGGGTTGGGTCCTCGCGTACGTGGTCGGCTTCAGCCTGCTGCAGGTCCTCATCTATCGGTATCTCAGCGGCCGGAAGGAGAGGCAAGCGAACGCTCGGTCGGGCGAGCGCCCCCTCGAGCGAACGACGCCGAGGGGCGAGCAGTGGGCCGGCGAGGGCCACCCGACGGGCGGTGAGCCGTCCCCGGAGACGAACCCGTCCATCTCGAGGGAGACCGACGAGAGGGCCGCTCGCTCGGCACCGCGGAACCGTCACTGTCCACGCTGTGGGACGCTCAACGGGGCCGATGGTGCTTTCACCTATTGTAAGAACTGTGTTAGACCGCTCGGGTGAGGTCGGGACGGGCACCGACGGTCCCCGATGTTCGAAACTGCCAGGAGCCAACGAAGCCAGCGGGGCTAGCAAGGTCCACGATCCCTCGAATGCCGGGTAAACGCCCTTTTAGCTGGTTCTGCTCACCGGTTCGGAAGTCGGTATTCTCCTCGAAGAGGGGTCTCGATCAACAGAAGTGCTGTGTCGCATAGACTCGGAGCCGGCCCTCCTCCTCGGTCGCGTAGACGCCGATCCCCTCCCCTTCCCAATAGGGCCGAAGCAGGTTCTCCCGGTGGCCCGTCGAGTTCATCCAGCCGTCGACGATGCCCCGCGCGAGTTCGCGTTCGCTATCGTAGACTTCCATGCCGGAGTCGGTTCTGACGGGCGCATCGTAGAAAGTATACGCCAGGTTCTCACCGCCGGTCGCGACCCGCCCGTCGTCGATCGCGACCCGACAGTCGTACTCGAACCGATCGTACCGATCGGCCAACGTGTCGCCATCGGGCGCGGTATGGGCGAAAAATCCTTCTCGAGCCATCCGATCGCTGTAGTACCGGGCGACCTCGCGCAACTCGGTGTCGAATTCAAGTGGTTCGAGGCCGCGTTCGGTTCGCTCCTCATTGATGTACTGATGGATGTAGCGCTCGGTTGCCGCCCGATCGATGGCCGAGTTCGAGTCGCTTGCGCTCGCGTTCGCGCTCGTACTCGCACTCCCCGAGACCGCTCCCGCCGACTCGTTTCGCTCCCTTTCGGCGCCGTCCGGCGACGCCGACGCCGGATCGGGATTTCGGTCGGCGACGCTCGCGCTCAACTCCTCGAGTGTGTCGTAGGCGTCGCCCGCGATACTATCGAGAACCGGAACGCCCGTGCCGCCCAGCGGAACGGCGACCAGCGAGAGCACGGCGACGATCAGCGCGATTCGAACCAGCGTCCCGACGAGCGAGGAGAGCCCACGGGCAAGCGTGCCGGTCACGCCTCTCGATCGACTCCGGGCCTCCGACCGCTGCGGTGCCCGCTGTGCACCGTCCCAGCCACAGTACTGACACCGGGGCGCGCGCTCTTCGGGCCGGGCGAGCGGGCGGTCGCAGCGCGGACACGTGACACCTTCTGACATCGACGCGCTATCCTATAGGTTTCAGGAGAGGACACAGCGAGTAATACTTGCCGGTGTGAACGCAATCGTTCATGGCCAGCGGGGTACTCGAAGCCGACACGACGTTCGAGTTCGCTCCGTGGATCCGATGGTCGGGAGTCGGACCAAAATATTTAGGCGTGCCTAAACGGAATGGACGGATGGCCGTCAGCGGCGACGGTTCACGGTACGCAGCCCGGCATTTCCTGACCCGATGTCGGGCGGCGGTAGGCGTCTCCCGGTGATTACTGCCTGCCCTACCCGCTCCTCGCTGGCGCGGGGCACCTTCGCGTTCGTCGTTCGGAAGATCGTTGCAACTATCCGGAGGAGAGCTAGCGGGAGACGACCCGGATACAGAGATCGGTTCGTGGGATACACACCGCTCGCTGCGTCCGAAGCCGGCGGAGGACCCGAACTCCGACGCGCCCTCCTACGTACGTTCCACCGACGATCATGACTCCTCCTGTCGCGAGCAGCGGATCACTGAGAGCCCACAGGAAGCCGGGAACGAGCACTACCAGTGCGTACACTGCGACTATCGATCGCATCCCGATAGGTCGGTCGAGATACGGTTGCCGCTCGGTTCGGCCGTGTCGTGTCGCTGATCTCCTCATACGAGTAAAGACAGGCGCGCTACCAGTATAACTGTAATCTGAAAACCATTTCTGTAGGGGAGACTACTGAAATCGAGTCCAGTAACAGAACCTGGGTGAGGCCGGGCAGTCGACGCGAGTGAGAGACGACGACCGGCCGAGGAGGGAGAAGCTACAAGCGGGTGCGCTCGGTTTCGACGAGACTCAGATCGCCGTCGAGGGTCGCTTCGAGGGTCTCCTCGCCGAGCGTGATGGTGACGTCGAGTCGCCAGGGCTCGGTCGATCGGACCTCCGTGTGATCGTCGCTCACGCACCACTCGAGTCGCCAGTAGGGCGTGGTCCCGAGGTCGATACCGCCCTCACGATAGAACGCGACGGCTTCGGACTGATCGAGCAGGCTCAACCCAATGGCCGAACAGAGGCTGTGATGACACTGCTCGCAGACGTGATCCGCCCGGAGACCAACGCCGAGACAGCATTCCCCGCCCTGGGAAATTGTAGTACGCATCCGGCCGCTACACTCCGGACAGACGCCGTCCTTCGCGAGACAGTGGAGGTGACGCACCCGCTGGTCGAAGGCAGTGAGAATTTCCTCGCCGGTGCGGTCGTGCAACCCGCCCGGCGGGAAGGGATACTCGCCGTGTCCGCGCCCGCAAGCTGGGCAGTCGATCGCGAGTGCTTCCTCGGCGTAGCTCGCGAGAAGTTCCTCGCCACACCGGGTGCAGCTATCGCCGACCGCGAAGGGATCGAGCTGGGGATGCTCGGTGAACGATCCGGCGAGGGTCGCCCGGACGACCTTCGCGCCAGCGGTGCGTAGCTCGTAGCCGGCCTCGGTTTTACGGACGTACTGGTCGGTGAGCTTGCTCAGGTGGTAGTTGAACTGCGCGCTGTCGCGCATACCGACGGCCTCGTTCAGCGCCGAGAACCGCACCGGCCCCGCCTCGGCCTCCCAGAGCGCCTCGAGGATGCTCAAACGCGTCTCGTTACCGACGAGGGCGAAAGCGTCGGCCGGGGGGAGACTCCCTACGCGCTCTCGAACGTCCGTCTCCGCGTCTGCCCTGCTCATACGTGTGTGGTTAGCACGGAGGAACTAAAGCGTTCGCTGAAATACGCTTCAGGAGACATCCCCGATACCGTGCCCGGTTCCCCCGAGGTCGTATCCGTGACTTCTGGCCAGTTCCGAATCCTGAAAGCACCACCCTGCGCCTGTCTGTGCGTGGACGAAACTTATTCGAGCCACATCGGTTCGACAGTTAACTGCTGTGACCCAGGAACTGTGCGGGGATCGAAAACTCCCGAGAGCACAGGGCTTGCTCTCTACGAGACCTCACTGATAGTCTCGACGTGAGAGCGAAAGCCTCCTTTGTCGACCTACCGCCGATGAATCTCGTCGGCTACGTCTTCGGTGAGCACGCCATCGCGAACGAGCCGGACCACGAGTCCGACCGATCCAGTAAGGGGGCCCCGAGATCGTCGGCCCGATCGCGGGCGGGCCCATCGTCGAGCACGACAGTCACGTCCTGTTCACGAGCGGCTCGGATCGCATACGTCTCTCCCCGATCGAGACTAGCGAGTTCGTCACCCGGTTCCTCCTCGGCGGTGATCACTTCGACCGCCCCGATCGAGGAATTCGTGTCCCTGCTCGACACCAGTCCGAAGTTCGTCGTTCACTGCTTCGACAGTTGCGAACCGAGCAGGGATCTCCTCGAGCAGATCGAGGTCGTCGGTGAGCGCGAAGTTCGAGAGAACGGAGGCATCGAGGACGACCGGCGACGGTTGCTCACTCCTTGCCATTAGCGTCCGTCTCGCCGAGTGACATAGCGATCTCGATATCCCGCTCTAATTCCCCCTCACCGCGAGGGCCGTGCTCGAGTTCGACTCCAGCGTTCTCTCGTTCCTCACAAACGTCAAAACGGCTGTCAACGCACAACTGACGCACTCGTCTTCGTGAAACACCCGGGCTATCGCTAATCGATCACGGCTCAGCCGCTCGTTCGCGAACTCGTTCTCCTCATGAGTCGCTTAATTTTCCGTCCGCTCATTCGATGATTCTCACTCGCTGTTACTCGCTTCGAATCGCCCATGCGTCGGCCGGGAATTGAACCCGGGCTATGAGCTTGGGAAGCTCATGTCCTACCACTAGACCACCGACGCCCGACACGAGCGAAGGTATCCATCCGCTGCACTTCAACGTAGCGATAGTGTGAACTCCTGCTCCTCGCGATCCGATCAGCAGCGGGGGACGAACGCCTGATAGAGGTGAGTACCCCCCGGGAAGCCTGGTACGCTGGCGACCGATATCCACGAGGCGAGTGCACGAACGTTCACCTAATCGCGCGAGGAGGAGGGTATTAGTCGGTCACGACCCTATGGACAGTGATGTCCGACAGTGAAGCGATCGACGAGACTCTACCGATCGATCTCCGACTCTCGGAGTGGGAACTCGAACGCCACCACGAACACATCACTGGCTTCATTCACGAGACGATCGAGGGTGCCGGAGCCGACGGCGCGGTACTCGGCCTCTCCGGAGGAATCGACAGCACGCTCACCGCCTACCTCGCGAGCCAGGCCCTCGGACCGGATCGACTGCGTGGACTGGTCATGCCGAGCGAGGTCAATGAGGATGAAAACATGAGCGACGCCGAACGCGTAGCACGGGACCTCGGAATCGAATACGACGTGATCGAGATCGAGCCGATCGTCGAAGCGCTGGTCGGTGCGGTCCCCGAAGCGAAAAAGGACCGAACCGCCGTCGGCAACGCTCGAGTGCGCACGCGGGGCGTGCTGAATTACCTCGTGGCGAACCATGAGAACCGACTCGTTCTCGGGACGGGCAATCGCACCGAGGCTTTGGTGGGCTATTTCACCAAGTACGGTGACCAGGCCGTCGACTGCAACCCAATCGGCAACCTCTATAAACTCCAGGTGCGCCAGCTCGCCGACTATATCGGGATTCCCGACGACCTCATCGAGAAGACCCCGAGTGCAGGGATGTGGGCCGGACAGACCGACGAGGAGGAACTGGGCATCGGATACGACACGCTCGATCGCGTGCTCGCGCTCGGCGTCGATGGCCCGCTCTCGAGAGCGGCGACGACCCGCACCCTCGATATCGATCCCGCTGTCGTCGAACGCGTCGAAGAACTCTACACCCGGAGCGAGCACAAGCGCCACATGCCTCCCGCACCGGACCCGCTCGACTGATCGATCGATGCCGATGCGGATTGGCTGAACCGTCCTCCCCATCGTGCGGTCGCCGAAATGAAATCGTCTCTCGAAGTGTTTCAGTTCTCCTCGACGATGATTCGGATCTGGTCGCCCTCCTGCAGAACGTACTCGCTCGGTTGCACTGGGCTTCCGTTCACTCGAACGGTTACGGTCGTGTTCGGCCCTCCACGGTAGGTCTCGCCCTCGTAAGTCACCGAATCGTTCGTAACGCCGATGTCGAGCGTGCTCATCGCGTACTCGAGGGTGACGCCTTGTGCGTGGACGTGCCAGCGGGACCCCTCACTGTTCTCGAAGTGGAAGGCGTCGGCCTGAAGCTGGTACTGTGACTGACTGAAATCGACCTGCTGGCCCGTGACACGCATCTCGATCGTCCCATGGGTGTGGACGCTTCCGACGCCGGTAGGAGTCTGGGCGACGGCATTGACGTTCCCCGGACCGGTCGCAGCGCCTCCGCCACCGCTCGCACTACCCGCGCTCCCGCTGCCCGATCTGCCGCCGTCGAGCAGGACGTATCCCGCACCGGCCATGACCCCGAGCGCGAGGACGAGGACGATCCCAGCGAGATAGATCGGCGTCCGCGAGCGCTCGCTCCCTTCGGCGTCGAGACGCCGCCGGTCGATCGGACCGAGTTCCTCGGTGTGAGAGTCCCGGAGGTGTTCGCGGTGGGCCGAATCGTCCTCGAACTCGCGCCCGCAGTACCGGCACTCAACCATTGTTGCCCTGAGTTAGGTTCACCGACGATTCAATTGTTACGATCCGTCTTGGCATCCGATTGTGGGACTGTCGATCGGAGGTCAGCCGGCGGTTTCCAAAGGTCTTTGCCGGTAGCGTCGCTAGTATCGAGGGATGGAAAGAGCCTCCCAGGTCCGTCGCGCCGCGCGGGAGGCCGTCGGGGAGACCGACCCCGAACGGCTCCGCGTCCGCATCTTCGAGGCGCTCGACGCTGGGTCGATGGTGCCGGGTGCGCTGGTGCTACTAAGCGCGCGGGTCGCCGCGGACGGAACGGACGGGAGGGACGAACAGGAAAGCTCGAGGCTCGAAGGAACGAGCGCTGCCGACCGGGACGAGGCGCTCGCGAAGCGGGCGGCGGGCGTCCAACTGATCTACGAGGGCTTGGCCCTCACGCGCACGCTCGCGAGCGAAGAGCCCTGGAGTGACCCGGGCCGCGACCGGACGGCAGCCGATATCGAGATCCTCGCCGCGGACATCCTCGTCGCACGTGGGTTTTACCTGCTCGCCCGGACCGAGTGTGCCGCCCGCGCCGTCGAGACCGTTCGCCGGTTCGGCCGCGACCAGACCCGGCGACGCGACCCGGGCGCCGATACTGGCACCGGCCCCGGTTCCGATCGCGATCTCGACAACGGTCGGGGTCTCGAAGCCGACGCGCTCGACTTAGCGGTGCGTTGTGGCGTGAGTGCCGTCGGACGGGACGCACCTACAGAACTCGATTCGTTCACGGCCGATCTCGTGCAGTCGGCGCTCGAAGAAGGGGGAAGAGGGTTCCCGGCTGCCGAGGACTTCCTCTCCGCGTCGGTCACCGACTCGCTGGCGGCGCTTCTCGAAGAGCGCCCGCCCGGCGTAAGCGAGGGCGCGCCCCCGGCGACCGACGGCGGGTAGCCGGCTTCCCCTCGATAGAACACGAGGTAGGCCCGAGGACGGTCGGCGAATCGAAACGGATAACAAACACACCCGGCTACCGTGGGATGCCTGCCTGGGTAGCTTAGCGGTAAAGCGCGTCCTTGGTAAGGACGAGACCCCGGGTTCAAATCCCGGCCTAGGCTCTTCTCTCCTGTTTCTCGCTGAGTAGCCCGGGATCACTTACTTTCGATTCGAAGAACGGACAGTCGAAACCAGTTCCGGCGCTCTCCGAGTATGGTGGTGGCATCGGTTGCGTTCGCACCGATCTCGATCCGAACAACTCACGCAGTCTTCGCGACCGAGAGCACGCTCCAGTACGCGACCGCAGCGACGACGACCGCTAGCGCGAGCACGGTGAGGCCAGTGTAACCCGCGGTTGCGACGTCGGGGTTATCGGCCAGATAGAAGGCCCCTTCGGTACCGATAGCGAGCAAGGTTCCGAAGACGAGGCTGAAGATCACCGACCAGGCGAGCGCCGGCAGGCCCCCGTGAGCCCGCGGAACGAGGCTGAAGACGAACAGCACCGAGAAGGTAAGCGCGTAGAAGGGTGCCGGCACGACCGACCCGAATGCCTGGATGCCGGTTTCGAGCACGCCGAGCACGCCGTAGTATCCGAGCGAAGCGAGCAGCGCGGTAACGAGCGTGAGACCGACGCCCCGACGCGTTACGTCCGAGGCCGAGGCGAACCCGGACCCCGATTCCGATCTCGACCTCTCCCCGCCGAGCATTGTCCGTCGTCCTTCCGATGTCGTGCTTCCCCGCGCCGTCGAAGCAGCGCTGCTCCCGCTGTCGGGCGACGCCGAACTCGAGGTTGACTCCGTCCGATCGGTCCGGCCGGGAGTAGGCTGACCGGCCTCGGCTCGTCGGCGCTCGCGATCGTCGTCGTGGTCCCGGCGCTCGCGCGCGCTCGCGAGCCGGGTCGAACAGCGGCCGATCGCTACGGTCGGCCGTTCGTCCACCCCTCCTGTTCTCGGCGTCAGTCATAACCCGTAGTCCTCTTCTCTTCGTCGCCGTCGGGTATGATCTTTCTGGCTGCACAGTGCCGAGTCCCGATAGCCGGGTGCGGTACTCGGTCCTCGGCCCACCGTCGCCTCGACAGTCAGGAGCCGGCGCTCCCTTCAGCTCCCCGATCGCCCTCGCCCGACAGTTCCTCGAAGGCGAGGACAGTACCTTCGCCCTCGCTCGAGTCCCGGCGTCGCACGCGGTACTCGCCGGCGTCGAGCCAATCCGCGCCGAGATAGAGAACGTCGTGAGCGAGGAGGTCCTGGACGATCGCGGTCGTCGCTCCCGATTCGGAGGGTGGCTCCGACGGCGGGCTCGATCCCCCTTCGCCGACCGCCGCAGCGTAGTCGGCCAATCCGGCTCCGTCACGGGGCTGGTTCGGGATATCTCGAGCCGTCTCCTCGAGGTCGGCTTTGATCTGCCCCGGCGGGGTCTCGCTTCTGACATCGAGGTATTTCGCGACCATTCCGGCTACCTCCGGCGCGGAAAAGGAAGTTCCCGACGCCTTGACCCACGGTCCCGACAGCTCTTCGCCCAGGGTGGTTCCTGAAGCCTGTGCCAAGCGATTGTCGACGCCGATCGCCGCGACGTCGGGGTTGTCCCGGTCAGGATCGTACGAAGAGAAATCCGCGATCTCTCCCCCTTCCGTACAGGCCGCGATGCCGAAGGCCCGTCGGGCCGTCGCCGGACTCCCGGCGGTCTCCCCGGAATTCCCGGCCGAGACGACGCCCCTGATCCCTTTCTCGATTAGCGCATTGTGGACTCGGTTGATCTCCCGAGAGGTGGCACTCGAGCCCCATGACATGTTCACCACGTCATAAGCCCCAGTATTGTTGTGTAGCCACTCGTAGGCGCGCATAATGACGTTGGTCTCGGTGCTTCCCTCCGCGCCGAAGATGCGCAGCGAGATCAGCTCCGCACCCGGCGCTAATCTGGTGACCTGGCCGAGCACCGCCGTGCCGTGGCCGACCGCATCGCTCTTGCCCGATCCCGTCACGTCGACCTGTCTAATCGAATCGCCCTCGAAGACCGGGTGGCTCGTATCGACGCCCGAATCCATCGCCACGACGGTCACTCCCTGGCCGGTAGCTTCGCCCGCGGTAACGTCGTGGAGTCGACGCACGTCCTCGACGGTGGCGACGTCCTCGGGTGCCTGGCTCACCGCGTCGGGTTCGATCGGGAGGGTGATCTCCCGGTTCTCTTCGAGCGCGAGCACCCGGTCGTCGGCTTCCAGTGTTGTCTCTACCTCGGAGTTACACTCGATGTAGGCCGCTGAACCGACGCCCGTGCCGAAGTCGTAGGTCTCACGGACGGTACAGTCCGTCTCGTAGAGGAACTCCGGTCGATCCGCTAGGAAGACGATCCGTTCGGTCGATGCCATATCGCTTCGCTCACACCGAGACTACATCAATCGTTCTCCCGGTGGATAGAATCCGGTAGCCAATCGAAACCAGGCCTCGAGGTGGAACAGTCGGCCAGGACCGATGGTTATCCTATAGGTGCCCATCGGCACACAGCCGTCGCTCGATCGACTTTTCTTGTGTGCCCGGGAGCAGTCCTGACCCGCGATCGTCCTCGCCGTTCGACCCGTCGAACGGCGAGGACGATCCCGCCTGATTCCAGCGCGCGAGCCACCGGCGACCCACAGTCGCGCTCGTCCCGACCGCGCTCGCCGCACCCGCGACGCTCCGTCCGCCGTAGAGACGCTCGACGAACACTAGCCGGCGGCGGACGAGCGTGTCCTCCGCGCGATCGATCCGCCGTCGTAACTCCCACCCCGGGACGTGGCGTTCGATCCGATCGTCTCCATCGGTCATGACTCGGCGTGGACCCGGAGTTGGCTTGTCTAATCACAAATTATTCCGCCGTCGGTGAGAGCGACTCGAAACACGATCGTCGGGATAACCCGCTCCAATCCCCTCGGGTCCCGGCCAGACGCCTCGACGGTTCGTCGATCCGGCCAAGAGTCCAGCGACGAGCTACGGTACAGTGACGGGAGCGCCGAGCAGACCCGCGAGGGGTTACAAGTACGCCGCGTCCCAGCGGGTCGGTTTCCTGAGGTTCCCGCAGTCGTTACACTGGACCCGACCCATCGCGTCCATCGCGGTATCGAGCGTCCCACAGTTCCCGCAGTAGTAGCCATATCGACTCTCGTGATCGGCATCGTCGTAGACGACGAAAAAGGGGCCTTTCGAGCCCATATCGATGTCCTCGTTGTCGGGATAGACTTCCTCGCCTGCATCGGTCGTGACGCTCTCGGGAACGGAGACGTCTTTCTCGGTCGGATCCCGCTCGACCTCGGTTCCGTCTTCGACGTAGACGAACTCGACGTGGGGCTCGCCGTCGATTACGGTGGTGCGCTCCTCGCTTCTCTCGAAGCCGAAGCGCTCGTAGAAGTCGCTTCCCTCTCGGTTGTCCTCCAGGACCATCCCTCTGAGCCGCTCGGCACCGCGCTCGTGTAGTTCCTCGCGGGTCCGCTCGAAGAGATCAGTGCCGATGCTGCCCCCACGAGCAGCCGGGTCGACGTGGAGCCAGAGCATATCACCGCTTTGGGTCTCGCGGTCGAGAGCCCCCTGAGCGAACCCGACGACCTCGCCCTCCTCCTCGGCGATCAGGAAGAGAGCGTCCTCCTCGTCGAGGGTCGCCGCCAGGGCCTCTTCGTCGTACCACTGTTTGATCGCGCTCTCGATCGTCCGCGGGCTGAGCGAGTAGGAGGATTCCATCGACCGCTGTGCGATCTCCCGGATCGCCTCGCCGTCCTCGGTGGTCGCTTCTCGGATGGTCATAGGTGACGTTCGACGCTCCTGGACATAAATCCCGCTCCCGCTTGACGCCGCCGTGTGCCGCCTGCCAGTAGATCGACACGCCGTCTCGGACGCCAGTGAGGTCCGAATCTACTTCGCAGCTCGATCGATGATTGGGGTGCTCGCCGCTACCGAAACCGATACGTTTTATACCCACTTCGAGGTCGTTCCTCTCGATGGATCGGCACCGCCAAGAGGCGTCGGTCGCGAAACGCGAACCCGGGTCGCGATCCGGTAGCCGATGGCACTCCACCGCCGGGCGCCACTTACAGCAGGGACCCGGCGACGTCGTGACTGAATCGATCGCTATCGCTTCGCTTGACGGAGCGAGTGGCGGCCCGTATCACTATCCAGAACGAGGTGTGAACTGAGCCGAGACGACCGGTGGCCGTGGCTGGTCCTCATCTGCTGGTTCGTCGCCGTCGAGGGCGTCGGCTTCCAGATGCGCGGGGCGCTGCTTCCGGCCTTTGGCCGCCAGTTCGGCGTCGGGACGAGCGCGCTCGGCCTCGTCGCCCCGGCCGGGGCGATCGGGTTCATCGCGGCGCTCGTCCTCACCGGAGCGATGGCCGGCCGTCTCGACGCCGAGCGGACGCTGTTCGCCAGTGCCGCTCTCGTTTCGCTCTCGATGCTCGCGCTTGGCCTCGCGCCCTCCTCGGCGCGCTGTTCGTCCGCGGCGCGCTCACCGGCGTCTTTCGCGGGCCCGATCGGCCCGTTTTGAGCCACCTCTTTCCTGATCGTCGCGGCCGCGTCTTCAATCTCTACGACCTCGCGTGGGCGCTCGGGGCGATCTGTGGCCCGGCCCTCGTCGTCGCCACGCTCGCGCTCGGATCCTGGCGAATCGCTTACGTCCTGCTCGCGATCGCCTTCCTCCCAGTCCTGATCTTGCTCCGGCGCGCCGACCTCGATCTTCCGGCACGAGCCGAACGACCCCTCCGGCTCGCGGACGTATGGGAAATCGCTCGCCGGCCCCAGGTCGCCGGCACGGGACTCGCGCTGACGCTCAGCGGCGGTCTCGAAGGGAGTCTCTTTACCTGGCTGCCCTTCTATGCGAGCCGAACCCTTCCCGAATCGCTCGCGAGCCTGACGCTCTCGTTGTTGCTCGTGGGCTACGTCCTCGGCCGATCGGTCTACAGCACGGTCGCCGACCGAGTACCCTCGCTCCCGCTCGTCGCGGCACTCGCCGTTTCGGCCATACCGACGCTCTATCTCGTGACCATGCTCGATGGGTGGGGGCTGTTCGCCGCAGTCCTCGCCCTCGGTGTCCTCGTCTCCGGGCTCTTCCCGACGCTTGCGGCCTATGCGGTCGATAGCGCCCCGGCGTACAGCGGCCCAGTCAACGCGCTCACCGCCGGAGCTTCCTACAGCGGAACGGCAGTGCTCCCCGTGCTCCTCGGCATCGCTGCCGACGCGTATGGCATCGCGCCCGCGATGCGACTGTTGCTCGCTCCACTAGTATTATTCGTCCTATTGCTCCTCGCGACGAAGGTCGCAGCCGGACGGGCGGATTCCGGTAGCCGACCGGCCGCGGAGTGAGTAGGAGTGAGGGAACTATCGGCCGTTCGTCGCGGAACCGACCACAGAGGAGAACTCAGGACCCCAGTGCGAATCGGAGTCGCTCCTCGCCACTGCCGCGGGACTCGCGGCCGGTAACCGATACCGTGCCGATCTCCTCGGTCCCCGCGATGTGGGTGCCCGCACAGGCCGTGCGGTCATAGCCCTCGATCTCGACGATCCTGATCTCGGTGATGCTGTCGGGCAATAGCTCGATGCGCGTGCGCTCGGGGTCGAGTTCCGCTTCGGCCGTCTCGCGATCCAGTTCGTAGGACTCGACCGGCCGGGCCTCGCTTACGAGGTCGTTCATGCGAGTCTCGATGGCCTCGAGATCGTCCTCTTCGAAGCGGTCGTAGCCGACGTCGATGCGTGCCCGGTCGGCATACAGTTGATTACCGGTCGTCGCGGCGTCGTACTCCTCCAGTAAGAGCCCCGAGAGCAGGTGCTGGGCGGTGTGGTGGCGCATATGGCCGTAGCGGCGCTCCCAGTCGATCTCCCCGCGCACGGTCGCGCCGGACTCGGGTATCGATCCGCTGCTCTCCTCTCGCCCGCTCGCTTCGGTCCCATCGGTTCCTTCGCTCTTTTCCTCTCCGTTGTCCTCGCCGATCGGCGTGAGGTGATGGTAGATCGTATCGGTCTTCTGAACGTCGCGCACGCGCCATTCGCGCTGGCCGTCGGTGATCGTACCCCGATCGGCGGGCTGGCCGCCGCCTTCCGGGTAAAACAGCGTCTGATCGAGGGTCACGCGATCGTCGAGCGTGTGGGTCACTGTCGTTTCGAAGCGCCGATCGTATGTGTTCATGCGGTACACCGGGTCGGTCATATCCGGACGAACGGGACTGCGTCAGTTAAGTGGCGTCGTAACGCTAAAGAGTCGAACGCCCCTTTATACCAACAACATGATCGGAACGCGACACGCCTGGAGGTGTCTTCCTTGGGCGTCGAAATAAAGGAATCGCCCATCAGCGAGGCGGAGTTCGCGGCGATGCAGGAGTTCGTCAGCGATTACCTCGCCGCCAGCGTCAACAACGAAACCGAGGGCGGCCGGATGCGCTGGTACCCCTGGCACTCCGCGGAGTACCGCTACAATCACATTCTCAATGTCGTGGCGCTGGCGACGAAGATCGCCCGCCGTGAAGGTGCGGACGTCGACGTCACGCGGGTAGCGGCCGTGTTTCACGACGTAGCGAAGCTGAGCGCCGAGCAGGACGCCCACGCTGCGGTCGGGGCCGACATCGCCCGGCAGTTCCTCACCAGCCGCGCGGAGTACCCACCGTCCTTCGTCGAGGCGGTCTGTGGGGCCATCGAAGACCACTCCTACAGCGGTGATCTCGACGAGCTCTCACTCGAGGCGCGCTGTCTCGTCGAAGCCGACCTGCTCGATAAGATCGGTGCTCACGGCACTGTACTCTTATTCCTCCGGATGGGATACGAATCACGCAGCCATCTGGACTCGGGAGAGGTCACGGAACGCGTGCTCGAACGCGGCAAGGACGTCAAAGCCCGCGTCGCGAGCGACACCGCCGATGGCATCGCCCACCAGCGCCTCGAGCGGGTCCAGTGGTTCCGAGAGTGGCTCGGTGCGGAGATCGCCGGACTGGACGACCCCCGCGATGCCGACGACGACGCCGACAGTGCCGGAAACTCCAAGGACGCGGACGACGCCGGCAGTCGGGCTACCGGCACTCGTTAAGTTCCGGCCCCGCATCCCATCACCGTTCGGCCGAACAGTGAGACGGCGCCTCAGAGAAGCGACCCCAATGCGTCGGCGAGGAAAAGCGCGCCGAAAGCCACGAGCACGGCGGCACTACCGTAGGCCACTGCCGGCGCGAGGGCGTCGATTTGCCGGCCCGCAGCGACCAGCGCTGCCGGAAAGCAGGTGATCCAGAGGCCGATCCCGGCGAAAAACCCGATCAGGAGAAGGGGGCTGCCGGTCGAGACGACGAACGCACCAGCGAGCGCGTCACCGACGTAGGGGAGAAAGGACAGAACGTCCAGCCGGCCGGGCCGGAGTAGTCCAACGCCGATCGTGAGCCAGAAGACGATCTGGTAGGGGTTGGTGAGCGCGAGCACGAACGCCTTCCGGAAGCCGCCATTCGTGTCCGCTCGCCCCGCTCGTCGCTCGGGCTCGCTGGAGGTCGAGTCGCCGACCGAACCGGTGCTCGCGGCCCCATCGGTTCCCGCCGTCTCGTCGGTATCGATCGTTCTACCGGTACCCACCGCGGGCCGATCGGTCGGGGCACTCGTTCCCCGGCGAGTGAACGCCGCGCTCGCGTCGCGTGCGGTGCCGTACGCGAAGTACCACATCAGCAGGCCGCCGACGCCGATCATGACGGCGCGCACAAGCGGATAGCGCGTGAGAACGGCACTCGCGCCATACAGCGCGAGGAGGAGAAAGCAGGCGTCCGCGCTCATCGCGCCCAGTCCTGCCCGGGTGCCTGCACTCCATCCCCGGAGAACGCTCTCCTCGGCGATGATCGCGTTCATCGGGCCGGGCGGCGCGGCGAGCGCGAGCCCGAAGCCCATCCCTGCGAGAACGGTACCGATCGCCGACACCCTTGGGTAAGGTTCCCGATTCGACAAAGACCTATCGAGTCGATTCACCGGTAGTTCGATCGGCGATCGTGTGACTCCTCTCACTCCACACCCTGCCTCGTCCCGTCACCGATCCGATTCGTTCATTAGGGCTTCTCCGATAGCCCGGGCAATGGCAGACGAGGAGGCGACGACCGAAGGAGGTCAGGAAGACCTCTCGGCGTTGCTATCGAGCGCGTCACTCATGCTGTTCGTCGGCTCGCTCGGCTCGGTTTCGCGTCTGTTCGAACGAGTCGTCATGGGCCGGTTGCTGGACTCACCGGGTGCCTTCGGCGAGGTCCAGATCGCCTTCTCAATCATGACCGTCTCGGCGACGATCGCAACCCTCGGGTTCAAGGAGGGAATTCCACGCTTCATGACGCGCTTCGAAAGCGCGAGCGACACCCGTGGGGCCTGGGTCACCGGGACTTCTCTCTCGGTCGCTCTTACCGTTCTCGTCACGATCGCGTTGTTGCTCAACGTCGAGCGATTGGCCGCTCGGTTCTTCGAACCCTCGACCCCGCCGGAACTACTGTTGGTCTTCATCGCGACGCTGCCTTTCTTCGTCGGGTTGGAGATCGTCGTCGCCGGCATCCGGGGCCGGGAGAACACGATCTATCGCACCTACTCCCGCGATCTGATCTATAATGTCCTGCGCCTCGCGCTGATCGTCGTCCTCTTACTGGCCGGCTACGGCGTGGTAGCGGCGGGCTTTGCGTACTTCGTCTCCGCTCTGGTCGCGTTCGCCGTTGCGGTATGGCTGTTCAACCGGCTGTTCCCGATCCGGGGTGCCTTCGAGACCCGAACCCGCGAGATGCTCGTCTTTTCCTTTCCGCTCGTGCTCTCCTCGATGGTCTCGATACTGCTTGCCCAGATCGATACGCTGATGATCGCGAACTTCCTGCCCTCCAGGCAGGCCGGCATCTACAACGCTGCCTGGCCCTTAGCCCGGGCGGTCGGCGTGATCGTCTCCTCGTTTGGTTTCCTCTTTCTCCCGCTGATGAGCCGCCTCGACGCGGGCGGTCAGTACGAGGAGATCAATCGGATGTACAAGCTCACCTCCAAATGGGTCTTCGTCGTTACCTTCCCGGCACTGCTCTGTCTCGTCGTTTTCGCCGACGACCTGCTGCTGGTCTTCGGCCCCGCCTATACCTCCGGCGCGGCGGCGCTCGCGATTCTCGCGCTCGGCTCCTTTACGAGTGCCGCCTTCGGGCGCTGCCAGGACGCCTTGTCTGCCTTTGGGTACACGCGATACATCTTCGCCGTGAACGCGATCGCGGGCGTGTTGAACGTCGCCTTGAACGCCGTGCTCATTACGGGTTATGGGGCGGCACCCGACCTCGGCATCACCGGCGCGGCACTGGCGACGGCGAGCTCGACGGTCACGCTCAACGGGTCGGCACTGGCCGTGCTCTGGCAGAAATCCGGCGTCAACCCATTCTCGCGCTGGACCGTCCGAACGTTCGTGCTGTTACCGGCGGTGCTCTTTCCGCCCTCCTTGGTGCTCGCCCGGCAGGTAACCCTCTCACTGCCGGCACTGATCGCGTTCGTCCCGATCGCGGGGATCGCCTCGGTCGCGCTTCTCGCGCTGACCGGAAGCCTCCAGTCCGAAGACGAGATCCCCGTCGAGCTCGTCGAGGAGAACCTCGGGGTGCAGGTCCCGCTCATCAGACGGTATATCCCCGACGAGGAGTGACACACGATTGCGCCCCCGATCGATACCACACCCTCATCAGCGGCGCGCCCGGAGGAAATATACCCCCGACCGTCCGGTCGCCGGCACCCCTAGCCGCGCGAGCGAGTAGCCCGCCTCCCGAAGAAACTGTTCGATGCCTTCGGCGGTCGTCCCGTATCGACGGCACTTCTCGGGATGGACCTCCAGATAGATTCCCCTGACATCGCTCAGGGCCTCGCCCATCCCCGCTAAAACTTCGCCTTCAGCGCCTTGCACGTCGATTTTGAGTACGTCCGGCGGGGCGAGGCCGTCGGCGAGAAGCGACGCGCCTCGTCTCGTCTCGACCCGGCGGCCACCCTCCGTCGAGAGGTAGTGATGGCCGTCCCCGGCTTCGATCGAGCCGGACTCGTTCTCCGAGGCCAGCGTCGCCTCCCCGTCGCGACCCCACAGCGCCACCTCCGAGACGGCCCAGCGTTCCTCGGGCGCGTTGCGATCGAGGTTCGCTCGGAGCCGTGTCCTGTTCGTCGGCTCCGGCTCGAACCCGACGACGCGTCCGGTCTCTAAGGCGTTCGCGACGAGACAGGCATACGTCCCCACACCGGCACCGACGTCCCAGACGGTCTCGCTGCTCACTACGTCCTCTAGGAGCGCTTCGATCACGGCTTGCTCGCCGCCGAGGCTCTTGGCACGGAGGTACTCCGCCCGCGTCGAGAGCCCGAATCGGGCGGTAACCTCGCCGACCCGGACCGTCCGCTTCCCGCCCCGAGCGAGGGTCCCGAGCCGCCAGTACGCGCTCTCGACGACCGCGCGGGCTCTCGGATGTCCCTTTAGCAGGGGTTCGACGTTCGGGACGAGCGTGCGTAGGTTCATCGGAGCCTCACACCAATTCCGCCGCTACGTTCCGTAGGTCACGGACGAACGGTCGGGGGTCGTCGAGCGAGAGGTAATCGAAGCGCGGCTGCTCGTAGATCGAGGCGAGCACCTCCCGTAGTTCCCCCGCGAAGGAGGGTCGCTCGACGTACGGAGAGTGCTCCCGGAGCACGCTAAGCAAGTAGACGGCCTCACCGCGGAGGAGATGGGTCGCGACGCCGCGCTCGTAGGTCGGCTCGGGACGGACGGGATCCCCGCCCGCGAAGCGCCAGTAGAGATGCGGGAAGTCCAGTCCGGCCGCGATCGCACAGGAGATCGACGCCCAGAAGCGGGGGTTTACCTCCATGAGCTTGTACTCGCCCGTCGCGTCGTCTTTGATGAACTGTATCGAGGCCGGCCCGTGCCAGTCGAGTTCGTCGATCAGCGCCCGCCCGATCGAGTCGAGTTCGGGGTCGTACATCGTTTGCCGGCAGACACTCGCCCCGCCGGTATATTTGAACCCCCGGACCCGACGGCGCTGACAGATCGCGATCGGTTCGCCTTCGTTACAGAGCGCCCAGACGGCGTACTCCGAACCGGGAACGAACTCCTGGGTGATCGGGACGTGGCCCATCTCGGCGGTCATCGCTTCGACGTCCGGTTCGACGCCGGGATCTAGGTGTCTCGTTAGCGCTCCCTTCTGTGACTCGTGTTCGGTGAGTTCATCGATATAGGCGCTCGCGAGCAGCGCGTACCGTGCTTTGACGATCCGGTCCCGATCCCAGTTCTCGATCGTATCGAGCAGTCGAGTCTCGGGTATCGGTACGCCTGCCCTCTCGGCGGCTTCGAACAGACGAACCCGATCCTGTGCGTTCCGGAGCACCTCGAGAGAGGGCCAGGGCGTCGGAATGTACTCGGCGAACTCCTCGCGGTACTTCGCGAGAACGTAGGTATCGGCCTCCCGGAGGGGCACGATCGTTCGCACGCCGGGCCGACTCGCGAGGGCCACCAACGCCTCCTTGTACCCCAGGAGGTCCTCGTCGGGCGAAGGCACCTCGATGGCCCTATCACAGTATTTCGAGCGCAGCGCCGGGGCGTCACGGTTCTCGGCGATGGCGATCGTCTCGATCCCGCGCTGGCCGAGCGATCGGAGACAGACGACGGAACTCGCCGTGTCGATCGCCGGCACGACGACCGACCCCTCTGTCTCATCCGAACTCTCGCTGTTCATACGGGGATTGGGCTCCCGCCATACATGAGTCTACTACTTGCGTACGTTCCCGCCGATTTCGAACGCGCCGTTCGATCGAGCCGTCCGCGGCGGGGGAAGCGATCACCGTCCTCGTGGAGTCCTTTACTTTCGGCTACGGGACGATACTAGGGAGTGCCCCTGGCCGGCCCTCCTCGCGCGCGGGTGTTTTTGGGTGGGCCGGGAGCGATCAGGCAGTATCGCGCTCGGCGAAGGCGAGTTGCCAGTCCTCAACTTCGGTCAGCTCCCGCTCGCCGAGGGTCCACTCTTCGGTGCCGACCGACCGGACGACCAACGTCGTCGGGCTGCTACAGCGGGCGAGCGGGAACGAATCGTCAGGCAGGAAGCCAAGCCCGGCGAGTACGTCGTGATCGAGGACGCCACTGTGGGCCGCGATCGCATCCGCACTGGCGCTATCGGCGACGATCGCTCCGAGCAGCGAGGCGAGCACGTCCTGGTTTTCTCTGACTCTCTCGCCCATCGGCAGGACGTCCAGTAGCTTGTGGATCGTCGTCCCGCCGTCCTGGTGGCTACCGACGACGGCACTCCCCAAGAGGTCGCCGTCCTGCCGGGCGAGGTACGTGGTATAGCTTCCCCGCGGGTTCGAAAAGCGCCAGTGATAGAAGCGCTCGCTCCGGCGTGCGTGGATCCGCTCGGGGACGTCGCTCTCGTAGAGCCCGGCCAGTTCTTCCGCCGGAACGCTCGATCGGCGCTCGATCGTGACGTCGGCGGTCGGAACAGTGCTGAAGTCCTCGATGGCGTCGAGGCCCGCCGCGGCGACCGACCGGGAGAGCCGGTCCGCGAGTTTGCCGGCGCGGCTGTCGGTCCGCAGGCCGAGGACCCTAGCCGGATTCTGTATCCGGTAGTAGATCGGTGTCTCGCTGACGAGTCGCCAGCCCATATCGAGATAGCCCGGCCGCGATCGGTCATTCGGGAAATTGAAGAAAAACTCCGGTTCACGATCACCGTAGCGTTCGATCGCGGCTTCGGTCATCCGGGTGAACAGTCCCTTACGGCGATGTTCGGGATGGACCATCGTATCGCCGGGCTGTAAGGCGAGCGCGCGTCGATCGCCGGCACACATCTCGAGGGCGAAAAACGGTCGTGCGCCGACGATCCGGTTCTCTCGTTCGGCGAGGACGATCGGGACGCCCTCGATAAAAGGATCGTCGGTGTACTTCCAGTCGAACCACTCGATCGTCGCCGTCTCTTCGAAGACCGTCTCGTACAGCGAACAGATCTCTCCCCGGTCGCCGGGTTCGAACGGCCGGATCTCGTACTCGCTTTCCGGTTCCGTTTTCTCCTCTCCGTCGGATTTCCCTTTCCCCATACCCTTCGAAGCCATCGTTCCTCGAACTCGCGGTCGGCGGATAAGTACTGCGGCCGACCCTCACCGGGCAGCGACCCGCTCGGCGACCTCGACCATCGTCTCGATCGACACGGCCCCTCTATCGCGTTGATCGGCGAGATACGCGAGGATCGTCTCCATTCGCTTCAGGTCCCGGGGGGCAACGATGTTGTTCGGGTGGAGCCATATATGAAAGACCCCCTCCCGCCGGGCGGCCGCGTCGATACCGCGTTTCGCCCCGCGTACCACCGGATCCGCCCAGATCGACTGGGCGATCGACCGGCCGAGCCCTTCGAACCCGAAGAGATAGAGCGAGGCTGGAACGTTCACCAGCCCGAACTCGTCGCGCCGTGGTTCGACCAGCGGCGGGGCGTCGATCGTCGCCTCGCGTAGCTTCCTGAGTGGCCGTCCCCCCGGAACGTCGTCGAGTTCGCGGGCCGGTGCCCGACCGCGATAACACGTGAGACCGTGTTCAGCCAGCACATCCCGGTGGGCAACGTCGTTGCGCGGGTAGACGAACGACTCGAGCGAGAGGTCCCGCTCGCGCGCGAGCGAAACGCTTTCTTCTAGTTCCGCCGCCGCGAGCGTCCGGCTCGTCTTCCGATCGCCGAAGACGACGTGAGAGTACGAATGCGAGCCGATCTCGTGGGCCACGGCGCTGTCCTGAATCGCTTCGATCAACCCCTCGCCGAACCGCAGGTCGGGCCGGGAGCGCCACCGGCCACGCTCGGAAGCGAACCAGCCTTCGGGTGCGGGGTGGAAGGCGTGCTCCGCGTCACACTCTTCCAGAAAAAGGTGGCCGACGACCGCCCACGTCGCGGGCACCTCGAAGGCCTCGAAGCATTCGATCAGTCGCTCCCAGCCCGTCCGAGCGCGCTCGATGCGTGCGGTCGGCGGCGACTCTAGATCGTGAAACCCCCAGCCGAGTTCGGCGTCAAGCGATAGCACTACCGATCCCATTTCTCTCGGGAGAGGCCCGCCAGCAGTTATAAGCCTATTCACCGCCGACGCGACCCTGCCCGCCGATCGTCGAGCCGGGTTCCCGTCGCTGACCCCTGTCTCTATATTTCAGCGTGTTAGAAGTTGATATTATACGTAAGTACTATACGACTAGATGTCGCTAGAATACACATGTCCTCCCCCAGAGGAGCCCCGGGTGACCAGCGCTACGGGGAGTCCGAAGAGCGCCCCCGCCAGCACGAAGCGGACCTCTCGGCTCTCCAGCTCGTAACGACGCCCCGGCCCTTCTTCACCGAGCAACTGCGCGCGCTCGAACGCTGCGGGGTTAACTCAACGACCCTTCCAGTGCCGGGCGTCTCCCGGTCGCGTTCGGTGACGGATTTCTTGAAGTACTACCCGAAAGTATTGGGCCGGACGCTCGGCTCGGGAGACTTCGACGTGATACACGCGAACTTCGGGCTCGTCGCGCCCCACGCGCTCGCCCAACCGAGCAGGCCGGTCGTGCTCTCGCTGTGGGGGACGGATCTGATGGGCAAGTACGGTGCCGTGAGTCGGTGGTGTGCCAAGCAGTGTGACGCCGTCGTCGTCATGAGCGAAGAGATGGCCGCCGAACTCGATACCGATTGTCACGTGATTCCCCACGGGATCGACTTCGAGCGCTTCGCCCCTCGCCCGCGCGAGGACGCTCGAGTGGAGCTCGGGTGGAACCCCGCGGCGAAACACGTCCTCTTTCCCTACGCGCCCGACCGCGAGGTGAAGGATTACCCTCGCGCCGAACGCGTCGTCGAGATCACGCGAGGGTCGGCCGACCAGCCAGTTGCCCTGCACGCCGTCAACGGGCTCGCCCACGAGGAGATCCCGACCTACATGAACGCGGCGGACGCCCTGCTCATGACTTCGAAACGCGAGGGCTCGCCGAACGCGATCAAGGAGGCTCTGGCGTGTGATCTCCCGATCGTCGCGACTAACGTCGGTGACGTCCCCGATCGGCTGGATGGGGTCTATCCCTCCTACATCGGTCGGAGTGACGCGGATCTCGCGAGCGCGCTCGAGACCGTCTTCGAGCTTGACGCCCGCTCGAACGGACGGGAAACCATCGCGGACGCGAGCCTCGAACGGACGGGCGAGCGCCTGCGTGAGGTCTACGAGAGCGTCGGCGCTGGCACCTAACGGCACGGGCTCTCTCCTTTTCCCCTCGGGCCGACACGTATCGAAACGGAAAACACCGAACGGGGCGAGGTGGTACTCATGAGTAGCGAGAGAGACCCCGAAAGCCGGGCGTTCGTGCTCGGACTGGATGGGATACCGTGGTACCTGATCGAGCGGTGGGCCGAAGAAGGTGAACTCCCTCACTTCGCCGAACTCTTCGAGACGGGTAGTGTCGGCCCGCTGGCGAGTACAACGCCGGCCACGACGCCGCTCGCCTGGCCGTCGATCGCGACGGGCGTCAATCCCGACAAGCACGGGATCTACGGCTTCCAGAAGCTCTCGCCCGAGTACAGCCACCAGATGTATCTCAGTGACGACATCGAACAGCCCGGACTCTGGGACATCCTCTCGCCAGCGCTCGTCGGGAACGTCCCGATGACCTACCCTGCGAGCGAGATCGACGGCGCGATGGTCACCGGGATGATGACGCCCGATCTCGATGGCCGCTTTACCCACCCGCCCGACCTCGCCAGCGAGATCAGAGAGCGGATTCCCGAGTACCGGATCGGTCTCGACTGGAACGAGTACGCGGACCGTCAGGCCCAGTTCCCCCCGGCGCTCTCAAAGCTCGTCGACGCTCGGCGTGAGTTGATGGAGCTACTGATGGAACGACGGGCCGACTGGCAGCTGTTTTTCTTCGTCTACACCGCCCCGGATCGCCTTCAGCACCTGCTCTGGGACGACGAGACGATCCTCGAACACTACAAGGGACTCGATGCGATTCTCGGAGAAGTCATGGAGTATACCGCCGATCTCGGGGCGAACCTCTTCGTCGTCTCCGATCACGGCTTCGGGCCGATATCGACGCTCGTCTCGGTCAATCGGTTGCTCGAACGCGAGGGGTATCTCACCCGGCTCGAGGACGGCGGTACGCGGGGTCTGCTCTCGCGACTCGGGATCGATCGGTCTCGCGTCATGGAGATTTTAGAGCGCGTCGGGATCGACGACGACGCACTCGTCAAGTACCTCCCGCGGGACCTGCTCGATTCCGTCGCCAAAGAGCTGCCCGGCGAGCACGCCTTGTACGACGTCGATTACACGGAAACGAGAGCCTTCCTCCACGGGCCCGGGACGCTGTTCATTAATGACACCGAGCGCTTCAGCCAGGGCCAGGTCGATCCGGCCGACATCCCGCAACTGAAACGCGACCTCGAAGCGATGCTCTCCCGCGTTGTCGACCCCGAGACCGGCGAGCCAGTGCTATCGGTCTACGACGGCGACGATCTCTTCCCGACCGACGAGCACTCCCCGGATCTCGTCGTCCGCGGGGACGGGGAGTATCAAACCGTGCAGTCGATCACCGACTCGGTCTTTTCCGATTCGGGCGCGAAGATCGCGAGCCACCGCTCGGAAGGGATCTTCCTCGCTCGCGGCCCGGCCATCGAAGCCGGGGGCAGGGTCGAGAACGCGAACGCCATCGATGTCGCGCCGACGCTGCTACACGCTCTCGGCGAGCCAGTTCCGGGGAACGCCGACGGTCGCGTGCTCACCGAACTCCTCGTCCCGGATTCCGAGCCGGCGGGGCGACCGATCGAGACGCGGGAGTACACGAACGAGCGCTCGACCCCGAGCGAAACCGACGAATCGGACTTCGAGGACGTCGAGAACCGACTACGCGGCCTCGGCTACATGGAATAGCCGACTCGTTCACCGACTTGCGTTCTCCGACCCTTCGACGATCGGGTCCCGCGGCTGGTCGGTTCTGGGGCCTGGTCGATACTATCGCAGACGAACGCCGGAGAACGATAATCCAGTTGGGCCCGCGATCGCCGGTGATCGACAGCACGGTGGCGACGCCGCTTTCGGTGGGTGGTCGTCGGCGGGTTAGTCCGAAGTCAGTTCGTCTCTGCTTCGTCCTCGACGTCGATGGTCGTCCCGCCGCCGACTTTCGGGAGCCGGACCTGGATCGTCCCCGAATCGGTCAGGGTAGCTTTGGCCGCCGCTTCCTCGACGCTCGCCTCCTCGGGAAGGGTAACCTGGCCGTCGAGTGCAAGCCCCCGTCCGGGAACGCGCATCTCGAAGTCCTGGTAAAAGTCCCGGAAGCGATCGATCCGCACGTAGAGGGTGTTCTCCTCGAAGCGGATCTGGACGTCCTCGCGCGCAGCACCGGGCGCGTCGAAGACCGCGAGATACGCGTCGTCGCTCTCGAGCAGATCGACGGGAAGCGGGCGGCGCTCCTGGGCGCGACTGGAGACCCGACCCACTCCCTCGAAGACCTGCTGGCCGACCGTTTCGCCGAGTTCGCGCAGACGGCTCATAGCTCGACTTCGTCGAGACAGTCCGTCCCACCGCAGTACGGACAGGCGAAATCCGATAGTCCTGTTTCGTCGGGCATGTCGTAGGTGTAGTGCAACTCGAACATATCGAGTGTGCAGTCGTCGTCCGTACAGACTGCTTCCATCGTCTTTGGCATACCTCATCTATGGTGGCCGCAGTTAAGAACGCCACGGCTCTTTGCCCGGCGTGCTGACCCGAAGCACATGGTTACTAGAAACGGTGACGAACCGAGTCGAGTGGGCAAGCGAGCTGAGGGCGACCGCGACGATGGCAACGATGGCGTCGATACTCGGCAGGTGATCCACGGCGTCGACTTCAGCGGGGCGCGCCAGGCCGGCGGAAAGATCCGAATCGCAACCGGTGTGCTGGACGATGGCCTTCGGATCGAGCGCTGTCGGTCGGTCGCCGAGACGATCGGTACCCCACAGCGCGGCCCGGCTCTCGAATACCTGCGTGAGTTCCTGGCAGGCGAGCGGCGGGCGGTCGTCGGTCTCGATTTCTCCTTCGGCGTCCCTCACGAACTCATGGACGCCGAGGACTGGCGAGCGTTCGTTCAGGACTTCGACTTCGAGAGCGTCGAGGCTATGACTGACACCTACGTGGGGCGAACCCGGAAGCGAACGGATGGCGAGCGTACGTATCTGAAACGGGCTACCGACGAGGAGACCGGTGCGAGTTCGCCCTATGGCTTCGTCGTCGCCGCCCAAACCTACTATGGGATTCAGGACGTCCTCCGGCCCCTCGCTCGCGACGGTCGGGTCTCGGTGCTGCCGATGGACGACCCTGGTAAGAGCGAACCTTGGCTCTGTGAGATCTACCCGGCGGCGACCCTGCGTGATCTGGGTCTCCCCGACGAGACGTACAAGAACGATGGGAAGTACCCCGACGCGCGGAGCCGTCGCGAGCGGATCGTTTCCAGCCTGCGGGAAGCGGGCCTCAGCTTCGCCGAAGAGGAAATCGTCGAGACAGCGATCGCCGATTCGGGCGGCGACGCGCTCGATAGCATCGTGGCGGCCGTTGCGATCGCCCGCGCGTTCCGCGAGAATCGACTGACGGCTGCAAGCGATTCGTACGACGACCGCCGTCGTCTCGAGGGCCACATCTACGTTTGAGACGTCGCTCGCGATTCGGCGATCGATCCGAGCACCGGGACGCGAGGCGACTGAGCGCGAGACCGGGAGCGTCGTGGTTTTGTCGGTCGGGCGAGTAGGAGTGCTATGACTGACCCCGCCGACCTTGAGGTCGTCCTCGTCGACGGGTACGTCGACGAGCCCGCACACTTCGGCGTTCCACCCTACATCTCGACCTATCCCCGGTATACCGCCGGTGCGCTTCTCGACGCCGGCGTGCCCCAGTCCCAGGTGAGTTATTATACGATCGACGAGTTGCGCGCGGAGCGCTCGCACTGGCGCGCGGTCGAGGAGAGCGACCTCTTGATCTATCTCGGCGGGATGACCGTCCCCGGCAGCTACGTCGGCGGCACCCCAGCCGAACCCGACGAGGTGCGGAAGCTCGCCTGGACCGCTGGAAGGACGAGTCTAATGGGCGGGCCCGTCAAGTTCGGCGTCGGGGAGCAGAATGAGGGGGCGACAGACACCGAACGGCGGGATCTGGACTTCGAGTTCGTCGCGAAAGGCGACGTCGAAGCCGCAGCCCACGATCTCGTCGCGAGCGGCTTGGAGGGGTTCGGCGATCGGATGCGGGACAACAGCGAGATCGACCGCTGGGCTTCCTTGGGTACCTTCGTCGTGCGCGAGCACCCCAACTTCCCCGGGTACCTGATCTGTGAGCTAGAGACCTCCCGCGGGTGTGCCTATCGGTGTTCCTTTTGTACCGAGCCGCTCTATGGCGATCCAGCCTTTCGCAGCGCCGAGTCGGTAATCGAGGAAGTCGCGGGGCTGTACGAGGCGGGGGTCCGACATTTCCGGCTGGGGCGTCAGGCCGACATCCTCGCGTTCGGCGGCGATGGCGAGGCTCCCAATCCCGACGCGCTCCGGGAGCTCTATGGCGGAATCCGCGAAGTAGCACCGGATCTCGGGACGTTGCATCTCGATAACATGAACCCGGTGACGATCATCGACTATCCCGATCGGTCTCGAGAAGCGATCTCGGTCATCGCCGAGCACAACACACCGGGGGACACTGCCGCGTTCGGCCTCGAATCGGCCGATCCCGCGGTCCAGGAGCAGAACAACTTACTAGTGACCGCCGAGGAGTGTCTTGAGGCGGTGCGCGTGGTGAACGAGATCGGGGGCTGGCGGCCGGGCGAGACGTCGAACGGCACGTCCGCTCAGTCTACCGACGGCGACCAGGCGGCTCCCCGATTGCCGAAGCTGCTCCCGGGAATCAATCTCGTCCACGGCCTGGCGGGCGAGCGCCCCGAGACCTACGAGCACAACAAGGAGTTCCTCCAGCGGGTCTACGACGAGGGGCTGCTGGTTCGGCGGGTGAACATCCGGCAGGTCATGGCGTTTGCGGGCACCGAGATGGCAGAGACCGGCGCGGACGTCGCGATCGAGCACAAGAAACGGTTCAAGGGCTACAAACAGGAGGTTCGCGAGACGATCGATCGGCCGATGCTCCAACGGCTCTGTCCGCCCGGGACTCGTCTGCCCGACGTCCACCTGGAGTACCACCAGGACGGGCGGACCTTCGGCCGCCAGTTGGGCACCTATCCGCTGTTGGTCGCGGTCCCCGGCGAGCGCCCGCTCGGCGAGACGGTCGATATCGCGGTCACCGATCACGGCTACCGATCGGTCTCAGGGGTGCCCTATCCACTGGACGTAAATAGCGCGTCGATGGGCGAACTCACGGCGATCCCTGGCCTCGGGGACAAGCGAGCGGGTCGGATCGTCGCCTCCCGCCCCCACGAGTCGGTCGAGGCGATCGACGCCGGCGAGACCGATCTCGGTCGGTTCGTGCGAACGGGCTGAACATAGTCGGAATCGCCAGGTTCGATCGAGTTAGTGTGAATAGAGGCTCGTAGGGCAACGCGGCGGTCGAATCCGGATTCGGGACCTGCTGCTCAGAGCAGTCCATCGAGTTCGAGGAGCGAATCTAAGAGGCTGGTACGCAACGAGATCGGTCGGCGAGAAAATCGAGCAGTCGGAAAGAAAAGTTAGTCCGCGCGGATCCGAACGGCCCGTCGGTGTTCACTCCGGAGCTCGTCGGGGGTGCGGGCGTGTCGGCCGGGCCGTTGATGAACATCCCGTGGATGACGAGTCCGAGCGAGACGAGCGCTCCCAGTGGCACTGCAGTCGTCAATCCGATACCCCCGAGCACCGACGCTCCCGTGACGCCGACGAATGCCAGCAGGATGAGACCGAGAGTGAGATTGTAGTATCCAGTCATCGTCTATCACTTTCTACGAAACGATGCCGGACAAGTGTTCTCAACAGGAGTTGTGGAATTTTTAGATAAGCGGAGACAATAGTTTTCATAACGTATAGAACGTCGAGGACGTTCGATCGAATCCTCCGGCACTGGCCGAACCGTCCGAAACTGGGGGCGGAGGATACTGATCGTTCGAGGGTCGCCCTCTGCTCGGTCTCGCCCGTGGGTTCGGGCCAGTCGAGCGAGTGGCGGTCACTGCTCGGCCGAGTACCCCGTATCGACGCCTTCATGACTTCGGTCGGCGGAGTACGGGAGCGTGAACCGCAACGATCGGGCGATCACGGGGCTGGTCATGCTGTCACACTCGTTGGTGCACACCTACGAGTTCGCGATTCCCGTGCTCATCCCGATCTGGATCGCGACGTTCGATACGACCCCAGCACTCGTTGGCCTCGTCGTCACAGTAGGACTCTCACTGTTCGGGCTCGGGTCGTTGCCCGCAGGCGTGCTTTCCGATCGAATCGGCTCGAAGCCGCTGCTCGTCGCCTGTCTCCTCGGAATGGGTGGGGCTTTCCTCCTCCTCGGTATCGCCCCGAATCTGATCGTTCTCACGCTCGCGCTCGTCTTCTGGGGCGCGGCCGCGAGCGTCCATCACCCTGCCGGGCTCTCGCTCGTCACCAAGGGAGTCGAGGAACGGGGGAACGCTTTTGCTTACCACGGCACCGCGGGCAACGTCGGCACCGCCACCGGACCGCTTCTCACGACGCTACTGCTCTTCGCGTTCGCCGAGAACTGGCGGCTCGTCGCCGCCGTGCTCGCGGTACCTGCCCTCGTTGGGGCCGTCCTCGCCCTCCGGGTCGACGTCGATGAGTCCGCCGCGGTGCGTCCGGCGGCGACCGACGGCGGCGACCGGGCTTCCGAGACCGACAGCGGTGAG
>PXRJ01000018.1 GCA_003021705.1 Halobacteriales archaeon QS_3_64_16
ACAGCCCGATTCGCCGGCGATACCTACTATCTCGCCCTGTTCGACCGACAGGGAGACGTCGTCGACCGCCCGCACCGGCGTCGCCTCGGCGCCAGTAATGGTTTCCCAGACGCCGAGTTCACCGCCGAAGTACTTCTCGACGCTTTCCGCGCGGATCACTGGCGCCACGTTCCCTCCTCCGCTGCGCGCTCGCGCATCTCCGCTAAGTCCTCAAGGCGATAACACGCCGAGACGTGATCGGTCGAGCCTTCGACGCGCTCTAAGGGCGGGTGTTCGGTCTCACACTCGCTCACCGCGAACGGACACCGCGCGCGGAACCGACAGCCGGCTTCGGGGTCGGTGAGTGTCGGTGGGGAACCCGGAATCGAGACCAACTGATCGCCGGTGCTCTCGATGTCGGGAAAGGAGTTCCTGAGCCCGAGCGTATAGGGGTTCGCCGGGCTGTCGAAGACCGCTTCCGTGGGGCCGAGTTCCATGAGCTTCCCGCCGTACATCACGCCGACGCGGTCACAGGTCTCTGCGATCACGCTGATGTCGTGGCTGATGATCAGTAGTGCGACGCCGAACTCCTCCTGTAGCGTCTCCAGTTCCTCTAGAACCGCGTCTTGGACGATTACGTCGAGTGCAGTCGTCGGCTCGTCGGCGATGATGAGATCTGGATCACAGGCGATCGCCATCGCGATGACCGCGCGTTGTTTCATCCCGCCGGAGAACTCGTGGGCGAAATCGTCGGCGCGCTCGCCCTCGATTCCGACGCGCTCTAAGAGTTCACGGGCGCGTTCGTCCGCTTCCTGAGCGGTGGTCTCCGGTTCGTGGCGCAGGATGGCCTCAGTGATCTGGTCACCGACCTTGTAGACGGGGTTGAGCCCGTTCATCGCGCTCTGGCTGATCGTCGAGATATCCGCCCAGCGGACGTCCCGAATCTCCGAATCCGATAGCTCGGCTAAGTCCCGGTCCTCGAAGCGGATCTCGCCGTTCGCGACGTAGCCGTTCTCGTCGAGCAGGCGGATGATCGCCTTGCCGAGCGTGGTCTTCCCACAGCCCGATTCGCCGACCAGGCCGAACGTCTCGTCTCGATCGATGGTGAAGCTGACGTCATCAACGGCATGGACCTCCCTGGAGTCGTCGAGCCCGTATCGGACGTCGAGGTTGTCGATTTCGAGTAGCGTCATTGATGTGCTCTTCCGGACGGCGGTCGATCGCCGTCTTTCCTATAGGTGCTCTTCGGCCGGGGCGTCACATAAACGCACGGCCTCGATGGGGTGGTCCGGGGTCGGTGCCGGGCGCGGGGACCCACCATCACCGACGGTCGTCCGAGTCCGGCTGCCGGTACGCCGACCCGGAGTGTTTTGCCGGCCGATTTCCTCTAGGTGGGTATGAATCGCCTCGAAGGGGCCTTTGCCGCGGTCGTCGTCTCCTCGATGCTATTAGGGGGTGTCGTCGCGGCAGACGTGAGCGACTCGTTCCGGACGGTCGATCTCGCCGGCACCATCGGGTCCCAGGCCGACGTCGAGGTGAGCGGGACGACGATGCGCGAGGACCGACTCCTCGTTACCGCCGCCGTCGAGAACCCGACCCGGTACCGTCTCGAGCTGACGGGCGTTTTCCTCCAGACCTTCGCGAACGAATCGCGCCTCGCCTATGGCAGTGCCCCCTTCGCCGATCCAGCTGTGATCCCGGCTCGATCGACGAAGCGGGTTCGCTACTCGGTTCAGTTCTCGCCCGACGGTCTGGTACGGCTCCGTGCGGCAGGGACCGGCGCCGGCGGCGTCGAACTGCGAACGCGATACAGCCTCCGCCTCGGCGAGACGACCTTCGTCCTCAGGAATACCGAGCGCATCGAAGAGTTAGGAGGAACTCGGTCGTGATCGGCGGGCAACGATTCTTACTCGGCGCGTCGGCGAGCGTCGCGGCGCTCGCGTTCGCGGCGGGCTACGGCGAGGGACTGGCCCCGGTCGGCGCGTACCTCCTCGCCGGTGTGCTCGGGGTGCTCACCTACTCCTGGACGGACCGGCCAGGACAGCGCGGCGGGGCCGGCGTCGTGATCGGCAGCTACGTTCTGGGAGCGACCGTGAGCTTGCTTCTCGGAGCCAGCCTCTTCGCGTGGTTCCTCGGGACCCCAATCGACATCGCTCTCTGGCAGTCCTGGCTTCGATTGCTCTTTCCCTGGTTCGGCGTCGCGAGCGCCCTGCTCACCGGCGTCTTTCTTACCGGCCTCGCGGCGGCGTTCGGATGAGAGAGGTGCTTGGCCCACGGGCCGAATTCGGCTCCCGTTCCGATTCCTACCGGTTTCTCCGGACAGCAGCGGCTACCGCCGGTTCGAATCGCTCGACTCGCTGTCGTCGCGCTCGTACTTCTCTAGATCTGCGGCGTCGAAGGGAGCCCACCGCTCGTCGAACGCCGCTTCGCGGTCGGTGTCCTCCCCGGACGTGCCGTCGGTCCCGTCGTCGCTGCCCTCCGTAGTATCGATCGATCGCGCTTCGTCCTCGTAGCGTCCTTCGAGGCGACGACCGACTGCGATCAGCGCGATACCGGCTCCGATCCCGAGTACCGATGCTGGTGCAGTGACCGCGATCGACCCCTGAACGAGCGACTGGTGTAACACGCCGCCGATGGCGAAGGCTCCGAGTAACAACAGCGTTGACCCGATCAGATAGCCGACTCGTGCGTTCATCGCTCGACGTACCTATCGAGTTCTTTGTCCGTTCGGCTCCGTGGATTCCATCCTTCGCCCTCGAATCGCTCGACGGACCCGCTCGTCGCTACGAGCGTTCACCCGCTTCCTTCCTCGTCGACGATTATCACGTCGCCGTCTTCGACGTCGACATCGATGAGGGTCTTTGCCTCGTAGTCGGTTTCTGCCAGCCGGTTCTCGCCGCCGACCTTCCCGATCACGGCGACTACGTCGACTATCTCCGCGCCGATCTCTTTGAGCGCGCCGGTGATCCCCCGCAGGGTGCCACCAGTACTCAGAACGTCATCGAGCAGGAGAACTCGATCGCCGTCGCTCACGTCGTTGATGTACATCTCCGCTTCCGAGTAGCCAGTGGCTTGTGAGAGCGGGACTTCCCCCTCCAGTCCGTACTGGCGTTTCCTGACGACGACGAGTGGAATGTCGGTCATCAGCGAGACCGCCGTCGAGAGGTGGATGCCCATCGCCGCTGGGGTGACGATCTTATCGACGTCGAGATCGGCTTTCCTGATGATCCCGATCACGATCTCGCGCAGCAGGGAGGGCTCGAGCATCGGCACGCCGTCACTGATGGGATGGACGAAGTACTCGTAGCCGTTCTTCTCGATGACGGGAGCCAAAAGCAGCGAGTGGCGGAGCTGATCCATGCTTCGGGTACCGAGAGCGGCAAATAAAAGCTGGCGATCCGATCGACCGATCGCCGTTCGCTTCGCCTCCGGGGGAGCGACCCGGGGCCGGTAGGTCGGATCGGTCCGAAACGATCGTAGTTGTATCGAGTCACAGATTTGTTGCCACAACATTGATCGGAAAGTAAATTATAAATGTTTATTTGTTTCCGGACCGATCTATTGATGGAACAGTCATGACAGAAGAGGCTTCAGTCTCGAATCGAAAGCAATCCACGCTACGGCGGGCGATATCGGTCTGTCTCGTCGTCGCGATGGTCGGTCTCGCTGCCAGTGCCGGAGCAGTAATGGGCGCTCCGGCGTCGACGGCCTCGGCAACGGATGCGGGCGCGAGCACCGTCGACGGACCGATCGCACAGCAGAACAACACGACGAACATGTCGAACGGTAGTGGCATGGCCAACGATACCGGCATGGGCAATGCCAGCGAAATGGCTAACGACACCGGTATGGCTAACGCCTCTCAGATGGCGTACGTCCGGGTCGGTCACTTCTCGGCGGATGCCCCCGAGGTCGACGTCTTCGTCGACAGTGAGGCGGTCTTCACCGGCGTCGACTACGGCGATGTCTCGGACTACGAGGCCCTCCCGGCCGGCGAACACCGTGTCAGGATCGCTGCTGCCGACGACGCCGACGCGGTCGTGTTCAACGACACCGTGACTGTAAACGCGAACCAGGCCTACACGATCGACGCGACCGGCCTGCTCGAGACGGGTAACGGCGAGTACGACTTCGTCGCCTCGAACGGCAGTGCCGACGGCCCCTACCTCGATAACGGCGGGCCGCTCGTCGAGACGGCCCAGGTAACCGTCGGCGAGAGCAACGAGACCGCCGCCGTCGAGTTCAACAACCAGACGACCGAGGGCACGACCGTCACGGTCGATTCGGTGACGGTTCCCGACGGCGGGTTCGTCGCGATCCACAACCTGAGCCTCCAGGACGGCAACACGCTCGGCAGCGTCATCGG
>PXRJ01000019.1 GCA_003021705.1 Halobacteriales archaeon QS_3_64_16
TCGCCCGGCCCGACTTCCTTCTCACTCACCCGGCGTCCCGCCGCCGATTCGAGGGTCGGTCCATGGCCGTTCGTCGCGGGGACCGATCGCTCCCGTTCGCTGGCTGCGTCGGTATCAGTACTGTTTCCCTCGGCGACGAGTTCGCGCGAGCGCTCGACGACCGTCTCGGGAACCCCTGCTAAGGAAGCGACGTCGATACCGTAGGACGCCCCCGTCGCACCCGGCGCGACGCTGTGCAGGAAGGTGACCTTCCCACCCTCCCGGTCGGCGGCGAAGTGGTAGTTGTTCACTCGCTCGTACTCGGTAGCCAGTTCGGTCAGTTCGTGGTAGTGGGTCGCGAAAAGCGTGCGCGCGCCGACCGTCTCGTGGAGTTCCTCGATCGCCGCTCGCGCGATCGCCCGGCCGTCGGCCGTGCTCGTTCCTCGGCCCACCTCGTCCAAGATCACAAGCGACCGGCTACTGGCCCCGCGCAGGATCGTCGCCAGTTCGGTCATCTCCCGCATAAAGGTCGACTGGCCGCCGGCGATGTCGTCCGAAGCCCCGACTCGCGTGAAGATCCGATCGACGACCGGTAGCCTGGCTTCTCTGGCAGGCACGAAGCTCCCGATCTGAGCGAGCAGGGTACAGAGGGCGACCTGGCGCATGTACGTCGACTTCCCCGCCATGTTCGGGCCGGTGATCACCGCCACCTCGCCGGCGTCCAACGAAACGTCGTTCGGGACGAACGACTCTTGTGCTTCTTCGACGACCGGATGTCGACTGGCCCGGAGTTCGAACTCCTCGCAGCCGACCTCGGGTCGGACGAACTCACGCTCGCTCGCGATCGCCGCGAGCGTACACAGCGCGTCGAGATCCGCGAGGGCATCGGCGACCCGGTCGATGCGGTCGGCTTCGGCTCCCACCTCGCTCCGTACCTCACCGAAGAGTTCGTACTCGCGCTCGTCGGCGCGCTCGCCGGCACTCAAGATCTCTTCTTCGCGCCGTTTGAGCTCCGGGGTATAGTATCGTTCGGCGTTCTTCAGTGTCTGGCGCCGGGTGTACTCCTCGGGGACGCGATCGAGATTCGCGTTCGTGACCTCGATGTAGTACCCATGCACCTGGTTGTACCCTACTGACAGCGACTCGATGCCCGTCTTTTGGCGCTCGCTCGCTTCGAGGTCGGCGACCCACTCCCGCCCGCTTTGCTCGGTCTCGCGCAGGGAATCAAGTCCCTCGTCGAAGCCGGCTTCGATAACCCCGCCTTCGGTGACCTCGATCGGTGGATCGGATTGGATCGCCCGCTCGATCAGTCCCCGTATATCACCCAACTCGCCCAACGAGTCCCGCAGTTCGAGGAGCTGTGCCGAGTCGGCCCCCGAGAGCGCCTCACGGACCTGTGGAACGACCGCCAAGGTATCCCCGAGCGAGCGCAGATCGCGTGCGTTCGCCCGCTCCCGGGAAACCCGCGTCGAGAGCCGCGCGAGGTCGTAGACCTCGCTCAAGAGGTCCCGTAGCTCCTCGCGGAGGAGCGACTTCTCGAGGAGCTCTTCGACGGCGTCGTGGCGCGCTTCGATCTCGCCGGCATCGAGCAGCGGGCGGCGCAACCAGCCCGCGAGTCGGCGGCGGCCGAGCGCGCTCGAGGAATCGTCGAGTACCGCGAACAGCGTATGGTCGTCGCTCCCGTCCTGACCGGCGAACACTTCAAGGCTCTCCAGTGCCGTCCCGTCCAAATGGAGGTGCTCGGTCGGTTCGTATCGGGTGATCGTCCCTGACCGGTTCTGACTCCCCTTCTCGGCCGTGGTGCCCTCGATATCGTCGTCCTCATCCTCGCTTCCACTACTGACGTCGCCCTGCGTGTACTCGACGTACGCCAGCAGTGCCCCACAGGCGCGGGTTTCAGGGATTCCGTCGAGGCTATCGAGCGCGTTCCCCGCCGCTCGAACTCGATCGGCCGCGGTTTCGTACTCGAAGAGCTCCGGCCCCGGTGCGGTCACCATCCCCGGGAGATCGAACACTTCGGTACTGATCTCGGGGGCGAACAGTACCTCTGCTGGAGCGAAGCGATCGAGCTCGTCGCCGACGGTCGCCCGGCCGGCGCTCGTCACGAGGAACTCACCGGTCGAGACGTCCGCGAACGCGACGGCGTACCGATCGGAGTCCGAAGTTCTCTCGCTCGCGTCCTGTGCGCTGGTTTCGTCCTCCCTGCCCGCGCTACCGTCATCGTCGCCGTCGCTGCGGGCGTCGTCGCCGTCCTCACTGTCCCCGTCGGCATCGGCCCTCGATTCGGCCGTCGCGCCCGCGAGACAGGCGACGTAGTTGCTCGACCCCGGATCGAGGAGTTCGTCGTCGACAACGGTACCGGGAGTGAGGACCCGCGTGACCGCCCGGTCGACCGGGCCGGTCGAGTCCGCTGGATCCTGGATCTGATCGGCGATCGCGACCCGGTAGCCACTCTGCAAGAGTCCCTCGGTATAGGCCGCAGCGTTGTCGATCGGGATACCCGCCATCGGATACGTCCCTGTCGAGTCCTCACGTTTCGTGAGGGTGATCTCCAACTCGCGGGCGAGGACCTCGGCAGCCTCACAGAACCCCTCGTAGAAGTCCCCGACCTGGAAGAGGACGAGTGCGTCCTCGTAGTCGGCACAGATCGCGGCGTACTGGGAGAGCATCGGCGTCAACTCCTCGCGTTGCCCTACTAACCCCGGCGGCAGGCCGAGTACCCCCTCCTCCATACCTCTTCCCGATGCGCCCGGCTACAAAAACCTCGGGAGAGCGGACAGGGACGTGACGAGACGGCGCGGGAACCCTAGTCGTCGAAGAGCCGCTGGGCCCGTCGATAGATCGGCGCGCCCAGCCAGTCCCGGGTCTCGGCGATCGTTTCGAGGCGCGTGCGAGCCTCGGCTCGATCGAGTACTCCCCGTTCGAGAAGTGCTCGAAGCACGAGCGGCGAGATCGCGACGCGTGCGGCGACCAGAGCTTCGAGTTCGGGCAGCGCGCGCAGGTCGTCGGTTAGGAGGGACTCCGCGTCGAGGCCCCGAACCAGCCCCACGCAACTCTCCTCTCCCCTATCGACCCACAAGGAACTGAACCCCTCCTCGTCGACCTCGTGTACGGTGAACGCCTCCCGCCGGTCTATGACTTCCGTGGCAGCGCGCTCGTGTGCGTCATCGTACGCGCTCGTCTCGCGGAGTTCCTCGAGAACCGTCCCGGTAATGTGAATGTCGAACTTACCGAAGAGGGAATCGAGAACCTCACCGACGGCGAGCGATAGGAGCGCGCTCGATCACTCACCGTCCTCGAAGGCCTCCCGCAGAACGCCCACGATCTGCTCGCGCGCCTCGCTCGCGCGTTCGAGAGCCGGAAAGGAGACGAACGCGTGGAGCATCCCCTCGTAGTCGGTGTAGGTGGTCTCGACGCCCGCGTCCCGCAGGCGATCGGCGTAGGCCTCCCCCTCGTCCCGGAGCGGATCGTGGCCCGCGGTGATGACCGTCGCTGGCGGGAGGTCCGAGAGATCGCGCGCCCGCAACGGCGAGGCGTAGGGGTGAGCGCCGTCGAACGCACGACTCAGGTAATGGTCCCAGTACCACTCCATCGTAGCTCGGGAGAGCATCGGATTCTCGGCGCGCTCCTCGTAGGACTCACTGTCGAGGGCGTGATCGGTGACCGGGTAGAGGAGAACCTGGCGGCAGAGATTCGGTCCCCCACGATCTCGGGCGGCGAGCGCGGTGACGGCAGCCAGGTTCCCACCCGCCGAGTCACCCGCGACGGCGATATTTTTGGGATCGGCACCGAACACCGGGGCGTTCTTTCCGACCCACTGGAGCGCGGCGTAGGCGTCCTCGGCGGCCGCCGGGAAGGGGTGTTCGGGCGCGCGGCGATACTCGACCGCGACGGTGAGACAGCCCAGTTCCCTAGTGAGGTAGCGACAGAGTTCGTCGTGGGTATCCAGATCTCCGCGAACCCACCCCCCGCCGTGGTAGTAGAGCAGGATCGGAATCGAATCGTCCGCCCAGCTCTCCCGACCGTCTTCGTCGGGCTCGTAACACCGGAGTACGAGGTCATCACCCAAATCACCGGGACTTTCGATCGGAAATTCTCGGACTCGCCCGACCTCGATTTCCGGCCCGCGTCCGATCAGCACCTCACGGATCGCCTCGCGGGCACCGGCCGGGGAGAGCGCCGCTGAGGGCGGGAGGTTCCCGCGATCGAGTTCGTCGAGTAGTTCCGTCGCCTCGGGGTGAAGATCGGCCATCGAACGGGCCTCACAGCGCGAGGACATAAACGGTCGGGACGCCAGCGACGCCTGTCCCCTCGGCCCGATCGTGGCCGCCGACTATAGCCGTCTTCTCGTCGATCTCGTCCCGTCGGTGCCGCTTCGGTCGATCTGTTCTCGATCACCGTTCGGTCACCGCTGTCTTCAGCCGATGCCGATACCCGATCACCTTTGAGAGGGCCACGCACAGAGGGTGTATGCAAGTCGGAACCGCACGCGCCGATCCAGGCGAGCGCTCTCGAGGGTGGCTCGAGGTCGCCGACCTGCCGACCGGCGGGACCGAACGCCTGCCCGTCACGATCGTTCGCGGCGAGCGCGAGAGTCCAACGATATGGGTCACGGCCTCGATCCACGGCGACGAGGTAACGCCGCTTGCGGTCGCCCAGGACCTCCTGCGCTCGCTCTCGCCCGGCGCCCTCCGAGGGACGCTCGTTTGTCTCCCCGTGCTCAATCCGGCGGGCCTGCGAACGACGAGCCGTCGGTCGCCCTACCACCACGACGATCCGAACAGATATTTCCCGGCGCTCGACCGGGAGGCCACCCCCGAAAGCGAGAGCCGGAGCCAGCCGCCCCGCACCCAGGAGCTGATCGATCGACAGGTCTACGACGCCATCGCCGACGCCGCCGACTCGACCGACGCGCTGCTTGACCTCCATACCGCGGGCATCGGCTCGTTACCCTACACGATCCGCGATCAGGTTCTCTTTGGCACCGAACGCGACCAGGGTGCCGCCGAGGATCTCGATAGCGCACTCGATACGCTCACCGAGGCCCTCGGGCTGCCGGTCGTGAGCGAGTTCCCGGTACCGGAGTACTTCGAGCGGAACTTCCATCGCACCCTCTCGGGATCGGCGCTCAACACCCTGGGCGTGCCGGCCGTGACGGTCGAACTCGGTGGGCACACGATCATCGACGAGGCGATCCGCGAGCGTGCGCTGGGTGGTCTCGCCCGAGTGCTCGCCGCCGTCGATGTGCTCGAGACGATTCCCGAAGAACTCGAGACGACCGGGAGCGCCGGGACGCCTGGCGCACCCGTCTCCTACCCCGTGAAGCGCCACGACGGCCCTCGCGTCTCCAGTGCGGGGATCATCCGCCACCGGGTGAGTGCGGGCGACGCCATCGAAGCTGGCGACCCTATCGCAGCGGTTCTGACGCCACATGGCGAACGGAGGGAGGTCGTCGAAAGCGCATCCGACGGGTACGTACTGGCGCGAAAACCCGGCGTTACGGTCCACGCGAACGACGCGATCTGTAGCCTGGCTGTTGCAAGCGAGAGCGATCGGGTCGTTCCCCGAAACGGCTGATTCGTCGATCGTCGATCCCTTCCCCGCTCCGACTGATCCGGGGCGCACGAGCGACCTGACGACCGCTCAGGCTCGCTCGTCGCCGACCTCGGCGTCGGCGATCACGGCCGCACGGGCGAGTTCCCCCATTGCCCGTCGCATCCGCTCGCCGACCGCTTGATCGGAGATGTCGAGTTCCTCGCCGATCTCGACTAAGTTCGTCTCCCGCGGGACCGCGAAGTAGCCCCCCTCGACGGCGGCGGTGAGGACCTCGCGCTGGGCCGGTGTGAGGGTTCGCTCCTCCGGCGAGAACCCCTCTTCCGCCAGGTCGTAGACCCGCTGTACATCGAGACCGACGTCCGCCTCCCTGCAGGCGGCTTGGAACGAAGAGAGACTACCGCCGTCCGGAAACCGGAACTCGAACTCCCAGCGGTCGGCCGTCCCCTCCGCTCGGAGGATCGCGACCTCGAGATCGAGCAGACTCTCCATGAGACCGCCGATACCCGCCTCTCACTCGATACGGAACAACGCTCGATCGTCGAATTCGTCGACGACGCGGACGTTCTCGATAGCCTCGTCGGCCCCGAGGTCGGTTGCGATTCTCTCGTAGTCCCCATCGCGAATCCAAAAGAACGGGACGATCGCCCCGCTCGTCGGTATCAACCGTTCGAGTTCGAACTGTTCTCCTCGAGTGTCCTCGAACGCTCGCCCCAGCGCGAAGTCCTCGGCGGGTACGGTACACTCGATCATCACACTCATGGCTGGCCTCCTGTCGCTACCTCAGGGGACGGATCGAGATTCTTCTCGCCCGGATACGTTCGGGTCCACACCTTCCCGCACGACGACTCGAACGACTGCACAGGAAGGGGTATTACCGACGCCGGGAAATATAATAGGGTTCGATATCGAGGCCGTTTAGTTATGTATTTCCAGTGGTGCGAACTTCGCCCCGACGATCCCCGGTTAGTCGTCACCCTCGGAGGCTCGCTTGGTCTGTTTCGCGATCTCGATAGTGTAATCGGGGACGTCTGAGCGGGGGGATCGAACATTGTACGCGCCCTCCAGCTCGACGTCCCGGTCGCGTGCGGCGGCGACGGCGCGTTCGAGGGCAGCGCCGAGCTCCTCACGGGTCGTGAGATCGTCTCCGTCGTCGGGGGACTCTGGTCGTGTCACTGCGGTGGTTCGTATTTATATTCGGGGATCGAGAGACAAGAATCAAAGCAGTGCTCATGCACCCTTTAATAGGAGCTACCACCCCCATAGGTTGAAAAGCGGATTACGAAGGATAACGAAAGCGGCGCGACCGGTTTCTCCGAAGGACACGAGAGGAAACGGGAACCCGAGCGGTTTATTATTTGATGCCAGGATTCAGTCCTCTCCCCAAAGTATACACCGCTACAGCGACGAAGAGTGCTGGCCGGAGGACGGATGGCTGCTCCCTCAGGGTGCAATGTCCGGGGTCGTTTCCATCCTCGGTCACTCCAGCCGGTCTAGCGCTACATCGCCTCTCGGATAGTCGTATAACCTCCATGCTACGGAGGTTTAAACGACGGCCTATCGAGAGGGGCCCACTCGATCGCTTCCGATCGGTGCCGATCGCCTCGAGGGGAGACTTTCTCATACGAATCGGCCCTCCTGACTTTCACCGACGAGAGCGACGAAAGAGGGGGGATGTCGTTGTACCTGAATGTCCGTGTCAAAGTATTACACGGGAGCATGGGTAAGGGGCAGTAGTGAAGCACGGTCCTCGACCGAGGACGAACCGCTCGGGACATCCCGACCACACGCGCTCTCGTGCGCTACTGCCCTCCCTCCCAGCAGGGGGAGGAGGACACGACTTCATCACAGGAGGTCTATACGATGCCACCGACGCGACGCGAGAACGACCGGATGGATCGAGGGGCGTTCAGGACCGAACTCCAGCGCCTCGTCGCTCGGGCCCGAGAGGACGGGGTCGAGGTCGGCGGCGGCTACAACGTTCGCTCGCCGGACCCCGACATGCAGGACTACACGGTCGAGATCACTGAACAGGAAAAACGGATCACCGACGGCGGGATCGATTCCGCCTCGACCGGCTGGACCTCATCGACCGCCGTGGCCGCGCCGGCCGGCGGTGGAGCGACGAGAGGCAGCCAGCGTCGTGCCGTCGATCGATTCCTGCTTGCTCCGATCGTCTGAGACGTAGCAACCGAGGGCTGGTCAGCCGGCCAGTCTATTCCGAGAACTGCTAGGACACGATTTTACAGGATAATTCCGGATAGTAGAATCGAACTACTGTATTACTTTCCACAATCGGAACTACTGTATTGGTATCGGTGGTCGGTAAGCTGTGAGCGTGATCGTCGAGTGTTCCGTTCCGGCCGTGGAGTTCGTACTGGGGAGGATTCTCCAGGAAGTCGACTTCAGGCGGGCCGAACTCGAACGCGTCGTCGCGATCGGGTCGGGAGGGGAGACCGACCGGATCGCACCCTTTTTTTGGGTGATCGATGCCGACGCCGCGGCTCTCGAAGCGGCGCTCGGGGACGCCGACGATCTCGAAAGCGTGTAGCTACTCGATACGGTCGGCGATCGGGCGCTGTTTCGCGCTGAATGGGACCCGGCACTGGACGGGGCGAGAGCGGGTTTTCTCGGTAGTCTCGCGGATCTCGACGTCGCGATTTTGGAGGGGGTCGGGGACGCCGATCGCTGGGAGTTCCGGCTCCGATTCCACACCGACGAAGCGGTCTCGGCGTTCCAGGCCAGCCAGCGCGAACAGGAGTTCAGTATCGATGTCCGGCGAGTAGCCGAGTTCGTCGACTGGGAAGCGCAGTCCTCGGCCGAGGCACTGGAACTGACGTCAGCCCAACACGACGCGCTCCGACTAGCCGTCGAGGAGGGCTACTTCGCGGTCCCCCGCCGAACGAACTGGATCGACCTCGGTGACCGGCTGGAGATATCCAGCCAGTCGCTCTCCGAGCGGCTCCGACGGGCCGAGGAGAAGGTCCTCGGCGCGACACTGCTCGCGGAGCCGGAGGGCGGCTCCGATCCCAACTCTGACTCCCGGTAGCAGCCGATAGACGACCTGGAACGCGGCGAAGAGAAGGGTCAACGACGCGGTCGAGCCACACCGGAAAGTTCGTCTCAGCCCTCGCCACCTTCGCCGAAGAGCTGGCTGAACTCGCTGAGTACGCGGTTGATCTGGTTCAGGAGGTCGGCGATCCGGTCGAGGATTTCGATCACGGTATCGAACAGCTGTAGTGCGAGGACGTCCGCCGCCGGGATAGTTAGAGGGGTCGCTCCCGTGGTGGCCGCCGCTGCCGGTTCGACGCCGATCAGTGCCGTGAGGGCTACCGCTGCGAGGACGACTGCCCCTACCGCTACCGAGCGCATCCGAGTGAACGATTCCATATGCCCTCTCTCGGTGTCGAGGGTCAAAACCGATCCGGCCGCACCCGACGGCTAGCGGGCAGGCTAGCTCGAAAGTGACCCAGTCGTGCGATGGACTTATTAATCGCGGTAGTCGATTTGTTAAGGTCATGGCCGTCGTCGATTCGCTGGCGCGTGCGGGGCAGGTGTCGAGCACCTGGGTCGGAGGGATCGGGGTTCTCACGTTGTGTGGACTGTCCGTACTGGCGATTACCGGGGGACACTGGAAGGTACTCGCGGTCAGCTGGGTCGCCTTCGGTGCGATGGCGGGGGCCACACCCTTCGGGCGGCGCGCGGCGGGGGCGAGAAGCGCTCAAGGGTTGGTCTGGGGGTATGGGCTCGCCAGCGGCGCGATGATCACCAGCGCCGCCGTCTTTCTGGTTCCACAGGCGATCGGCTACGCGCCGAAGATAGGGGGCTTTGGCGTCGCCGGCGGTATACTCGCGGGTTTCAGTGCACACACGATCGGTCATCGGCTCACCCACCTCGATACGCCCTTCGATACGACCGCCGCGGAGATCAGCGCTCACGCGCTGACGGCCGGGGCGATCATCGGCCTGGTCTACGCGACGCTGCCGGACCTCGGGCTCCTCTTAGGGCTCGCGATCGTCTCCCACAAGGGGCCGGCGGGCTATGCCGCCGCGCGCCGTCTCGCCAGGGAGGGTAAAGGGGTCTCGGTGCTTCTTTTTCCGGCGACGGGCGTCGGATTGACAGCTATCCCGACGGCGATGTTGCCTGTGCCCGCGGTTCCCGCGGTCAACGCCGCGATCTTCGGGTTCGCCGCGGGGATCTTCCTGCACGTCGCGATGGACTTCCTACCTGAGTGTGAGGCCGGCACCGAAGTCGGGAAGGTCGCTGCGCTTGCTGGCGACGCCCACGAGCGCCTCGATCGCCTGCGATCTCATGCCGTCGCGAGCACCGTTCTGGGTGGGGGTGCAGTGTTCGTCCTGTGGGTAGTGCTCTCGATCTGAGCTGCGTGGCTCGTCGCGACGACGAAGGACACTCGAGCCGGCGACCGGACCGGTCTCCCCCTATCGGTCGATCGGTCGGCGAGCCTTCGTCTCTCGAGGGGGAAGACGGCGGTTTCTTGTAGCTGGCACGACTGTGTGTTATCGATGGCATCCACTGGTGACACAGCGCCGGACTTCACGGCGAAGCTCGGCCGCGACGAACCCGAACAGTTCACCCTCTCCGATCATTTCGACGAAGCACCGATCGTCCTGGCTTTCTTCCCCGGGACCTTCACGCCGCCGTGCACCAACGAGATGGTCGCCTTCCAGGACGACCTGGAGCGCTTCCGGGATTCCGGCGCGACACTCTATGGGGTCAGTGCCGATTCGCCCTTCTCCCAGAACGCCTTCCGGGAGGAGCATGGACTGGAGTTCGACCTGATCAGCGACATGGACGGGGAGATCATCGACGCCTACGGGCTCGGGATCGACATCGCCGACCTGGGGCTCTATGGCATCTCGAATCGTGCGGTGTTCGTCGTCGATAGTGAGGGCCGGATCACCTACGAGTGGGTCGCCGACGACCCGACCAACGAGCCGGACTACGACGAACTCCAGCAGGCCGTCGAGGACGCGGCCTAACCCGTTCGCCACCGTCATAGCGTTCGAGACGACCGATCGTTCCCTTTTTCCGATACTACTGTTCGGCAGTTAGCGCTCGACTATGGGTGGCTTTTCTGGGATGCCGACCGCTTAAGTCGGTTCGTCTCCTTCGAGAGGAGTCATGGGCACAGCTACCGAGGACCCCTACGACCTACTCTACGAGCTCTACGACGAGTTCGATACTCGAACCTTGGACCAGTATCGGACGTTCGTCGATCTGTTCCCGCCGATCGACTCGCGGGTCGCACTCGACCACTGGCAGGAGGTCAACGAGGCACTCGCTGAAGCCACCGGAGAAATCGAGGAGCACTTCGAGCGAGGGGAGCTGCTCGCGGCGATCGCCGCGCGGGCCTCCCGGGAGGAGGCCTTCACCGCGCTCGACCTCTACAAGGAGTACGGCCGCGCGGTGAACGTTCTCGTACTCGACGTCGACGAGACGCTCCGGTCGGCGGGCAGCACCGACAACGAGATCCCCCGCGAGACCCTCTCGATTCTCACCGACTTCCACGACCAGGGAGTCCCGATCGTGATCCCCACCGGCCAGACCTTAGAGAACGTGAAGGGATTCCTGATTCAGGGACTCGGCAGCGAACTCTTCCATTCGGGGAGCCTGAGTGTGGTCTACGAGGCCGGCACTGGTGCGTTTACCCCTGGATACGGCCCGGCAACCAAACGCCTGCTCTACGAGGACCTAGACGAAGGGATCCGCGCGGTCTTCGACCGACTGCGCTCGCGCGTGCTTTCTGCGGCCCCCGAAGCGATCCGGCAGGGCTGTCACCTCCAGGGCAACGAGTTCAACGTCACCCTGAAGCCTAACTTCGAGATCGGAAGCGACGAAGCGATCGAGATAATCGACCGGGCCTTGATCCATCAGATCGATCTGCTCGGCGAGGCAGTGAGCGAAGTCGAGGGTATTAGTACTGACGCCGAGGACGCCATCGCTTGGGCGCGGACGTTTTACGCCGCGGCCGACCCCGAGATCAGAAGCGTGCTCGAGGCCGACGGCGAGCTCCCCGAGCGCGCCCTCGAGGACGCACCTGAGGAACTGGAGGACTTCTTCGAGCGGATCGATGTCGCGTACTACGAGGGCGACGCCGCCGAGATCGGGAGCCTCGAGCTGAACAAGGTGGTCGGCATCGAGGCCGCCTTCGAGGTGTTGGGGCTCGACGATCCCTTTGCCCTCGTGCTCGGGGACAGCAAAAGCGATCTGCGGGTGATGGAGTGGGTCGCCGAGGAGGGAATGGGCATCGCCGGCGCACCCGAACACGCCTCGATCGATGTGCTCGATCACGTCATCCGCACGGACGAACTCGTCTTCGATCGGGGCGACGCCGCCTCTGTGCTCAAGATCACCGGCGCGCTGAACCGGCTCGCACGACTCGACTGACCCGCACAGCTCGACTAACCAGCTGACCGCTGATCGACGATCGGCGACCGGAGCCCCTAGCGGTATTTCCCCGGCGAACAGAACAGTGGTAATGACCGAATCGCGGGCGAAGGGCACTTATACACTTTTGATCGAACTCGAGGCGGACACCGAGATCGAGGTCGGGGCGCTCGGTCACCGAGACTTTCCGGCGGGTTGGTACGCCTATATCGGCAGTGCGCTGGGCACGGGCGGGTTCTCGCGGATCGATCGTCATCAAGAGGTGGCCTCCGGCGCACACGACGTTCGCCACTGGCATATCGATTACCTGCTGGGCCATCCCGCCGCCCGGATCGATTCGGTCGAGACCTCGGCCGGTGTCGACGCCGAGTGTGCGGTCGCACGGGCGCTACCGGGCGATCGAGTAGTGGGATTTGGCGCGTCGGATTGTGGGTGTGACTCGCATCTGGCTTATGCCGCGGAGCGAGCGGAACTCTCGCGGGTGATCGAGAATGTCCACGCGGGACAACAGCAGTGATGGAGCGACTGCCGCTCTCCTTCATCCAGTAAGGAATTCGCAGTTAAACCGCGAACCTGAATCGCCCACGCCCTTCCGACCACTGATCAACCGCTGAGGGCAGTATTAGGACCGAACCTGCAGGATTGCTCATCTGCCGCCGGGGAAAGACTCACCGAATCTCCTTTAGCTGCTCTGTCAGCATCATTTTTAATAACTAGGTGTATAGCGTGTGAGTATATGAGAGAACGTTCCGACTTACTGCCCGATCGCACCGGCCGATCGAGTACGCGCCGATCGGTGCTAGGGAAGATCGGTGCTGTGGGTGCGACCGGAGCTATCGGGCTCGCGGTGAGCGTCGGTACCCAACCGGCGCGGGCCGAGCATCTCGACGACCCACCGGAGATGATCGAACGAGCCACCGAGTACAGTCGGCGCTACGAGGACTGTGAAGCTTACGACGACTACGAGCACTTGGTCAGGGGACACTCAGTCGAGTTGACCGACGACGTGGGCACGATCGGCGTTGGCGGTATCACGGCTGTTATTGGCTACCTTGCCAGTAGCTCGGGGCCGATCGCCGTGATAGCCGGGGGATTGGCCGCCGCCGCCGTCAGTGTCTACAGCGAGGAGGAAACCATATCGTTTGGTGCACGGGAGTACGACCGCTCGTACCTGGGCGCTCACACACAGACGTTCACTTCGGGAGTCATCGCTGCCGAGTGGGAACCGACTGCCCACCGCACCGTATCGACAAGCGTTTGGCCGACGCACAGATACTACTGATTATGTACGACCGCTTCGATGCCTGGATGCGCGCGCACCCGGCGGCCGGCGGGCTCCTCGGGGCGGTGACAGTACTAGTTGCGATAACCGCTTTCGGAATCGTGACTAATTCGCCGACGGACTCTGCAGAGATGTGGGTCGTTGCCGGGGCGTTTCTAATTGGTGGACTAGCCGCCGAACTCATCGGACGCTGGCGTAATGGAACGGGCGATACCTCCTGACGAAGAGAGAGGCACTACTTTCGGTGATCAGGGATAAATCCGTGGCCCGAATCGCCCGTATACCGTCCCGATCGCCGGCCGACCGCCAGTGTAGCGTGGTTGCCGACCCGAAACCTGCTGTGGGTTCGGCGACTCGTAAGTGCACGTCCGAACTCCTGTCCGAATAGTACCCCTACCTCGACCAGAGTGACTTTCCACGCTCGTTTTATGCTCATCCTGACGTAGTGAGGGCATGAACAAACGTGCCATCGGAGCGAGTACGGCGATCGCCGGCGTAGGGCTACTCGCCTGGACCGGCTGGGGAGCCTACCTGAACCGGACGACCGAACGGGTTCCCTACACCGAGATCGGGCGAGCGGGCGACGTCGAATTCCGGGAGTACCCCGAGGCGGTCCTCGTCAGGACGCGCGCCGCAGGCGAAGAGGCGGCGTTCCGTCGGCTTTTCGAGTACATCAGCGGGGCGAACCGGGTACGTGAGAATATATCGATGACCGCACCCGTCGCCACTGATGGCGAACGAACCACAGGAGACGCGAGCGAGGAGGTGGCGGGAAGTGAGGACGTCTCGATGACTGCGCCGGTACGCACCGACCAGGAAGACGAAGCAGTGCGCATGGAGTTCTTCCTTCCCGCCGAATACACGCCCGAGAGCGCCCCACGTCCGACCGACCCGCGAGTGGAACTGCTGATCCAGCCGGCACGGACGGTGGCCGCGCTGGCTTTCTCGGGTTACGCGCGGGGTCGAAAGATCGAGAAAGGAAAGTCCGAGTTGCTCGAAACGCTTGAGCGAGCAGGCATCGAGTCGATCGACGAGCCGACCCTGCTCCAGTACAACGATCCCTACACGCCACCGTTCATGCGGCGCAACGAGGTCTGTATCGAAGTCATCGCCGAGGACATCAGGGCCGCTGGGGACGCCGAAGAGGACGAGAACGTGAACGCCTGATCGATCGATACGCTCCCGGCAGACCCGCTCCCGATCGGTTCAGTCCTCGCCTAAGATGCCGCGTTCGGTCATCTTCGCGGGATCGAGCACCTCGTCGGCCTCGTCTTCGGTGAGATAGCCCTCGCTGATCGCGACCTCCCGGATCGTCTTCTCCTCTTTCATCGCGGTCTTTGCGACCTCGCTCGCCTCGTCGTAGCCGATCGCCGGATTGAGCGCCGTCGCGAGTGCCATACTGCGTTCGACCTGGGTTGTACAGGTCTCTTCGTTCGCTTCGAGTTTCCCGACGAACTTCTCCGCGAAGGCCTCTGAGGCGTTTGCGAGCAGGTCGGCCGACTCGAGGAAGTCGTGGGCGAGAACGGGTTTGTAGAGATTCAAGTCGATCTGGCCCTCCGCCGCGCCGTATGAGATCGTCGCGTCGTTGCCGATCACCTGCTTGTGGACCTGGTTCACCGACTCGGCGACGACGGGATTGACTTTCCCCGGCATGATCGAACTGCCGGGCTGGTTCTCGGGTTGCTCGATCTCGCCCAGACCATTGCGAGGGCCCGAAGCCAGCAGTCGGAGGTCGTTCGCGATCTTGTTGAGCGAACCGGCGACGGTCCGAAGCGAACCGTGAGCCTGGCCCATCGCGTCGTGGGCGGCCTGAGCCTCGAAGTGATTCGTCGCCTCCTCGAAGGGAAGTCCCGTCTCCCCGGAGATGTACTCGGCGGCGAGTTCCGGGAACTCGGGATGGGTATTCAAACCTGTTCCGACCGCCGTGCCCCCGAGTGCGAGTGCCGAGAGTTCGTTCGAGGCGCGGCTCGCGCGGGTGATGCCCGTCTCGGCCTGGGTGCGATAGCCGCCGAACTCCTGGCCCACGGTTACCGGCGTGGCGTCCTGGAGGTGGGTGCGGCCGGTCTTCACCACGTCCGCGAACTCAGATTCTTTGGCCTCGAGGGCTTCGGCGAGGCTCTCTAAGGCGGGGATGAGATCGCGCTGGATCGCCTCGACGCAGGCGACGTGCATTGCCGTCGGGATCACGTCGTTCGAGGACTGTCCGAAATTGACGTGATCGTTCGGGTGGATCGCCTTCGAACCCACCTCGCCGCCGACGATTTCCGACGCCCGGTTCGCGATCACCTCGTTGGCGTTCATATTGCTCGAGGTGCCCGAGCCGGTCTGGAAGACGTCGACGGGGAACTGTTCGTCGTGCTCGCCGTCGATCACCTCCTCGGCGGCCTCGACGATCGCTTCTGCGACCTCTTCGTCGATCAGTTCCAGATCGCGGTTCGCGAGCGCCGCTGCCCGTTTGACGATGCCGAGCGCGCGGACGAATCGTCGTCCGAACGTGCTATCGCTGATCGGAAAGTTCTCGATCGCCCGCTGGGTCTGTGCACCCCAGTAGGCCTCGGCGGGGACTTCGACCTCGCCCAAACTGTCGCTTTCGACTCGGACTGCTTCGTCGCTTTCGCTGCCGTCGTCGCTCATACCCACCCTCGTCCGGGGCCGGTCTAAAACCTACTGCCACCGGTCCGTTCGCTCGTGGTCTTCACCTCGAACCGAGGAGAGAAGACATCGCAGAGAACCGAACCCGCAGCACCGAGTTCCGCACTCGGACCTCGCTGGTCGCGCCGGGTTCTCAGACGAGGCGTGGTCGATCGTCCTCGAAGACGGCCATCGCGAGCGCGGCGTTCGCCACCGGGTGGTAGCCCGGTTCGACGCGTGGGCCGTTATTTGCCGGCGTGAGGGGCTCGCCTTCGCAGGTACACTTCTCGTACCAGGTGCCGTACTTCTCGTTGATCAGATGTTCACGAGCATAGTCCCAGAGGTGGTCGTAGCGCTCCAAGGATGACTCATCCTCCCGTGCGAGCAGCGCCGCCGCGCCGATTCCCTCCGCGATCGCCCAGCCATACTTCTCGGCAACGATCGGCTTGCCCTCGGCGTCAACAGTATAGTAGAAGCCCCCGTGCTCCTCGTCCCAACCGATCGCGAACGCCGCGTCGAACAGCTTTCGGGCGCGTTCGGTGAGCCAGGATTCCTCGCGGCGATCGGCGAGCAATTCCAATAGCTTGGCCCATTCAGCATGGTGGCCGGGTTGGAAGCCGGGCGGTCGGAACTGGTGGTTCGGCTCGTCCTGATTGTACTCGAGGTCTGGCTCCCACTCCGTGGTGTAATGCTCGGGGATCAGACCGCCGTCGGTCAGCGGGTCGCGAACCAGCGAGTCGGCGACGGTGTAGGCGCGATCGAGGTACTCCCCCTCGCCCGTAGCGTCGAAGGCGGCGAGGTAGGCCTCACAGGCGTGCATGTTCGCGTTCTGGCCGCGGTACTCAGTGAAGTTCCAGTCGCCGTCGGCTTCGGCGCGATGCAAGCCGTACTCGGGCTCGAAGAAGCGCTCGTCGAGCAGGGCTGTAACCTGTTCCAGTCGGTCGTCCGCGCCCGGCAGTCCGATCTCGGTCGCGGCCGCACACGCGAGCAACGCGAAGGCGTGGCCGTAGCACCGCCGAGTGTCCTCGATAGTTTCTCTCCCCCGAAGGATCCAATCGAAGCCTCCACGATCGCCGTCCCAAAAGGTATTGAACAGGGAGGACAGACCGTGGGCTGCCGCCGACCGGCACCACTCCGGCCCATCGAGCCGCGCGCCGACACAGAAATTGTAGACCATTCGGCAGGTGCCCACGAGGTGTTTCTCCCGCCGCTCGTAGATATACCCCTCTTGCTCGTCGCGGTTGAGGCAGTACCCGCCGTAGTGGTGATCGATGCACTCGGGGTAGTGGAACTGCAGAACGCTACGGATCTGCTGGCGGAGCGCCCAGGGGTCCCGAAAGGTCTGTGCTGGCACGACTGGCCGGTTCGTCGGCTACCGACTAATGCCGTTCGGCGCTCGCCGTCGTCCGATTACTCGTCGTCTTCGTCCTCTTCGTCGTCTTCGTCCTTTTCGTCCTCGGGGGGCTCCCAGTCGGTGTAACCCGACGATCCTAAGACGAAGGTCTCGGTCAGATCGCCGACCGACACCACGTACTTGCCGTCTTCGAGCACCAGTCCCTCGGGGTCAGCGGCGACGTCGCCGGGAACGACCATCAGCGTCGAGAGCGGTGCTTCGATCTCCACGCGCTCGGATTCGCCGGGATCGAGCGAGACCCGCTCGAAGCCCACGAGCTGTTCGTCCGGGTAGATCACCGAGCCATAGGCCTGGGTGTTGTACGCCTGCACGACGTCCGTTCCGGCTACCTCACCCGCATTGTGGACGGTCACGGCGATCTCGATGGTGCCATACGGGTGATCGTCGCCGGGATCGGAGCCGGGCGCGAGCCCCAGTTCGGAGTACTCGAAGTCGGTGTAGCTGAGCCCGTGGCCGAACTCGAAAAGCGGCTCTTGGGGGCTGATACCGTCGAACCGTGCCGGCGGGAGGTGATTATAGACGTTGATGATCTGGCCGACCGACTGCGGCCAGGTAAAGGGTAGCCGACCGGAGGGGTTCGTCGCACCGAATAGGGCGTCGGCGACGGCGGGGCCGGCCGCGGTTCCGGGCTGGTAGGCCATTATCGCGGCGTCGAGTGGCTCGAAGGCCGGTTCGGTGCCCCGCGGTCGCCCGGCGATCACAACGCCGACGACCGGCGTCTCGGTCCCGGTGGCCGCCTCGATGAGGTCGCGCTGGGCCTCGGGGAGTTCGAGGGTGTTCGTGTTTCCGAACCCCTCGGAGTACGGTCCCTCGCCGAGGACGAGCACGACAGCGTCGGCGTCCTCGGCGGCCGAGGTTACCTCGTCGGCTTTCTCGAAGCTGAACTCGTCTTCCGCGTAGGGGTTCCAGGTGAAACCCGTTGGAGTGTGCCTGACCTCAGTGTCCGAGGAGACGGTCTCCTCGATTCCCTCTAAAACCGTGATCGCCGCCGGTTCGGCCTCTACGTCTTCGGGGAGGCCCTGCCAGGCGAGCGTCCAGCCGCCCATTTGGTTGCGAACGCTATCGGCGCTCGGGCCGGCGACGACGATCGAATCGAGGTCATCGTCGAGCGGCAGCGCCCCCTCGTCGTTTTTCAACAGCGTCAGTGACTCGCTCGTCGCTTGTCGTGCGACCTCGCGATCGCTGCCGATAACCGCATCGATATCGGCGTCGGCGTAGGGATCGTCGAACAGCCCGAGGCGTTCCTTGTAGCGCAGGATACGGGCGACGGCCTCGTCGATCCGCGCCTCGGGGACCTCACCGTTCTCGACCAGATCGACGAGGGTCGAAACGAACTCGCCGACCTCGTAGGGTACCATATACATATCGACGCCGGCGTTGATCCCCTCGCGGACCGCCTCCCGGAAGGTAGGGACGTACTCGTGCATCTCGACCATGCGCTGGAAGTCCATCCAGTCGGAGAGAAGGACCCCTTCGAATCCCCAGTGGTCCCGCAGGACCTCGGTGAGCAGGTACTCGGAGGCGTGAACCGGGATACCGTTCACCGACCCGCTGTTGACCATGATCGTCTCCGTGCCGGCCGCGATACCGGCCTCGAACGGCGGGAAGTGTTTCTGCCCTAACCGTCGACCTGGGATGTGAGCGGGACTCCGATCGTTCCCGTTTTCGGGTCGGGAGTAGCCGACGAAGTGTTTCGTCGTCGAACCGACAGCCATCTCGCCGTCCTCCTCGTATTCCATCCCGCTGACCATCGCGTCGACCATCACCGAAGCGAGATACGGGTCCTCGCTGAACCCCTCGTAGAACCGGCCCCACCGCGGATCGCGCTGGAGGTCCGCCACAGGGGAGAAGTTCCAGTGTGCGCCGACGGCCGCGAGCGACTCGCCGGTAGCCCGACCGACCTCCTCGATCAGCTCCGGATCCCGCGTTGCCCCGAGCCCGGGGTTGTGCGGGAAGGCAGTAGCGCCGTCGACGGTGACGTTCCCGTGAACGGCGTCGAGCCCGTAGGCGAAGGGGATTCCCGAGTCGGTGTTCTCGATCGCGAACTCCTGGAGATCGTTCAGTCCTTCTTGCGCCTCCTCGGGGCCGTAATCCGGGGCCGTAGCCCCACCGGAGAGCAACGACCCCACTCCATACTCGGTGAAGAGGTCGCCGATCGTCTCGACCGCGTCGCTTCCTTCGTACTCCGTCTCGGGATCGAGCGCAGTGATCTCGATCTGTGTCATCTGGCCGACCTTCTCTTCGAGCGAGAGTTCCGCGAGGAGCGTCTCGACCCGATCGGAAAAGTTCGACTCGCCACCCCCGCTATCGCCCTTGCCTCCTCCAGCGGCGGCCGTCCCCGCGAACGTGGCGGCCGATAGCCCGCCGGTAGCCTGGAGGAACTGTCGCCGGGTACTCTCTATGAACTCCGCGACCGATTCGGTCTCCGCTTCCGCTTTGTCTCCGTTCATGCTATGGGTAGCCGGAGACGAGGAGGCCTCCGACGTGGATTGCCCGCCCACTGTCAGTATAAAGTCCAGGGGAATCGACTCCACGAGGAACGCAAACGTAACCGATCGTCTACCGACGCGGTCGAAACGGGTAGCAACCACTCTCTCGGAAGCGTTCGACCGCACTGCCGTCGGTGTCAAGCAAGGAGTTGTCTCGACAGCGAGTAAACAGGCAAAATCTTTTATGACGTAGATGCATCCGAGAAGTACGGCGATTTCCATGGTAAGCGAAGACGAACTCCAACGACGACAGTACCTGAAGCGCGCCGCTGTGGCCGGGACCATTGGTATGGCCGGGATTGCCGGTTGCACCGGCGGTCCAAGCGGTGGCGGTGGCAACGACGGTGGTGGCGGCAACAGTAGTGGCGCCAACGGTAGCGGCAGCGGCGGCAGTAGTAGTGGCGGCAGCGGTCTGGAGATCATCCACTGGTGGACCGCCGGCGGCGAGCAGGACGCGATCAACGCCCTGTTCGAGGGGTTCAGACAGGAGTACCCCGACGTAGAGATCAACGACAACCCTGCGCCGGGCGGGGCCGGCAGCGCCCAGGACGCGGTTATCCGCAATCGTATTCTGAACGAGAACCCTCCAGGGACCTTCCAGATCTGGCCCGGACAGTCCCTGGCCCCCTACCTCGAGGCGAACGCGCTCCGTGACATCGGGGACGTCTGGACCCAGGAGATGCAGGACGCCTACGTCGACGGGCCACGCGAACTCTCGCAACCGGACAGTACCTTCGTCGCCGTACCCATCAACATTCACCGGCTCAACAACCTGTTTTACAACACGCAGGTCGTCGAACAGGCCGGCGTCGATCCGGCGAGCGTCTCCGATCCGGCGAGTCTCACCCAGGCACTCCAGCAGGTACAACAGAACACCGACGCCACCGGGATGGCCCATTCGACCCAGAGCCCCTGGACGACCCTACAGCTCTGGGAGATAACCATGTTGAGCGAGCAGGGCGTCGATCCGTACCGTGACGTCCAACAGGGCGACGTCGGGGCCCACGAGCAGGCCGTCAAGGGAGCGCTCTCCCGCGTGAACGAGTACCGCCAGTACTGGAACGAGGACGCCGGGTCGATCTCCTGGGATCAGGCCAACAGCAAGGTGGTCAACGGCGAGGCGGCGTTCATCCACCAGGGCGACTGGGCGGCCGGCCAGTACGAAGCCCAGGAGGGCTTCGCCTACGAGACGGACTGGAACTACGTTCCGTTCCCCGGTTCGCAGGGGACGTACTCGATCGTTCAAGGGGTCGATCCCGCCGCGGACCGACGTCTCGGACGAGCCGTTCGGCCCGTTCCTCACCCAGCAGCGCGAGCAGTTCGGGAACTCAGAGGCCCAACCACCGACGATCGCCCACGGGACCGGCGTTACGCCGGCGGTGAAAAGCTCGATCGAAGGGACCTTCGCGACGTTCACCTCGAACTGGGACGTGGATCAGGCTTACAACGGGATCCAGAGCGCGTTCGACCAGGAGTAACGGATGGGACGGCACACGCGGGACGCGCCCGATCGTCGTCGCGGCGAAACCGGCGGGCACGACGACGCCGATGGGGTCGACGGAGCCGACGGCGGGGACGGTCGAACGGCCAGGACCGACGGCGGGACGACCGTCTCGGGGGGCACAGCCGACGGTACCAGCGAAGCCGGCACCGGCCGGCTGAGCGATCTCCGTGACAGCGAGTTCGTCCGTTCGCTTCCCTTCTGGCTGCCCGCCGGCGTGCTCATGGCGGTGTTCGTCTACGGGACGATCGGGTGGAACGTCCTCATCTCGCTGACCGACTGGAGCGGACTCGGTCGGCCCGAGTACGCGAACCTCGATCTCTCGATGTACGCGCGGATGCTCTCGGACCCGAACTTCCTCATCGCCGCGCGCAACACCTTCGTCCTCCTGATCGTCTTCACGGTCGGCTCGCTCGCGATCGGACTGGCGGTCGCGATCCTCATCGATCGGGGCATCCGGGGCGAGAACGTCTTCCGGACGATCTACTTGCTGCCGATGAGCCTCTCCTTCGTCGTGACGGCGCTGTTCTGGTCGTGGATCTACAACCCTACCAGTGGGTTGATCAACGTCGGCCTCAGGTCGGTCGGCCTCGGCTTTCTCGCCCGGAACTGGCTGTCCGATCCACAGTACGCCCTCGGCGCGGTGATCTTCGCGTTAGTGTGGCAGTTCAGCGGCTACGCGATGATCGTCTATCTCGCCGGGCTCAGGGCGATCCCGAACGACCAGTTCGAGGCCGCCAGGGTCGACGGCGCGAACACCCTGCGCATGTACTGGCGGGTGATCGTTCCGCAATTACGTGCCTCGACGGTGAGCGCCACAGTACTACTGATGGTCTTTGCGCTGAAGGCCTTCGACTTCCTGTTCGTACTCTTCGGCGATACGCCCGGCCCGGCAGTCGACATCCTCGCGGTGATGATGTTCCGCGAGGCCTTCTCGGCGACGAACTGGGCGTATGGCTCGGCGATCGCAGTAGTGTTGTTCGTCATGGCGCTGACGATCGTCTCGCCGTATCTCTACAGCCAGTACCGACGGGGGACCCTATGAGCCGACGGGACCCGGCCGCTGGGAGTCGAGACGCCGAAGAAGGGCCGGGCGACGACGGCGAGCGAAACGGCGAACGAGCGGTCCGGACCGACGGCAGCGGCGACGTAGGGGCGAGTCGGCTCGGCCGGTTCGCAGCCGACCTTCACGCGCGCCCGCGCAGAGTCGGGTTGTATCTGGTCCTGATCGGGCTCGTGGGATTCTATCTGGCACCGCTCGAGACGGGACTCATAACGGCCTTTAAGACTCAGTCGGCCTTCACCGAGACGTCGCCGTTCGCGCCACCTCCCTTCGGAGGACTGACGGTCGATCCGTGGCTGACGGCCTGGAACCGACTGGCCTACGCGCTCGCCAACAGCGCGCTCTTTGCGATCCCGGCGACGATCGCCTCCGCGACGCTCGGCAGTCTCACGGCGTATGGACTGACCCATATCCGCTGGCGCGGTCAGGTCGCGGTCATGGCTCTATTCCTGGCGGGCGTGTTCATCCCCTACCAGGCCGTGTTGGTGCCGCTGACCCAGCTCTGGGGTTTCATCGACCTGACGAATCTGTTAGCCCCGTTACCGATCGTCGCGAACTACGTCGATCTGATCGAGTTGATGATCACTCACACGGCCTATGGTATTCCGATCTGCACGGTCCTGTTCCGATCGTACTACCAGAGCTTCAACGAGGACATGCTGGAGGCCGCACGACTCGACGGTGCGAGCGTCTTCGGCGTCTACCGGCGGATCGTCCTGCCGCTCTCGAAGCCGATGTTCGCCGTGGCCTTCATCTTCCAGTTCACGCAGGTCTGGAACGACCTGCTCTTTGCTCTGGTGCTCATCACGACCCCCTCGAACGGGGTGGTCACGATCGCGCTCAATCAGCTCTCGGGGTCGTTCGTCCAGCAGTACAACCTCCAGATGGCCGGTGCCTTCCTCGCGGCGTTGCCGACGCTGCTGGTCTATATCCTCTTTACCGAGCAGTTCGCGGAGGGAGTCGCCGGCCGGACCACCTGACCGGCCAGTGATCCACCGACACCAGAACACATCATGACACGAGTAACGCTCGATTCGCTCACCAAGCACTTCGACGACGACGGCAATACGGTCGTGGCCGTCGACGACGTATCGATCGACATCGCCGACGGCGAGTTCATCGTCCTCGTCGGGCCGTCGGGCTGTGGAAAGAGTACCACGCTACGGATGGTCGCCGGCCTCGAGACGATCACCGGCGGCGAGATCCGACTCGACGACACCGTCGTGAACGACCGGCAGGCGAAAGACCGGGACATCGCGATGGTCTTTCAGTCCTATGCGCTGTACCCGCATATGAGCGTCCGGCGGAACATGAGCTTCGGTCTGGAGGAATCGACGGATCTCGACGACGGGGAGATCGGCGAGCGCGTCGAGAGCACGGCGACGATGATGGGCATCGCGGAACTCCTCGATCGCAAGCCCGGCGAGTTATCCGGCGGGCAACAACAGCGGGTCGCACTCGGCCGGGCGATCGTCCGCGATCCCGCCGTCTTCCTCATGGACGAACCGCTCTCGAACTTGGACGCCAAGCTGCGTGCCCAGATGCGCACCGAACTCCAGCGCCTCCAGGAGGACCTGGGGGTCACCACGGTCTATGTCACTCACGACCAGACCGAGGCGATGACGATGGGCGATCGGATCGCCGTGTTGAACGACGGGCGGCTCCAGCAGGTCGGCACCCCGCTGGAGTGTTATCACGAGCCGGCGAACCTCTTCGTCGCGGGCTTCATCGGTGAGCCCTCGATGAACGTCTTCGAGATGGAGGTCGAAGGCGAGGAACTGGTTGGCGAGGAGTTCACCTATCCGATTTCGAGCGAGACCCGCGAGGCACTCGGCGACGTCCGGGAGGTGACCTTGGGGATCCGACCGGAGGACGTCGAGGTCCTCACCAGGACCGAGGGCGATCGGACCGAAAGTGATCGGCGCGGCGGCGATCGAAGCAGTGACCGGGACCAGGGCGGCAGACACGACTTCCGGACGGTCGTCGACGTCGTCGAGCCGGTCGGCGACGGCAACAACGTCTATCTGGCCTTCGACGAGGCGGCAACCGGCACCGAGTCCGTCGGCGGGGCGGCCGGCGAGGAGAGTGCTGTCGCGGACGACGACCGGGTCGCGATGGACCTAGAGGACTCGGATACCTTCGTCGCGACGGTCTCGGGGCTGCGCCGGATCGAAGCGGGCGAGGAAGTGTACGCTCGGCTCCCCGAAGACGCGATCCACATCTTCGGGGCCGAGACCGGCGAGGCACTTCGCAGCCGGAAACTCGACGACGAAGAGACCGTCGAACCGGCGGCCTGAGGCTCCGTTACTTTCCGCTCGCCCGCTGTCCCGGCTCGGCGACGAAGTGCTTCGGTGAGAGCGACGGCATCGCAGTCGTGACCGTTGCGCACGTCCCTGGTTTTTATCGCGCCGTCGGCTAAATCGGCGGGCATGGCACCGGAGATCACCCGCATCGAGACGACCGAATTCGCCTACCCACTGGCGGACGTCGGGACCGACGAGCACGGGTTCAATCTCGTCTACGACCCCGGCGAGACCACCACCCGGAACCTCTATGCGATCCGCGTCGAGACCGACGCGGGCCCCACCGGCGAGTACGTCGGCGGGAACTCCCCTGCCTTCGCCCAAATCAATAGTATCGCGGAGTACCTGATCGGCAAGAACGCCCTGAAGCGGGAACGACACTTCTCGGAGATCAAACGCGCCCTTCGGAAGTACGACCGGATGGGCATGGGCCCGATCGACATCGCGCTCTGGGATCTCGCGGGCAAACACTACGACGCGCCGATCCACGAACTCTTGGGGACCTACCGCGAGCGCCTGCCCGCCTACGCTTCGACCTATCACGGCGATAGCAATGGTGGACTCGACAGTCCGGAGGCCTACGCCGACTTCGCCGCCGACTGTCGCGACATGGGCTATCCGGGTTTCAAGATCCACGGCTGGGGCGGCAGCGACCGCGCCCGCGACGTCGACCAGGAGATCGAGACGATTCGTGCCGTAGGTGAGCGCGTCGGGAGCGAGATGGACCTGATGTGTGATCCGGCCTGCGAACTCGAAACCTTCGCCGACGCACTGAGCGTGGGACGGGCTTGTGACGAGCAAGGATTTTTTTGGTACGAGGACCCCTACCGGGAGGGTGGCATCTCCCAGCACGCCCACCGGAAGCTCAGACAGTCCTTGACGACGCCGCTTCTCGCGACCGAGCACGTCCGCGGGCTCGAACCCCACACCGACTTCGCCGCAAGCGAGGCGACTGACTTCCTGCGTGCGGACCCCGAGTACGACGCAGGAATCACCGGCGCGATGAAGATCGCCCGAGTGGCAGAAGGGTTCGGCCTCGATTGTGAGTTCCACGCGCCCGGCCCCGCCCAGCGCCACTGCATCGCCGCGACGCGCAACGCCAACTACTACGAACTCGCCCTCGTGCATCCAAAGTGTGACAACACCCCGCCACCGGTCTACGAAGGAGAGTACACCGACGAACTAGAGAATGCGATCGACGATGAGGGAACGGTGCCGGTGCCCGAGGGTCCCGGGCTCGGTGTTGAGTACGACTGGGACTATATCCGGGACAACGCGACCGGCAGCGTCCACGTCTACGAATAGATCGGAGAGGACTCCTGGCCCCGAACAGGAGAACGGACGGGAAGAACGAGAACCGGGAGCGAGGAAACCGTCGACGTCGTCCACGCAAGGCCCGAACGGCAGCCTGAAACGCGCCGAGGGGAAGAGTCC
>PXRJ01000020.1 GCA_003021705.1 Halobacteriales archaeon QS_3_64_16
TCGAAGGAGCGATCCCCCTCGCTTCGAGCGCGACGGCGAGCCAGTTCTGGAGGCCGTGTAGGGTAAAGAGGTACATCGCCCTAATAAGGACTAACAGACGCATCTCAGGGTGGGTGCCCACCCGCTTCAGGTCCGCTGCGATCGATCGGACGGCGGTTCCGGCTTCGTCATCGACCCCGGTCCCGGTCTCGGCGGCGGGATCGCTCGCCGCGCGTTCTGTATCCGTTCCCCCGGCTCGGCGGTCGGCGTCGCGATCGTCTCGGCGGGAAACCCATCCGACAGCCGCGATCCAGACGAGCGCGAAGGCAAGCACCGCGAGCCCGCTCCAGCGAAAGACCGGCCGCCAGCCCCCCAATAGTGGGCCGAGGATCGCTCGTCCGAGCCCGAAGGCCGCGGCGATGCCGAGATACGATCCTAAGAGATAGACCGACGAGAGCGTTCCCGACCTGGTGGGTGAAAACCCTTCGGCGACGAGCTTGGGGAGACCGAAGGTAATCGCCGTCCCGCCGAGCCCGACCACGCCGGTGAGCGCGAGCAGCGTCGGGAAGCCGGGGGCGAAGCCACGGGCGAGCTGGGCGACCCCGAAAAACTGAGAGGCCGGCGGCGATCGCCCGCGGCGCGCTGATACGGTCGATTGCGAGCCCGCTGGCGAGCGAGAATGGGATATAGACCAGCGGGATGATCCCCGTGAGCAGGCCGGCCTCCGTACCCGAGAGACCGAAGCGAGTGGTGAGCACCGGGAGAAAGGCCGCCACCGAGAACCAGACGAAGGTCAGACAAGCATAGCCCAGGCTCGCGAGCCCCAGCAGTAGGTAGTCCCCGCGCGAAGCGGTCGTCTCGGCCATCGCCAATCGGGGGGAAGGGTCTGAGGATAACCCCAGCGATCCGCGAGCGGCGATCGGCTGGCGGTCGACCGGCGATCGAAGGGATAACAGGTACTTACCGGCGGCCGAATCAGGGGGCCTATGATGGACGTGAGCGGGCACGTCGCGATCGCTCTGTCGTTCGCCGCGCCGGCCTGGTCCCGGCTGGGGACGACGCGCGAGCGTAGCGTTCGTCGGCTTTACCCCCCTGACCGCGCTGCCGACGCCGATCTGTTCTACGGCGTGTCTTCCCGACGGTCCAGCGCCACGGGGTGACCCACACGATATTTCTCGTGCTACTCGCGAGCGTTCTCGGCGGGGCCCTGGTAGCGAGATTCTTCACCGGCCGACTCGACGCCCACGCCTGACCCCACAGCGAGTCGATCTCCCGGGAGACGACGGTCGTGTTCGCGGGCAGTGGCTTTCTCCTCGGGGATTGGGCCCACGTCCTCGCGGACCTGCTTCCCGCACCCGATATCGACGCACCGCTCGAACCGCTGTGGCCCTTCTACGGGCAGACAACCGTCGTCGACGTCATCTACTACGATCCGCCGGTCTGGAATCGGGGACTCCTTGCCATGGCGTGCACTCCGTCCCGGGCTCTACCGTCGGGAGAGATGTCCCATCGAATCGGCCTACCGGATCGGCGGCGAGAGCGCGGGCGATCCTGCCGGGCGACACAGACGAAAAACGCCGAACGAACCGAGCATCGGTGGTACTGCGGGCACGATACGAGCAGCCCGATCGATCCTCGCGCGATAAGGGCGGACGGGACCTACCGCGGCGGATAGGCGTCCTGCCAAGGCCGTTCGCGTTCGAAGGCCGCACTCGCTCGGAGCACCCGCTCGTCGGCGCGGCGCGGCCCGATAACTTGGAGGCCAGTAGGAAGCCCATCGACGAAGCCGGCGGGAACCGAGGCCGCGGGGTTGCCGGTGAGATTGAGCGGCCAGGCGAGATGCCAGCCATGCAGCGGGTGGATCTCTTGCCCACTGATCTCGGTAGGTTCGGTGTCTTTCTCGAAAGGGACGGTCGTGAGCAGGGGCGTACAGAGCAGATCGTAGCGCTCGAAGACCTGCTGGATCGCGTCGTAGACACTCGTCCGGGCTCGCTCGGCGCGCTTGAAATCGATCGCGTCCACCCGCTTTGCTTTCTCGATCCGGGAGACGACTTCCTCGGTGATCTCGAGAGCGGGATCGAGGAGGTCGATGCCCGCGTTTCGCCGCAGGTCGTCGTACAGGCCCGCATAGCGGACCTGAAGCAGCGTACTCAGCGCCTCGAAGAGGCTCTCCCAGGACTGTTCGAAGACCGACTCTATCCGGGTGACGTCCGCGCCGGCGGCTTCGAAGGTCCTCGCTCCATCGGCGACAGTGCGCTCGATCCTGTTGTCGTACTGGGCGATGCCGAGGTCGGGGCTATACGCGATATCGAAGCCGGCGAGGGGCCGGTCGTCGCCTACCGATCGGATCGCCTCGCGATAGGCGTCCGCCGGTCGCTCGGCGAGGCTGTAGGGATCGGCCGGGTGGGGGCCCGCGAGGGCGTCGAGCGCGAGGGCGGTGTCCCTAACAGTGCGGCTCATCGGCCCGACGTGGCCGTAGGGCTGGATCGGAACGAACGCGTCGTTTCTGGTAGCGGCCGGACCGCGGGCGACGCGCCCGAAATCGGCGACAAGCGCGTAGATGCCACACGCACTCGAAGGGATTCGGAGCGAACCGGCGGCGTCGGTGCCGAGTGCCAGCGGGACCAGCCCATCGGCCAGCGCCGCGGCACTGCCCCCCGAGGAGCCGCCGGCCGTCCGGTCGGTGTTCCAGGGGTTCGACGTCGTGCCGAAAATGGAGTTAGAGGTCATCGGCTTCCGACCGAACTCGGGAGTGTTGGTCTTCCCGACGATCACCGCTCCTGCGGATTCGAGCCGCGAGACGGCGAGGGAACTTTCTTCGGGAGTGTGCTCGGTGAAGGCCATCGAGCCGTAGGTCGTTCGCACTCCGGCGACGTCGATCAGGTCCTTGACTCCTATGGGTACTCCGGCGAGCGGCCCGACCGCCTCGCCCGCCGCTATGGCGCGATCGATCTCGCGTGCGCTCTCCCGGGCGCGCTCGGGAGCGATCGTACAGAAAGCGTTCGTGACCTCGTCGTGTGCCTCGATCCGACTTATGGTCGCCTCGATCACCGACAGCGCCGACCGCTCCCCTTCTCGGATCGCCGCGGCGATTTCGGTCGCCGATCGGTACGATCTCTCGCTTTCCATCCGGAGAAGGTCTCCCCGCGCTCGCATAAGCCTACGGGAGAAGGGTCGCAAGCGATCTCCCCGACAGGCCGGACCCACCGGGGCTTGGGACCGGGACTGGGACTGGGATCGACCGGCCCGGCGTCGAGGGAGTGTCAGTCAAGCGTCGAACGCGTCGACGCCGGCCTGTGCTACAGTCATGTCTTCCTCGACGGTACCGCTACTGGCACCGACCGCACCCACTACCGCCCCACTGTCGTCGGTGATCGGGATCCCACCGCCGTAGACGACGAAGCGGCCGCCATCGTCCGACTGGATGCCGTGTAAGGGGGCGTCCGGGCGGGCCGCCTCGGCGAGGTCCTCGGTCGTGTCCTCGAGAGCGACGGCGGTGTAGGCTTTCTCTTGGGCGATCGAGACGCTGCCGAGCAGGCCGTCGTCCATTCGCCGGAAGGCGACGAGGTTCGCGCCGTCGTCGACGACCGCGATACACATCGGGACCTCGATCTCGGAGGCGCGCTGTTCAGCCGCGTCGAGCAGCTCCTTGGCGACTCCCAACGTGACCTGTGTCATGAGTCAGTTCTCCCATCACCGCTCGCCCATATAGTTCTTGGCCCTCGGTAGCAGTACACGGCCTCGACGACCCCGATCGACGACCCTTGATCGACGATTGCTGACAGAACGGTTCGAACGAGAACAGTGACGGGCAGGAATACGGACCTGCAAGTGGAAAGCTATTTGCTGAGGAACGGCGATCGATTCATAGGACGAATGGATCGCCTTCGAGAGCCACGGTCCGGAGAGAAGGGTAACCTCGCCGGGACGGTACTGATCACGATCGACTCGCTGCGAGCCGACGCGCTCTCGGGACCCGGAGCGAGCGAACACGCCCCGACGCTCGCCGGACTCCGCGATCGCGGGACGGCCTTCGAGGCCGCCTTCGCACACGGCAACTGGACGCCGTTTTCCTTTCCCTCGATTATGTCCTCCCGACCCGTCTTCGAGCGCTCGCCCTCTATTGGCTTGCCCGACTCGCCGACGCTCGCCGAAACCCTCTCGGAAGCGGGAATCACGACCGCGGGCATCAACGCGGCCAATGGCTTTCTGACCGATCACTGGGGGTACGATCGGGGCTTTGGCGAGTTCGACGACCTGCTCGGGGAGGAGAATGGGGTCTACAGCAAGTACCTGAGTGCCCATCCTACCGTCCAGGGCTGGGTGCAACTGGCAGGGACGGCGACTCGGCGGGCGACGAACCGAGCGAAGGGGACGATCGGGTCGGTAGCGGACGGGAGCCTCGGGCCGTGGAGTTCGGAAACCCCATCGGACGAGCGGACTCGAAACACACGAGCGGCCGCGGCGGGTAACGCGCGTGCAGCGGCCGTGGGGGCTCGTGCACAGTCGTTCGTCGAGCGCGTCGAGGAACCCTTCTTCCTCTGGATTCACTACATGGACGCCCACACCCCTTATCTCCCCGCACCGCGGCACGTCGCGGCGGTCACGGGCGATCGGGTCGGGATACTCAGGGCACTGCGCGCCCACGCCCGGACCGGCCTCGGACTCGAAGTCGACGCGGGGACGCTGGGCCGGCTTCGCCAGCTCTACCGCGCGGCGATCCGCGGGATCGACACCAGCATACAGGAGGTACTCGACGGGTTGGCGGCCCGCGGCCTGCGCGATCGTACCTCGATCGTCGTCGCGGGCGATCACGGCGAGGAGTTCCAGGAGCACGGCCACTTGGCACACTACCCCAAGCTCTACGAGGAGCTGATCCACGTCCCGCTGATCGTCGACCATCCGAAGGGACTCTCCCAGCGGGTCGGCCGGGCGGTGGGTCTCGATACGATCGCGCCGACGGTCTGTGCGGGGATGGGTGTCGATAGCCCGCCCGAATTCGAGGGCCAAAGCCTCGATCGAGCGATTCAGGCGGGGGAACCGATCGCGGAGCGACCAGTGGTATCGGTCACCGTCCGGGGCGAGAAGGTTACCCAGCAGCCGATCCCGCGGCGTCTCGACGAGGGGGAGTTACTCGCAAGCGCACGCACGCGGGAATGGACCTATATCTATCACACCGACTCCGGTCACCGGGAACTCTACCGGCGGTCGGTCGATCCGGCCGAGCGGGAGAACGTCTACGCGGAAGAGGCGGGCACCGAGACAGTCAGGCGGCTCCACCGGGCGGTGAGCGAACACGCCGATCGCCTCGGCGGCATCGAGGAAGGGGACGAACGAGGGCCGCCCTCGGGCGTCGCCACCCGACTCAAGGCGCTTGGCTACCGGTAATCCAGCGATCGTCCCCAGGGGAGTCCGAGTCGAGTCCTCGTCCTCCCGAAACGGTGGCCGACCGAGTTCTCAGCTGAACGGGCAACAACGGTTTTCGGGTAGGGTGTTCCGAGGGACGTATGAGCAACGGGGTACCGGCCGAGGCCGAGGCACTGCTCACGAGCGAACCACTCATAGCCCACTTCGCGACCAGCGTCGAGGACCGCCCACACGTCGCGCCCGTCTGGTATGGCTACACCGAGAACACGATCGAGGTGCTCACGACGGGGCGCAAGCTGGCGAATATCCGGGCGAACCCGCGGGTCGCGCTGTCGGTCCAGAAGGACCGGGGTGGACGGGCGCAGTGGGCGGTGACGATACTCGGGCAGGCCACGGTGATCGAGGACGACGAGGAGACCGAAGCGGCCGAAGCACGTATCAACCCGAAGTACGGCGCCGACCCCTCCGCGTGGCCGGAGAACGTACTTGTTCGGATCGATCCCGGGACCGTGCAGTACTCGACGTACTGACCGCCGGTCGATACCGAACGGTCGTCGAGAGAGTCGGAGTGACGATTACCGGTCACCGGTCGTCGATCATCGACGGTGGTATGCTCGCTGGCTGCCGAGGACCGATCGATGCGGCTTGCACGAGCGCGGACGGCAAACGGCATCGTCGAGGGAACGGTAGCGGACGGCACGCTCCACGCCGAGAGCGGGACCTACGCGCTCGGCGAGGAAGCGACGCTGCTCGCTCCCTGTGAGCCCTCGGCACTGTACTGTGTCGGACGGAACTACGCTGCGACGATCGAGCAGATGGATTACGAACGGCCGGAGGAGCCGGATTTCTTCCTCAAGCCGCCGGCGTCGGTCCACCCACCCGGAGCCGAGCTGGCCTATCCCTCCTTCACGAGCGAGCTCACCTACGCCGGGGAGCTGGCGGCCGTGATCGACCGGAAGTGTCACGCGATCGATCCCGCGGCGGTTCCCGACGTACTGAGAGGCTATACGATCATGAACGACATGGACGCGCTCGATCAACCGGGACGGACGGCACGGAAGGCCTGGAACGGTTCCGCACCGCTCGGACCCTGGATCGCAACCGACGTCAACCCGGCAGAGATGGCCATGGAGACGACGATCAACGGCGAGACTCGCCAGGAAGCCTCGACCGCACAGATGTTGTTCGACCCTATGGAGGTGATCGCCTTTCTCTCCGAGCGCTTTATATTCAGACCCGGCGACGTGATCGCCTTCGGCAGCCCCGCTAACCCCGGGCTCGTCGAGCCGGGCGACGAGATCGAAATCCGGTACGAAGGGATCGGCACGCTAGAGACGACGATCGGGCCGACGGACGCTCGATCGGACTGACCGGTCTCGGTCGGGAGCGAGCCGCCGATCCCCGATCGGCCTGGGAAATCCTCAGCGGCGCAGGTCCATCTCCTCGGCTCGCTGGGTGGCCAGTTCGGCGACCTCCTCGGCGCTCAGGTTCGATTGGTCCGCGAGGACCCGGGTCATCATCCCGAGCTGAGTAACCGCCAGTCCCTGGAGGTCCGCGTCGTCGGCGTTCGCGAAGTAGAACTCGTTCTCGCCGGCTGCGTCGATCAGCCCGACGTACATCGAGCGGATGTCCCGTTCGGTGATCTCCTCGGCGGCCCGTTCCCTGACGCGGTCGAACTCCTCGTTGGCCGGTTCACTGTCGCTCATCGGTACGGCCGTTCGTGCCCCTGCCTCAAAGAGCGTTTCCGCTCGGCGGCCACGTTCCCGTCTCAGAGCACCGACCAGACCGGCTCCAGATCCTCGATCGACGCCTGGTAGGCCTCGGCGATCGTCTCGCGCTGCTGGACGTCTCCTTGCCGACGGGAGGTGATGTCGACGCCGAAGATCCCTTCGTTGGACGTTCGGTCGTCCGCCCCATCGGGGTCGATCACGTCGGCGTCCCGTCGAACGCGATTCGGCGCGTCGGCACGTTCGAGGGCCGTGTACTTCCGATCGCGCCACTGTGAGACCGAGATCGAGTGCTCGCGTTTCACCCGGTCACGGTAGAGCTCCGGCACGACGTTGTACGCCGAAAAGGGAACGACCGAGCCGTCGGGCATCGCGTAGTGGACGTCACAGTCCGCGACCCGGTCCAGATCGTAGTTGTAGGGGTCCTGGAACTGTTTGATACCGAGTGGCAGCACGCGATCGTAGCGCTCGGCCAACCGGTCGAACAGCTCCTCGAAGCCACCCTCGGTCAGTGCCGCGCGGAGCGCGTCGCCGAACGCACCGCTCGTGGAGGCCGCGGGGCCGAGTAACTCCTCCAGATCGGCGAGCAGGCGCGTCCCGACCCGCGCGCGATCGAGTGCTCCTGATTGGCCGCCGTGGTCCTCGACTACCTCCCGGAGTACGTCGAGCAGTCCGCCGACGTCGATAACGTCGGTGATCGGGACGAGTTCCTCGCCGTCGACGAGAACGTAGGTGACCAGCCACGAGGAGAAGCTACTCGACAGGCCGTACAGCCCACCCCCGGCCCAGTTCGAGAGGAACTCCGCGAGCGCACGGAAGACCGGAAGCGGATACCAGGCCTCGGCGGGGATCGCGCCGTCGGTATCGACGGCGATCCGCTCGATAACGTCGGGGATCGTGATCCGCTGTTCGCGTCGCTGGTCCCCGTCCATCCGGCCGACGAGCGAGACGGGCTGGAAGTTCACCCCACAGACCGTCTCGGCATTGGCCGCCCCGAACCGGACGATATCACCCAGGTTCTCGTCGTTCCAGCCGCCGACGATCGTCGGCACCAGCATCGCACACATCCTGGCGTCCCGACAGGCGGCGAGCGTGCGGGGAAACTCCCAGTAGTTCTTCGGGTTGTACTCGGGACTGGCGCCGTCGAAGCTCGTGTAGATCCCGCGTGCGCCGGCCGCGCCGACCTGCCGTGCGAGATCGGGATCGGCAGCGAACCGAGCGCCGTGGGTGTTGAGCAGAACCTGATCGGCGTACTCGGCGGCGATCCCGACGATCTCGACGATGTCCTCCCGGACGGTCGGCTCCCCGCCAGTGAGTTGGATGGCACCGACGTTCGCCTCGGCGAGATCGGCGGCCATGTCCTCGATTGCGGCTTTCGTCGGCTCGTAGAGGGACTCGCTCGACTCGGCGTAGAAAAAGCAGTAGTGACAGGACCGATCACAGCGGTTGGTCACCGTAATGTTACCGATGCCCGCGGTGCCAGTACTAGTACTCGCGGTCGTACAACACCCCTCGCCGGTCCCACAGGCGCCCTCGGCCGGGGATGCGTCGCGGAAAGCGGGCTCCTTTCCTGTCGTATCCTCGGAAATGGTCCCGAACGCCGGGTGGCGACTCGTCTCGTCGTACGCCTGAGCCCGGTGGTACAGCTCCGCATCCGTCCAGCAGACCTCGGATTGGACGCCGTGGCTCTCACAGCGTTTCCGGAGGCGGATTTCCCCGCTCGCCTCGAAGAGGACCATCGGGACGATCATCCGGTCGTGGGCGCGCTCGGCGAGACAGTCCGGACAGAGACTCGCCGACAGGCGAAGGGGATCGGCCTCCGCCGGGAGGAGAGCAGCGAGGAGGTCGCGCGCGTCGGCCGCGTTCGCGACGAACCGGGCGGCCCCGTCGGCGATCTCGATTTCGGCGTTGACGCCGAAGCCGGCATCGAGCGCGTCGGGGACGTCAGCCGGCACGGCAGCCGTCGTCCAGAACTCGGGGGTCGAGGAGTGTGCCATCGTCTACCGTTCACACCGAGCGGATCGAAATAAGCGTTCCCGCTAGCCCGCTCGCCGCGCACAACCGTCAAGGCAGTTCGGGCCGGTCGTCCTCGCGTGAGGGCGCGCTGAGGATGGGCGGGAACGAAGGAGCCGACCGAGGTGGGACCCGGAATGGAGGGAGCGACCAGAACGAAGGGGACGCTCTCCCGGTGCCGGTCTCGAACCGGGTGGTGCGGGGGACCTACGACCGGTGGGCGTCGCTGTATGGCAGTACTCTCGCTCGGCTGGAACACCCCTCGAAGCGACGGGCGATAGAGCGCCTCGATCCCGCGCCGGGCAGTCGCGTGCTCGATCTGGGCTGTGGACCGGGGCTCACACTTCCCGATCTGGCCGAACGGGTCGGGAAGTGCGGGAGCGTGTACGCGCTCGACGCGGTCCCGGGGATGCTCGCCGAGAGCGGCGCTCGGCTCCGGGCGTCGGCGGGTAGCGGCCGGGTTTCGATTCTCCGTGGCGACGCACGGCAGTTACCACTCGGGGCCGGTAGCGTCGATGCGGTGGTGGCCTTCGACGTCCTGGAGCTGTTCGATCGGCCCTCGCTTCGGGTAGTGCTGTGGGAGATACGGCGTGTGCTCGCGCCCGACGGACGGCTGTGTGCCGTGACGATGGATCGCGCGGACACGGATCGATCCCGGTTCCTGCGCGGGTACGAATGGGCCTACCGATGCGTCCCGGGGTTCGCGCGGGTCGGCTGCCGACCCTTCGACGTCCGGGCGGCAGTGACCGAGGGTGGCTTTCGGGTCGAACGCTTGGAACGCTCCCGGCGCGGCGGGATCTGGCCGATCCTAACGGCGTACTGTCGCCCCCATGGAGACAGTCAATAAGTCGGTAGGAGCCAGGTCGTCGAACCACCGTGCTCGTCGCGTCTAAGGTTGGAACGAGGAACGAAGCCATCCGTGTGACCGGGCAGTCGGGCGGTCGGCCGGGGGGTGAGCAGGGAAAGGGAGAACGATCGAGTGAATCGTGGCCCGAGCTATCGCGTATTCCGGGGGATTTTACCGTCCGCTTCTCGTAGATAGTCACAGTGAGCGAAGAAAGCGGGCGTCGGAACCTCCGAATGCCCAACGAGGACGAGCTGTTCGCGATCGTCACCCAACACGACGGCGGCAACCACGTGCGGGTCCGCTGTGAGGACGGCGAGAACCGAATGGGTCGGATCCCCGGCCGGATGAAGTACCGCACCTGGATCAACGAGGGCGATATCGTCCTCGTCGAGCCGTGGTCCTGGCAGGACGAGAAAGCAAACATCGAGTGGCGCTACACCGGCCGTGACGCCGACCAGCTCCGCCGGGAAGGCCACATCGGCGGGCTCGAATAGCTCCGCGGCGGAACCCGAACCCGATCGACACCGCCGCGGAGACCAGTGCCGCCCGGCGATCGACGCCGCCCCCGGTGGACTGTTCTCGGCAGTATCGCCGAGCAGGAATGCTGGCGCCTATCGATACGAGCGAAATCGATCATGGCGAACCGCGCGGAGGCCGAACGGTCGAATCGGTCGCGATACCTATCAGATGGATTCGAAGGACGTACGTCGACGATGGGCGGAACGCTCCGGGGAGTTCTCACCGGAGTACTATGCCCATCGCGGCCCGGACAAGACGAGCGAGGCGATCGGCGAGCTCCTCGATCGACATCTCGACCGCGAGACTCCGATACTAGAAGTGGGCTGTAGCTCGGGCCGACATCTCGCCTACCTCCAGGAGAGCGGCTTTCGGAGCTTGGCGGGCATCGAGGTCAACGCCGAAGCGATAGCGGTGATGGAAGAGACCTATCCCGATCTCGCTGCCGCCGCTACCGTTCACGTCGAGGCGATCGAGAACGTGCTCGGGGAGTTCGCCGACGACCACTTCGGCGCGGTGTACTCCGTCGAGACCCTCCAGCACGTCCATCCCGACAGCGAGTGGATCTTCGCTGAGTTGGCTCGAGTCACCGAGGAATTGCTCGTCACCGTCGAGAACGAACACTGGGAGGGAGCCGCCGGTGAGACGGCGAACGACGACGGGGCGAACGGTGAGCGAGCAACCGACGACCGGAACGGCCAAGACGACCGCGGCTACGACGTGGACTACGTCGACGAAGGCGTCCCCATCTACTATCGGAGTTGGGGCCAGGTCTTTGCGGACCTCGGACTAATCGAGATCGAGTGCCAGTCAGGACCACGCGATACCCTCCGTGCGTTTCGCCCGGCAGCGGAGAGAGAGAACTGAGGTCGAGAGACGGGCCACTATCGCCGGTCTCGATCGCCGACCCGCGAGTCGGTACGTCGGTCGGTCGACGGTCGATCTATCGGTCCGTAGGTCGGTCGGTCAGGCACCGCCGAGGGAGATTGCACTTACGCACACCAACGTTATGCGTGCTCGCTCGTGACGAACGGTAATGGGAACGACTACCGTAGCAGACGTCATGACCGCACCGGTGCTCACGCTCGCCGCCGAGACGCCGATCGACGAGGCCGCACGCGCGATGCAGGAGGCGTCGATCAAGTCCCTCGTCGTGATCGATAGCGAGTGCTCCCCGGAAGGGATCTTCACCTCGACGGACGCAGTGCAGGTGGCCGCCGACGATCGATCGGCGAGCGAGACTACAGTCGAACAGTACATGACGACCGGCGTGCACACCACTGATCCGAATACCGCTCTGGGAGCGGTCGCCGAGGAGATGATCGAAGGGGAGATCAACCATCTCCCGGTGGTCGGTGAGGACGGGAACGCTATCGGTATCCTCACGACGACGGATCTGGTCGGGCATCTCTCGATCGAAGGCAACGAGCAGACGGCGCAGGTAAGTTGAGCTCGAGCGGAGACGCCCTCGTGGGGGAAGAGACCGATACAGCGACGAACGGGTCGCCGCGTAGCTGCGCGAGAACGAAAATCACCCTCGGTCCCCGAAACACGGCAGCGAAGCGTGTCTGTATCTCCTCGACGACCTCATCCACGAGAGCGAATCCTTTGCCGCAGCCGCGAAGAACGGCGAGATCGTCTATCGGGAGGGTACACGGTCGGCGAGAGACCCTCACGCTGGAACACGGACCTGGTGGTCGGGCCGTCCGCGTATTCCGACGGAGTCACGGTACCGTCAGATGGCGACCGCCCGATAGCGGAGGCGGAACCGGAGCGGATCTGGCTGGCGATCGACGCGAGATTCGTGATGACCGAACGCGGGAAGGCTCGCCGGAACCGGCAGCGGGACATCAGCAGCTTCGCGGATATCATGCACCGACACCACCCCGGTGCCGTATCCGGTGGGCTGCTTCTCATCAATACGGCCGAACGATTCAGATCGCCGCTTCGGGACGACGGCGATATTACCGCACACGAGAACATCGAACCGCTAGTCGAACAGACGATCGAGATCTTCGAGGACATCGATCGAGCGGCGGGTGAGATCAGCCCGAACGTCGATGGAGTGGCCTATGTGGTGGTCGAACACACGAACATGGACGACGGTCACGAGACGCGGCTGGTAAGCGAGCCGCCGGCACCACAGCCAGGAGCTATCACGAACTATCGCGAATTTCTCGGCATTCTCGTCGAGATTCTCGGAAACCCGATTCCTGACGGGCGAACCACCGTCGGTAGCGGATCTGCGGGAGGCCGAGAGCCTGGAGTGGAAACTGAACAGGGACGTGATCGAGGTAGCCCATCACGCACACCTCCTAGGGAGGGAATTCGGTAGCGGGCCGATCGACCGGGAGCAACTCGACCGGTTGCGGGAGGCACTGTTATCGCTCGAAGAAACCACCGATGAGATCGAGCAGGAGCATGCTGAGGAGAAGCGGTAAAGACGAGGAATGAAATTGGCCTCGGCACTCATAGGGCTCGTCACCGCCGGATGCCGAGTCCGGCTCGGAGCGCGCCCTCGTCATTGGCCATCGGCTATCAGCCCGGCGGATGAAAACCCCTTTCGACCGATCGAGATCTCGAGGCCAGGAAAGGAGAGTTCGGAGAGGACTAAGCACCCATCTCGAACTCGTTGCCACACTCCTCACAGGCGAACCGAAAGCCCCCCTCATCGGTGAGTTCGAGTCTGTGGACGGTCTCCTCGCCACACTCCCGACACGGGACGATCGATTCGATCTCCTCGAAGTCGTGGCTAGATTTTGGCGCGCCGAGGGCGAATCCTATAACTAAGTCCTCCGAGTCGTTCGTGCCGACCTGGAACTCGCCGGGCGCGAACCGGATGCACTCGCCCGCGGCGACTTCCTGTTCCTCGCGGTCGGGTCCGACCTCGAAGGTCGCGGTGCCGTCCTGGACGTAGAAGACCTCCTCCTGGTCGCGGTGGGTGTGCAGTCCACCCGAAAAGGACTCGCCGGGCTCGAGTTCGAAGTAGTTCATCGCGAAGTCGGACGTACCGAGCGCCCGCGAGACCGGCCGGCGAACGGAGTGGACTTCGAGCGGGCTCGTCTCGATCTCGACGTCGTCGATGGTGACTTTTTCCACGAACGATCCACTCCCGGTAGTGACAAAAGGGTTAGCCGGGGGGACCGGGTAAAAGCGACCGGGAAACGACCGAGCGACAGTGAGCCGGGACCGGCAGCCGGCGAGGTATCTTATACACGGCGGCACTGGAAAGCAGTATGAGCGAACTCGAACGATCGGCGTGGGACCTGGTCGCAGAGGCCGAGAAAGACGTCGAGTCCATTACCGTCGAGGACCTGCGCGGAGAACTGGACAGAGACGAAAGAAAGGACGGCACGAACGGGAACCGGACGGGGACAGTAGTGCTCGACATCCGTGACATCCGAGAGCTGTGGACCGAGGGATCGATCCCCGACGCGGAACACGCCCCGCGGGGAATGATCGAGTTCTGGGCGGATCCAGATGCGGGATACTACAAGGACTTCTTCGACCCCGAGAACCGGTACGTACTCTACTGCAACGAGGCCGGCCGGTCGGCACTCGCCGCGAAGCGACTCGCGGGGATGGGCTATGGAGACGTCGCCCACTTGGAGGGGGGATTCAGTGCCTGGCAAGAGGCAGGCGGTGAGATCGTCGACGTCCCACAGAAGGAGTACAAGGACCGTTAGTCGTCGATCGACCGAGGAAGACACCCGAAGCTAAGGTGGGAGGACCCGTAAGAAAGAGCGGAGCCGGGAAATCGATGACCGATCGCGCGACGCCGAGGGCGAGCTTACGCGAGGAGTTCACCGGGCTGGTAGCCGCGAGCCTGGCGGTCACGCCGGATGTCGATAGCGGGCAGGTGCCCTGTCGGGGATCGCACGACCAATCGGAGGCAGCCGGCGCGGGCGAGCGAGCCGCCGAGCCCGTGCTACGACAACTACAGCTGGGAGGTACTGGGCGTCTTCTGTCCGGCTCATGCCGTCCGGTCGGTCGAGGCAGACATGGGCGTGAGCGCCGAGGACCAGGCGGTGATCGGAGCGACCCTCGAAACCACCGGCTATCGATCACCGCTGGGCGAGTACTACCCGCACGCACTCACTTTCGGCGCGATCGAGATACTGGATTTTAGCCCCGCCAGCGAGGGGTACTGAGACTACCGAACGGCCTGCATCGATCGGGACGATCGACGCTCGAAACTGTGGTCGCAAATCGAGGGCGGTGGAACTAAGCCCCGAAGCGACCGATTCCCACTTATGCCGATCGGTACCGACGAGTGGACTCGGGGAACGACCGATCGTGCCGAACAGAGCACGGACGGCTACACGAAAGAGAAGCTGCTCGAGTACTTGGAATTAAACGCCGATGAAGCCTACACCGTAGCGGAGTTAGCGACGGTCTACGCCCAGCGCGTCGCTGGTGAGGGCGTTCCGGGCCGAAATCCGGGTGGCGTTCACATCTCCGATTACCCCGGCGAACCCGGCGTGGTCGGTCACTTGCTGGGGACGATCGGCGAGGTCGTCTTCGCCCGGAGCGGCCGCATCGAGGCAGCCTTGGAGGATCTCGTCGCGGAGGGTCGCGTTGAGGCACGGACGATTGGGACGGTTAACGGCGAACAGACCTACTACCGGGCGAGTACAGGTGGGACTATCGACTCGGCGTAATAGCCGAGAAGAGAGCGTGCCAGCAGTGCGGATCGAGACCACCGAGGACGGCGAAAGAAGCCGATCCGGAGGAGGGTCGAGCCGGCTCGATTACTCTTCGATCCGCTCGCGCGCCGCCGCCACCAGCAACGGATAGGTGATCGTCGCGTCCGCATAGACCGAGGCGTTCCGGGCGGCTTTCTCTAACTTCCCCCACGATCGGGCCTCGTCTAACGTCGCCCCTGACAGCCCCCCTGTGTGCTCGGGATCCATCGTGAGCTGCACCGCGTAATCGTAGGCATCGGGCGCGACGAGCATCGTCTGGAGGGTGTAGTTCTTGGGGACGCCCCCACCGATCACCAGCGCGCCCGCCTTCTCGGCTTCGAAGGCCAGATCGGTGAGCGAATTCATATCCGCGAGCGCATCGAGCGAGAAGTCAGCGATCTGGGCATACATCCAGGCCTGGAGTCCGAGCACCGAATCCCCGATCGCCGGCGCGTAGATCGGCACATCGTTCTCGTAGGCCGCAGCGGCGATACCGACATCTTCCTCGAGGTCCGCTTCGCTATTGTGCTCGGCGTTCGCCCGGCCCAACGCGGCGGTGAGCTCCTCGATACTGACCGCACTGTCGCTCTCGAGTGCCGGGAAGACTGCCGAGCGAACGTGATCCTCCAGGAGGGTGAAATGCTCCTGTGGGAGATAGACGTTGTAAATCCGATCTACTCCCTCGTCGCGCAGCCGCTCGTCGTGGTCGCGGGGACTCCTCTCGCCCTCTTCCCTGCCGTGATGGTGCTTGCCGCCGATCGCCTCGATCGTATCGTGGGTAAGCGTCGCCCCGGTGGTCACGAGCGCGTCGACGTGGCCGTCACGGATCGACTCGGTAACGACCTTTCGCATCCCGGCAGGGACCATCGCGCCGGCCAGCCCCACGAAGTTCGTGACGTCCTCACGACCGATCATCTCGGCGTAGATGTCGATCGCCTCGGCGAGGTCGCTGGCACCGATGCCGGCGTTGCTGTATTCGCTCGCGAGCTCACCGACGGTCATCCCGGCGCGTACCCGGGCGTGGCTCACGGGATCATGGTGGAACTCCTCGCGCGGCGGCCGATCCTCGGTGGCGTCGGGAGCGTCGTCGGTCATGGTCGACAGTCGCTCGGCACGCGTTTGAAGCCCCTGATCCCGTCCCTTCGGGAGGGCGATCGACCGACGAGCGTGAGGCCGATCGCGCTACCTACAGTCCGGTCGGGCGCTCGACGAACGTCGTCTCCAGTCCCCACTCTTCGGCGAGACCCCCCAGCGAACGGACGCCGAAGGTCTCGGTTGCGTAGTGGCCAGCCAAGAAGACGTGTGTTCCGGCTTCCTTCGCCTCGTGGTAGATTTTTCCTTTGCCCTCGCCGGTCACGAACGCATCGACCCCACTCTCGACGGCCTCCTCGAACCAGTCCGCGCCGCTACCGGTCAGGATCGCGATCTCCTCGATTTCTTCGGAGCCGAAGTCGAGCGCCTGCACGCCCCGAGCCCCGGTCGCGAGCTCCCGGTCGAGCAGTGTAGCGAGATCCGCCGGTGAGAACGGGTCACGAGCGAATCCCCGAGTCCCGAGATGCTCGGGGCCGAGCGCGCCGAAAGGCTCGCGGTCGTCGAGGGAAAGGAGATCGGCCAGTCCGGCGGCGTTCCCCAAGGAAGGGTGGGCATCGAGCGGGAGGTGGGAGACGTACAGCGCGAGGTCGTTCTCGAAAAGGGGTGTGATCCGCCGGTATTCGCGGCCGGTCACTCGATCGAGACCGCCCCAGATAACCCCGTGATGGGTCACGAGCAGGTCCGCGTCGGCGTCTGCCGCGCGCTCTATCGTCTCGACGGCGGCGTCGACGGCAACGGCGACGTGGGTTATCTCCCGTTCCTCGGGCCCGACCTGGAGGCCGTTCGCGCTTGCATCGAGGTCGGCGAACGCAGCGGTACGGAGCCGCTCGTCGAATCGAGTACGGAGATCGGCCAGATCCATGCCGACGCTATCGGGCCGCCCGACTTGTATCCCCCGTCGGGTCTCAAAACCGTCTACCGAAGAACAGGGACGGAACTACGAAATCCTTGCCAGAGGCGAACAGGAAGGCCACCAGACTTATTTTCCCGCGTGGCCGAGAACTCGAATCCGTTCGCTCCTTACGGACGAACGGAGGAGATCACCATATGGGTAAATTCAGCAAGGCGATGCGAACCTGGCGTCGACTGCCACGAGGAGTCAAGCGAAAGATCATCCGACGAGGAAAGAAGCTAGTCGGCCGCGGCAAGCGCTGAGCACGACGAACCCACTTTTTGAGAAATGGAGAACACGTAGCGGAGCCTTTCTACAAGGAAGGATTCGGACGAGGAGACGATCACATTCGGTGGCCGATCGTGTCCAATGGGCTACAGCCTTCGACACTATCGATTCGCTGCGTGCGTATAGACGAACTCCCGCAGGAGTTTCCCCGCCAGCGCAGCGGCCTGTCCGTCGTCCCGATCGTTGACTTCGACGACATCGAAACCCGCTGTATCGGGAGCGACCTGTCGGATGGCCTGCCGCATCGCTCGGGGCGTGAGGCCGAAGGGTTCTTTCGTGCCGGTACCCGGCGCGAAGCCCGGGTCGGCGGCATCGATATCGACGCTCAGGTATATCGACTCCTCGCTCCCGAACTCGGCCGTCCACTCGCCGACCGCTTCGGGCGGCACGACCGTGACGTCGTTCTCGCTGGCTCGCTCCCACTCCGCTTCGCTGCCGGTTCGAGCGCCGAGGATCACCGCGCGATCGGCGACGTCGAGTGCGCGGGCGGTCGTGGTGGCGTGGCTGTACTCGTTGCCCGTGTACTCGGCTCTGCAATCGAGGTGGGCGTCCAGACAGACGAAGAGGTCGGGATCGACTGCTCTGACTCCGGCGACGCTCACGGTGTGCTCGCCGCCAAGCAGTAGCGGGACCGCACCCTCTCGAGTCGCGTCCGAGAGTTCGCTCTTGAGGAATTCGAGGTATTCTTCCGCATCGTCCCAGGCGTCGAGATCACCAGCATCGTGAACCCCGAGGTCCGTAAACCGGGAGTCGGTCCGGCGATCGTAGTCGTCGAACGTTGTGGCGTAGTGACGAATACGACGGGGACCGAAGCGCGAACCCGGCTCGAAGGTACTCGAGACATCCAGTGGCGCGCCGAGAAGAACGTAGGAAGCCTCCTCGCGATCGGCGTTCGCGCCAGGAAATCCGGAGTGAGAGGACACGGTGGATCGAAGAGGGGTGGGTGGGGTGGCGGTGTGGTAGAAACGGAATAGAATTTCGACGGTCCTACCGAGTGTGATCAGACGATCTTTCGCTGGTCGTCCATCTCGAGGTACTCGATCTCGTCTTCGGCCGACAGCGAGACCTCCTCGGGGACGCTGATCGTCAGCGTCTGGTAGGTGCTCAGATCCATTACCTGAGCGACGCTCGCGCTCTCGACGCTGACGACCTGACCCTGCTTGCGCTCGATGATCGGGACCCAGATCTTCGCGTCGACGGGTTGAGTGAAGTTGCGTTTCTTCTCGTCGAAGACGCCCCGGCCCTCGACGCGGGCTTTCGCGCTGCCGTGCTTGCCCGGCTTCGCCGTGCTATAACCAGTGATCTCACAAGCCGCCTCGTCGATCATCACGTAACTCCCCTCGTCGAGTTCCCGGACTTGGGACTGTTGTCTCGCCATATGGGCGCGTTAGTCCATCGTGTTGTATAAACGGTTTGGAACCGCCGAGCACCCGACTCGATCCCGGAGAGCCGCCGCCCCGATAGGCCGGCTTGCGGTCTCGATTGCCGGCCGGGCGATACGAGCGAGCCGAAGTTTCTCGACAGGGAGGTTAACGGCGGGTGGGAGACCGGCTCGCTCGACTCGGTTTCAGTAGTGTCGTTCGAGGAAGTCCCCGAGGCGAGACAAGCCCTCCGCTAACTCCGCGGACGGCAGGCCGAAGCCGAGCCGAAAGTAGTTCTCCAGATCGGAGGCTTCGCTCGGCGATTCCGCCCCGTCCTCTTCGGAGCCACCGGAGGGGCCAGCGAAACACTCCCCGGGAGCGAGGACGATCGATTCCTCCTCGACGACCTGCCGGCAGAACGATTTTGCACTACCGAAGCCATCGGGCACGGTCAGAAATCCGTTCACACCTACGGGATCGTGCCAGGAGAGGCCCTGGTGCTCGTGTGCGGCGATGAACTCACGTACCCGCTCGCGATTGCGCGCGGCGAGATCCCGGTTCCGGGCGAGGATATTGGCTTCGCGCTCCTCCTCGAGTGCCTGGCGGGCGACGTGTTGGCCGAATATCGACGGTGAGATGGTCGTGTAATCCTTCCACTGTCGGGCCTTCTCGAGCAGTTCGGCCGGGCCACAGAGCCAGCCGAAGCGCAAGCCCGCAAGCCCGTAGGCTTTCGTCAGGCTCGTCGTCGAGATTCCGTACTCGCCCATGCTCGCGACCAGTGGTAGAGGATCGTCGGCGAGCAAGCGATAGACCTCGTCACAGAGCAGGTAGGCGTCGTTCGCGACAACGACGTCGTACAGCGCCTCGATGGTTTCCTGGGAATGATACTGACCGGTCGGGTTGTTCGGGTTGTTTATAACTATCAGCTCGGTTTCCGGGCGGATCTCCTCTTTCACTTTCTCCACATCAAGGCTCCAGTTCGGTGGCTCCAAGCAGACGCGGGAGATCTCGCCGACGGCGTCGGGAACGGCCTGCAGCGACTGATAGGTCGGCGTGACGACGACGGCGTGGCTTCCCTCGTCCATCGCGGCGAGAAACGCCAGAAAATTCGCCTCCTGAGTGCCACAGGTAAAGGCGATCTCTTCGGGCCCTCGGTCGTAGCGCGCGGCGATCTCGGCCTTGAATTCGGGATCGCCATCGGTGGGGATCACGTAACCCAGTTCGCCGGGGTCGGTGTCGAACTCGCTGCTATCGAGGCTCCGGATGCCGCTTTCGGCGAGCATTATGTCAGCACTGTGTTCGTACTGGTCGAACCAGTGTTCGAGCGAGAAGGGTTCGATCTCCATGGACCACACCCGAGCGGTCGGGACAAAAGCAAAGCGATTAGCAGGACAATCGGAACCAATCACGAGCATTCGCGAGCATGGTCGTTCCCGTTCGCTCCCTGCAGTCGCTCACCTCCCACTTCCTGTTTTCTCGCGGGCCACGCGAGGCGGTTTCACCGCCTCGAAATCGCGGCGCGGAGCGCCGCGCACTGCCCGTTCGCAGGTTCGTGGGACTCGTATAGTTCCACGCTCATCACGAAGCGGCGAAGCCGTTTCGAACGACTCCGCTCCCCTTCGCAATTCCGAGGCGTTCGCGTTCGCTCACGCCTCGTGGTTCGAGAGAACAAAGCTCTCTCGTCAGTGCTGGAAGTCAAAGATTTCCAGCTTGCAGTGAAAACGCGGAGCGTTTTTGCCACATTCACGAGAACTTCGTTCTCACACTGACAAAAGGCGCTTCGCGCCTTTTGAACTATAAGCGAGTGAGCGAGGACCCCAGTAAAAAGTGAGTCGGACGTCTGTCTGACGGGCGCTTATGTAGTTTCGGGCGAAGGGGCGCGCATGGGATGGGAGGACTTCGGCGATGGGACGGACGAATCAACACACCGGCAGTCGTACCTCGGGCGGGGACTGTTCGTCGGCGGCACCGGATTACTGCTCGTTGCGGTCGTACTCACGGCCTCCGTGGGCGTCGCCGGGGCGCTCGGCCTCGGGACCACCGGAGCACGCGAGCTGGCCGGCGCGCTCGCGGGGATCGGGCTGGCGGCGACGCTCGTCGGGACGCTTGCAGTCGTGCCAACCGATCAGGGAACCTGGCACCGAGCGATCGGCGGGGCCTGTCTCGCAGTACTCGGGGTCGGGGCCTTTCTCTGGGCGTACCCCGGTCGGTGGTACGGCGATGGCGTGGATCTGACCCTCTCGGTGCTCGCGGTCTACGCGCTCGGAATCGCCGTCGTCGCGGCGTATCTCTTCGCGAGCGTCGCCGACCTCGCCCGGCGCGCCGGGCGCGCGGAGGCACTCGTAGCGGCTATGCCAAGCGTCGGTGATCCGACCTCGGCGGCCGGTACCGGAACGGCGAATGCCGAGAAGACTAACGGTATGGAAGCCGACGGGGACGACGATACGGTGCTCTACGAGCGATCGAGCGATCCCGAGCCGTCGAACGGGAACGGGAGCGGGTCGGCGGCCGACAGGACGGTGGCGACCGAACCGGCTGCGCCGACGATCGACCGTATCGAACCGAGCGGCGAGGCGTTCTCGTGGGAGGATTCGGGCTTCCGTATCGAACCGATCGACCGACCCGACTCGAACGGTCGATCGACGGTGAGTTCCCGGAAATCACCGGCCGCCGATGCGAACGGGAGAGATTTCGAGGCGTTCGGAGCCGACCGAGAGTCCGCGAACGGCAATCGGGAGCAACCCTCCAAACGTGACGGAGAACGGACGCCAGTCGCGATCGCGAGCAACGGCGCGAATGGGAGCGAGACAGCGACTGCGGACGCCCGCTCTTTGAGTTCCGCGGAGCCGAAGGGGTCGGTCGACCGGATCGACTCGCCGGACACGACGGAAACGAGGGCAGCAGTCCGATCGACTCGGTCATCGATCGGGCCGACCGGAACGGACGAACCCGATGAGACGAGGACGATCGAGGCCGAGAGCGAGTCAGGTTCCACGCCGACCGAGCGTGAGGCCCCCTCGGCCTCGGTGGACGGCGGGGTCGATACGCTCCAGTTCGGGCCATCGGTCGATCGGTACTGTGGCAACTGCGGGCACTTCCAGTACGTCCGGACAGAGAACGGGCTCTCGCCGTACTGTGAGTATCACGAGGAAGTAATGGACGACATGGAACCCTGCCTGGGCTGGACGTCTAATTCCTGAGCCGCTGATCCGATCACTGTCGAACGACCGACGCCGAAGGTGAAAAGGGCGAAGCGGAACGATCGGTCTCGGTATCCGGTACCGTTATAGAGATGGATAGGGGTGTAGGATCTATGGGAAGTCTCACCGACGCCTACGACCGGCGGGTTGGGGACGGTGGCGGGCGGAGCGCTCGCGGAGGCGGCGGCGAGAGCGGCGATCGGACTGCCGCGGGAACCGGCGGCCGACCGTACCTCGGATTGGGATCACTCGCCGTCGCAAGCGTGCTGCTCGGCGGGGCGGTCGTGCTCGCGACGTCGAACACCGCAACAACGGTCGCCGGGCTGTCCGGGATCGCGGCCGCCGAACTCGCCCGCGTGCTCGCCGGTCTCGGTCTGCCACTCGTCTTCGTTGGCGTACTGCTTATCGTGCCCACGGCCCGTCGAGCGGACGTTCTCGCGTCGGTGGGGGCCGTTATCACACTTCTCGGTGTCGGAGCCTTTCTCTGGGCGTACCCCGACCACTGGCTGAGTGACGCGCTCGATCTCACGCTCCCAGTCGCCTCGCTGTACGTCGTCGGCCTCTTGTTCACCTTTCTGGCGCTCGTCTACGGCGTGCTCGGGGCCGGTCGCGAGAGGAGCGAGGACGAAGCCGAAACCGACTCTCGACGACCGGGCGGCCGGACGTCGCTGCGCTAATCGGCGAACGGACCGGCCCCAGAGGTTCGGTACCTTTCTCTCACAGTTCCGCGAGCGTTCGCTCGACCGACTCCAAGTGACTTCCCTTCCAGAAACACTGCTCACACTCGATACAGCGCCAGACGTCCTCGACATCGACATTGGGTGCGTACGCCGGAGTGTTCTCCCCGTTCCCGACGGCTTCGAGGGGAGCGTTGCATCGACCACAACGCACCGGTCGCTCGGTTACCGTCAGTTCGTATCCCGCGGCACGGAGCTCGCGCAGTTGACCCGTGACGTCTCGGGATTCGAGCAACAGGCCATTGACCCCAAATCGGTGTTCGTCGCTCTTCTTCTCAGTACCCTCACCGCTACCCGCGGTTCGTGTCCGCGCCGCTAGCTGGCGGTCGCGCGTGAGCAGCGTTCGTTTCTCCCGCTCGGCGACCTCAAGCAGCCGGTCGTCGGCCTCGATGTCGCGATCGAGCGCGTAGGCCGTATCGTACCCACACATCCGACAGTAGGTGACGAGCGAGCCGAGCATGCCGTCACAGAGAAACGCCGTTTCGCGGGGCGGCCAGTCACTGTCGTCGCTGTCGCCACCGCCGTTATCACCATCGCCGTCGTTGCTACCGCAGTTGGCGTCACTGCTGTCGTTGCCCTCACGGTCGTTCATTCCTCGAGAAAGCCGACGAGATCCTCGTACGATCGGGCGTTGAGCACGTCCCCGCGTTCGGCCCAGCCCCGGCGGGCCGTGTGGACGCCGTAGCGCAGTAGTTCGTAGTTCGCCGGTCGGTGGGCGTCGGTGTCGATCGCGATCGTCGCGCCGGCCTCGATCGCAGCCTTCACCGCACCGCCGCGCAGGTCCAGTCGCTTGGGATTGGCGTTCACCTCCAGTGCCGTGCCGTGTGCGGCGGCGGCCTCGGCGACCGCTTCGATATCGAGGTCAAGTCCCGGCCGACGCCCGAGTTGTCTGCCGGTCGGATGGCCGACGATACCGACTGCGGGGTGGGCGATCGCTTCGCAGAGCCGGTCGGTGCCGTCGCCGTCGAGCCCGCTATGGGGCGAGGCGATCACGAGATCGAGGGCTTCGAGGACGTCCTCGCCGACCGAGAGCCCGCCCTCGGAATCGATGTTCGCCTCGACGCCGTGTAGCACCTCGATCCCGGAGGCTTCCTCGCGGGCCGCGTCGATCGCCTCGGATTGCTCGCGGAGTTTCTCGTCCGAGAGGCCACTGCTGCCGGGAACGCCGGGCCCGCTCGCGTGGTCAGTACAACAGACGTACTCGTGGCCAAAGGCCTCCGCAGCACCGATCATCTCGGCGATCGTATTCGAGCCATCCGACCACTCGGAGTGAGTATGGAGGTCCCCGCGGACGTCGTCTTCGACCAGTAAGTCGGGCAACTCGCCCGCGGCCGCAGCGGTGATCTCGCCTCGATCCTCGCGGAGTTCGGGCGGGATCGGCGGCAAGTCTACGGCCTCGTAGACGCTCGCGTCGGTCTCGCCGGCGACGCGCTCGCCGACGCGCTGCCCCGAATCGGGATCGGCGACGTCGCCGACGTCGAAGACGCCGTACTCGTTGATCTTGAGATCGCGGGCGATCGCACGATTGCGGAGGGCAACGTTGTGATCGCGGCTCCCGGTGAAGTACTGCAACGCCGCGCCGAACTCGGCGGGCGAGACGATGCGGAGATCGATCCGCGTACCATTGGCCCGGACGCTCGCCTTCGCCTCGCCGGCCTCGATGACCGTGTCGGCCCGGTCCCACTCGCGAAAGGCCGCGACGGCCGGCTCGGGATCGTCGCTCGCACAGAGGACGTCCAGATCGCCGATCGTCGGCCGCCACCGGTGTACCGACCCCGCGGGTTCCTGTCCTTCGATCTCTTCCAAGCCATCGAGATACTCCAGTAGGTCCTCGCCGAGCGGTCGTATCTCGCCCAGCGGCGTCCGCTCTTGGGCGCTGCGGGCGAAGTCGATCCCCGCGGCGATGTTTTCTTCCGTTTTCTCGCCAAAGCCCGCGAGGTCGCGGATCGCCCCGTTTTCGGCCGCCGCTTCGAGGTCGTCCAGGTCCTCGACGCCCAGTTCCCGATAGAGCGTGCCGACGGTCTTCGGGCCGACGCCATCGACGCTCGTGAGCGCGGCCATCTCGACGGGGAGTTCCGCACGCAGTTCCGCTAGCTCCTCGATCGCGCCGGTTTCTATGTACTCGAGAATCTTCGCGGCGATAGCGTCGCCGATCCCCTCGATTGCGGTGATAGCGTCCTCGCCCTCGCTCGCCAGGTTCTCGATCGGCTCGGGATGACTCCTGAGATTCTCGGCGGCCCGGCGGTACGATCGGGGTTTGTATTCGACGTCTTTCGCTTCGAGCAGGGCGGCGAACTCCTCGAAGCGCGCGGCGATCTCGCTGTTCTTGCTCACGAGCGGTGCCTCCGACCGCTGTCCTGGCCAAGCGCCTGCTTCAAAAAGGACATCCAGCGCTTCTGATCGGCGGCTTCACTGGCTTTGGCTTCACCCGCGAGATCGGTCGGCCCCAGGTCGTTCAGGGAATGCAGCGCCCGATCGATGCCGACGATGCTCGCGGCTAAGGCCTCGCCCTCCTCTACGGTCATCGTCTCCTCTTCGAGACGACTCCGGCGTTCGACCCGCTCCCGGCGGAGGTTGCGTTTTGCCTCCTCGACGGTCTCGCGGTCTTCCGGTGCGACGCCGTCTTTCTTCCGGGTCTCGAAGACGAACTCCTGGAGGTTCATCTCCCGGCCCTGGACCGAGACGGTATCGGGGATCGTCGCGCCGACGGTCGCGCCCTCCCGTTCGACCCGCTCGATCAGCCCCTCGCGCTCGTACGGCTTCATACGTTTTCTGGGGGCGCGGTCGCTTTTTCCTTTGTGGATCGGGAGCCGACGCTCGGGAGAACGGAAGGGCTCGGCCGACGTACCGAACCCCAATCCATTTGAGCAATCGTCGTCTACCGGAACTAATGGCGAGGTGTGCCCTCTGTGGCAAGGACGAGAACATGCCCTATACCTGCCGACGGTGTGGCGACACCTACTGTGCACAACACCGCTTGCCCGAGAGCCACGACTGCATCGGCCTGGATGACTGGGACGACCCGGATGGGGTCTTCGATAGCGGGTTCGACGACAGCGTCGATAATCCGGGCCACACCGGTGGGGAGTCGACCTTCACCCGGCTGAAACCCAACACGGGAACCGGCGGCCCGCTCGGCTACTTCCGCGGGAACATGACCTACGTCTTCCTCGGGGCGATGTTCGTCACCTTCGGCCTGCAGTACCTCCTCTTTCCGGTGCTCGGATTCGTTCCCGGTTCGGCGGTCTGGAACGAGGTCTTTACGCTCTCGCCGGCCCATCCATTATATATCTGGACGTGGCTCGTCGCGGTCTTCGCCCACGGCGGCGTCTATCACATCTTCGCGAACGCCATCGTGCTCTATTTCTTCGGGCCGCTGGTCGAGCGCCGTGCCGGCACGAACGCCTTCACCGCGCTGTTCGTCCTCAGCGGGATCGCCGCCGGCTTCGCCCAGATCGGTATCGGGGCACTGCTCGGGAGCGCCGCTCCCGTCCTCGGGGCAAGCGGGGCGATCCTCGCGATCATGGGCGTGCTCACCGTGTTGAACCCGGGTCTTCGGGTGTATCTGTACTTCCTGATCCCGGTACCGCTGTGGCTGCTCACGCTCGGCTTCGCCGGTTTCTCGGTGTTCATGATCGGTGTCGGCGGGGCCGGTGGCGGCGGAATCGCGAACTTCGCCCACCTGGCCGGCCTCGTGATCGGGCTGGCCTACGGCGAGCGACTGCGACGTAGCGGAGCTAACGCGCCCGAACAGCTCCAGTTCGGCGGCGGCCGCGGCGGCATGGGCGGCCCCGGCCGTGGACGGTTCTAGTCGTTCCGACCGCAATGGAACCGAAACACCCCGAGTTCGTCCCTGATCCGACCGATTCGCGCGAGCGAATGGAAGCGCTCCAGCGCGAAATCGCCGAGCGGGCGCTTTTTGCCGACGACCTCGAGTTCGATCCCCAGCGGGTATCGGTTCGGACTGACGAGTCGGCCTTCGAGACGGATACCGACCGGACCGCCCGCCCCAGGTCCGGGTCCGAACTCGAGGGGGACGCTGACCACGACGAGAGCACGTCAGAAAACCGACCGATCGTCGCGGGCGTCGACCAGGCTCTTCTCGACGACCGAGCGGTGAGCGCGATCGTCTGCCTGCGGGGCGGGGAGGTCGTCGAGCGCGCCTACGCCGTTGTACCCCTCGGATTCCCCTACGTGCCGGGCTTGCTCTCCTTCCGGGAGGGCGGGCCGATCCTCGCCGCGTTCGCCGAGTTAGAAAACGAACCTGACCTGGTCTGCTTCGACGGCAGCGGGCGCATCCACTTCCGGGAGGCCGGCCTCGCTACGCATATCGGCCTCGCGCTCGACGTGCCCGCGACCGGCGTCGCGAAGAGTCTGCTGTGTGGCACTCCTCGAGAGAGCCTCGACGATCGGGAAACAGGCACCCGGGTCGCGATCGAAGCCGACGCCGAGATGACGGCACCGCCGGGGACGGTGATCGGCTACGCCGTCCAGACCAAACAGTTCAGCGGGACTCGCTACGTCAATCCCCTGTATGTGAGTCCCGGCCACCGTGTGGGTGCGGGGACGGCCGCCGATCTCGTCCTCGCGCTCGCTGGAGAATACAAACTGCCCGAACCGACCCGGCAGGCCGACGCCTACGCCGCGGAACTGAAAGAAGGGATCGAGTGAACTCTCGTCCCCGATACTCGACTACCGACCTCTCGACGCCTGTTTCCCCTCGCTCTCCCGGCGCAGAGCGAAGTGGGCACCGACGAAGAGTATCCCGAGGACGAGGCCGGTAACGGTCATCCCATAGAGGGCCATCCCGACCGGCGTCGGCTCGAATACTGTCAGGCCGAACACGCTGATCGACCCGAGCGCGCGCGGCCCGATGCTCCCGATGAAGTAGCCAAAGCCACCCGCGAGCAGGACGCTCCCGACGAACACGACCGCTACCAGCCGCCGCCCGGAACGTGTCGGTTCCCGGTCGCCGTCCCCATCGGTTCGTTCGTCCTCGCCTAGTTCGTCGCTCGAATCCGTGTCGTTCCGGTCGGCATCCTGCGAGCCGTCTCTTCTTTCCGTGTCGGATTCGTCCGACTCGTCCATTCCGGTCGCCTCGCTATCGTCCTCGCCGTGAGCGTCGGTCATCGCCCGGATCGCTCGGAGAGGGTGACCGTCCGGTCGCGTTCGGTCGGCTTTCCGGTCCCGACCGAGGTCTGTTCGCCCTCGGGCCGCCGGTCCGTAGCGGGCGTGGTGGATCCTTCGGCGTCGATCAGGTCCCCGTTGAGGGCGAGCAACGCAGCGACGGCCACCGGCGTAAGAGAGGCTAGTGCTAATACGACGGTGAGGAGCAGCATATTGGGTGGAAGACGGGCTACCCCCGACGAGCCAGCCTGAAGCGCAACCTCGAGGGGTAGAGTGGAGGATAGCATCGTCGGTGCTCGGGGCTCGACGCCGATTTCGGTTCCGGTCTCGATGCCGGTTCCGGCGTACGACATCGATCCCGGCACCGAATCCGGCCGATAGCCGATCGGCTGGCGGTGTTAACTTAGCGCATCCAGTAGGGATCAGGACAAAGATAGTTTGAAAGCCCCCGACGTACTCGGCTTCTGCTCGCGGGCCGTAGGCCCCTTTTGTCATCACGAAAGACGCGAAGCGTCTTTCGAACGACTTCGCTCGCTCGCCTGCGGTGCTTACGTCGTCGCAGGATCGCGGTGCGATCCTGCTGGCGCGAAAGGCGCAGTGCACCTTTCGCACGTCATTAGAACGTGAAGCGTTCTGATTGGCTCACGAGAGCTTCGCTCTCGTGAATGCCGGGGTTCGCCGAGCGGTCGGCCCCTTTCAGTCCCGCCCGTGGCGGTTGCTCGGCGGGTCGTCTCTTAACTTCACACTGCCATGGCCGTTGCCGAACAGTTTTGATTCGGGCGTCCGTAGTCCTCCCTGAATCCGAGCATGTCGGCGAGAGCGGCCTACGAGGACATAGACGAATGGCTGTGGAGCCCCTCGCCGATCGAATATCTGCTCTCGGTCTGGCTGCTCGCCTTCGTGTTCTCGGTTCTCCTCTTGCTCGCTTTGGTGAGCATCGTCGGCGGAGCAAGATACTCCCTCGTTACCGTCGTTATGACAGCTGTAGGATCGGCTACCGGGGTCGCGATCGGTCTGTTTGCCGGGAGAGAAGCGATCCAATAATACGGTTTCTGCACCCCACTGCGAGGATCGAAGCACCGAGACTACCCGGTCGTCGAGTCGATAGCGTTCCGTAAATTTCATGACCCGACGATCACAGCCCGCCGGTCGCCGCGAGGTACTGGATACCGAACTGCACGGCATTGTACGCGCCATGTATCAGCGCCGGGACGACCAAGTTGTCGGTGAGTTCGTAGGTCGCTCCGAGCACCAACGCGAGCGCGAAGACGACCCCGAGGTAGGCGAACTTGCCTGACCCCGCGAGCGAGCCGTAGTGGACGAGCGCGAAGATCGCACTGGCGAGCACGACCGCTCGCGCGGGGTGCAGTGCTTCGGCGATGGTCCCCTGAACGAGTCCCCTGAAGAGCAGTTCCTCGCCCGGGCCAACGAGCAGGAAGGAGAGGGGCACCAATATGAGAAAGACGATCGGGTTTCCACTCGCCAACTCGACGATCTGATTTTGGGCCGATTGAATGCCGAGGGTGCTAAAGACTACCTGAGTGAGCGCGAGCAGCCCCAGCAGCGCGGCGAAACCGCCGACGATCCACCCGATGTCCCGCAGGGTCGGTACCCGAGTACGGAGAAAGGCCAGCCCATCCCCTCGATAGCGCAGATAGAGCAGCGCCGTCCCACCGAAGGCGACTCCCTGTAACAGGACGGTGCCGACGAGTACCTGCAGGGCCGGCGCGGAGAGCAGTGCAATCCCGAACAGCCCGAGGACGAGTGCGGCGAGGGCAACCAGGAGGTTCCCGACGACGAACGCGAGGACGGCGACGCCGATGGCGAGGAGTACGGCACGAACGCCGCTTCGGGTTCGCCGGTCGGCAGCGGGGGAGTCGGTAGCCATGAGCGAAGTACCACAGTTCGGAGCTCCGGCGGTTTAGCCACTGCGGAAGCGATGGATTCGAAGCGAGCGATCCCCGAACTTCCCACCGATAGCGGTGTACCCTTCGGGTTTAACTACGGCGGGGTCGATTCCCTCGGTATGTCAGCCACAGGAGCGAAGACGGTTCTCATTACCGGGTGTTCTTCGGGTATCGGTCGGGCGAGCGCGCGGGCCTTCCTCGAGGACGAGTGGCGCGTGTACGCGACCGCCCGCGACGAGAGCGATCTCGGCGGGTTGGTCGATGCCGGCTGTGAGACCGCTTCGCTCGACGTCACCGACGACGAACAGGTGCGGGCGGTCGTCTCCCGCGTCGTCGAGGAGTCCGGGCGGCTCGACTGCCTCGTCAACAACGCCGGCTACGGGCAGTTCGGCCCGATCGAGGACGTCCCCGTCGAACGGGTTCACGAGCAGTTCGACGTCAATGTCTATGGCCCCCACCGGCTCACCAGAGCCGTGCTGCCCCACATGCGCGATCGCGGGCGCGGGCGTATCATCAACCTCTCGAGTGCGGCCGGTCGGGTCGCCACCCCCGGCATGGGCGTCTACAGCGGCTCGAAGTTCGCACTCGAAGGGATGACCGACGCGTTGCGCCCGGAGGTCAAGGAGTACGGTATCGACGTCGTGTTGATCGAACCCGGGCCCGTGGATTCGGCCTTCGACGAGCGCGTCGCGGACGAGCTCGACGGATTGGAACACTCCGGAGCGTACGACGCGTACTACGACCTCTACCAGGACACCCGTGCGCTCGGTCCCGGGAGTCCCGTCGCGGTCGCGCCCCGCGTGGTCGCCGACTCGATTCTCACGGCGGCCAACGTCCCGAACCCCGGCTCGCGGTATCAGGTCGGTTCGATCGCACGCGCCAGCGAGTTCGGCCGGTTCGTCCCCGATCGGATGCGCGATAAGGCCTACGAGGTCGGCTCGAACGTACTCCGCTGAGAGTCCCAGAGCCAAGTACTGGAGCGATACCGAGAGCGGACGGGGACGAGAACGGAAGAACGTTGGCCAGTTAGCTACCAGTGGCTGTTCGGTCGTGATCTGAAACTGGATCGAGAGAACGCGGAAACGCCACCCGTCTCGGACTGAACCGAGGAGGGCGGTAGCAGCGACCGTCGGTTCTCCTGATCGAGTGCATCACAGGGCAACTTTCCCCAGAGTTTTCCTGTCGAATGGGGGCTAGCCCCGGTGAGCATGACCGACGCCGAGAAACTAACCGAGCGCGTCGACGGCATCGTTCACGAGGATACCCAACTCCACGAGGCCGGACTCGACCTAACAGCAGCGGAAATCCACGACATCGATCGGCCCGGCGAGATCGACTTCGGCGGCGACGAACTGGAAGCCGCAGTGAGTTCCCCCCACGAAACGAACCGCAGGAACCCCGAGGACGACTACACGTGGTGGGAACTCGGCGCGGGAACCTACCTGCTCGAGTACAACGAACGGCTCGCGAGCGAGGGGCCACTGGTCTGTCAGCCCCGGTCCGAGCTACTCGAACGCGGCGGGAACCATCCGACGGTCTTCGTCCGGGAACTGAGTCCGATCCCGCTGTCGGTCCCGCCGGCCGGCCTCCACCTGAAGGAAAACGCACGGGTGTCGACGCTGCTGACACCGGAGTAGCGATGAAGGAGCGACAGCACAGGAAAAGAAGGAAGGGGTAGAGTGTCGACACACGCGGCGACTCAGTCGTCGGCGAGGCGATCCTTCCACTCCTCGATCGTCTGCTCGCAGTCGCCGACGACCTCCGCGGGCACGCCGATGGCCGTACAGTGCGGGGGAACCGACTCTAAGACGACCGATCCGGCACCGACGTTCGCCTCGCGGCCGACGACGATCGGCCCGAGCAGGGTGGCCCCGGCACCGACGGTAACGCCGTCCTCGAGCGTCGGGTGGCGTTTTTCGGGGGCCATCGAATCGCCGCCCAGGGTCACGCCGTGATAGCACATAACATCAGAACCGATCTCGGCGGTCTCGCCAATCACCACCCCGCTGCCGTGATCGATGAAGAAGCGCCGACCGATCTCGGCTCCGGGATGGATCTCGACGCCGGTGAGAAAGCGCGCGAGATGGGAGAGCAGGCGTGCGGCGAGGAGGAATTCACGGGTCCAGAGCGCGTGGGCGAGACGGTAACACCAGATCGCGTGCAGACCGGGATAGCAGGTGAGTACTTCGGGGACGCTTCTGGCCGCCGGGTCCTTCTCGAAGGTAACGGCAATGTCCTCGCGCACTCGATCGAACATCTGCTTTCGCTTCGCTATCGCCGCTTAAATCCCTGCCGCCGACGTTGAGTTCCCCGCGAGAGCGGAACTACTCAATACGAGCTAGTACTCCACGGACGCGCTTTTCAGCGTGGGCGACGAACAGCGGGTGATGAGTCAAACAGCAGCCGACGAGGAAGTGATCATGTTCTCCGATTACGTCTGTCCGTTCTGCTACCTGGGCAAGGCATCCCTCGAGCAGTACCAGGACGAACGCGAGGAGCCGATCGAGGTCGAGTGGCATCCCTTCGACCTCCGGGGATACAAGCGCGGGCCCGACGGCGAGGTCGACAACGACGTCGAGGACGGCAAGGACGAGGATTACTTCGCCCAGGTCCGGGAGAACGTCGAACGCCTGAAAGAGGAGTACGACGTCGAGATGGATCTGGATTACTCGATGGATGTCGACTCCTGGAACGCCCAGCAGGCCTCGCTGTACGTGCGCCGCGAGCACCCCGAGGAGTTCGCGGAGTTCCACGATGCGGTCTACGAGGCCCTCTGGACCGAGGGGAAGGACATCGGTGATCCCGACGTCTTGGCGCGGATCGCGGAAGAGTATGGTATCGATCCCGACGGTGTGCGGGAGGCCACCCAAGACCGGGAGCTCGAAGCCGAGTTAGAGGAACGCTTCGAGTCCGCTCAAGAGGCTGGTGTGACGGGCGTGCCGACCTTCGCGTACGACGGGCACGGCGCTCGCGGGGCCGTCCCGCCGACCCAGCTCCGACGGCTTATCGAAGGCGCGGGGAACTGATCGAAGCGAGCGCCGAGATCGAGCGTGGCTAGCGAAGCGGACCGCGAGGCCTCGAGTCGTCGTTCGTCCCCTTTCTATCCGGTGTAGGTCCGCAAGTGAGCGATCCGTCCGTCCTCGATAGCGTGGACGTCGACGAAGGCAAAGAGGGTCTCGCCATCGTGGCGAAGTCGGCCCTGGACAGCGACGCTTCCCCCGTTCCGGTAGCAGTCATCGAGTTCGTGTGCCGTCTCCGTTAGCGGGCGCTCCTCGCGCATGAAGCGGACGAACTCGTCGGGACCCTCGATATCCCTGTCGGGCCGGTCGTGGAGAAAGTCTGCCCCGAGCAACTCCCGGAGGTCGTCGTACCAGCCCTCGTCGATAGCCCCGTAGTAAGCGCGTGCGATAGCTTCGGGGTCGGTACCGGGATCGCTCATAGCGCTGTCGAGGAGTCCGCCTCACATAATCCCCGGTCCCCGCCAGCGCGGAGGGCTTTTGATCGCGCCGCGCCTACCGCTCGTAGTGCAGCTACACGCTCGGTACGAGGGCGACGACGACCCCGAGAAGTGCACCGCACGGAAGCTCGCCCGCTTCGACTTGCTTGCCCTTCATCGCTCCGCGCGTGCGGTACCGGCTGGTCTCGTGCTCGATCCTCACGCCGAGCGTGCCCTCTCGCCCGCCGACGACCCCGATACGTTGATCGCGCTCGATTGCTCCTGGGAGACCGCCAGCCGGGAAGCCTTCGATCTCTCCGGCCCTCATCGCGCGCTGCCCTTCCTCGTGGCGGCGAATCCGGTGAACTATGGACATCCGTTCGAGCTGACGACCGCCGAGGCCCTGGCTGGAGCGCTCTATGTCCTCGGCGAGCGCGAGCGCGCCCGCGACATCTGTTCGAAGTTCCGCTGGGGTCATACCTTCCTCGAACTCAACGCCGAACCCCTCGAACGGTACGCCGGATGTGAGGATTCGATGGAGGTCGTCGCCGTCCAGAGCGAGTACCTCGATGCGGGCAGGGACGAGGGCCAAGAGGACGGTGCCGATAGCACTGTTCGAGAGAACGAAGCGGCCGTGGACGAGCGAACCCGGTAGGACGACGGCGAGACGACTATCTCACCGAGCAGCAAGGCGGTCGTTCGATCGGCTCCATACCGACCCGAAACCCCTTAGCCGCTCGGCCGATGGGAAGTGAATATGGCCCGATTCGAGGAAGCCGAAAACCGGATCCTCCAGAAGATGATCTGCATGCGCTGTAACGCTCGTAACCCCGCCCGCGCCGATAGCTGTCGGAAGTGTGGCTACAAGAACCTGCGCACGAAAGCCAGAGAATCCAGAAGCGCCTGATCGACGTCACTGATCGTCTATCGATTATCTCTTCGGAGGCAATTGCCCCTCGAAGAGATAGAGTCTCTCACTGCGGTCCTGGTGGACTCGCAAAGGGCGAGTTTAGGCCGCGAGGGCTTTGCTGTACAACGGTCCTTCGATCGCGAAACGCAAACGGGGCCTTACACGCTCAGTCGAGGAAGTCCGGTGTCGTCCGTTTCCCTTCGCGCTCGCCCTCGAGATGGGACTGGAACTCCTCTAGTTCGATGTCACCCGTCTCACGCTCGGCTCGATCTCGAACCGAGACGGTCTCTGCCTCTTCCTCGTCATCGCCGAGAAGCAGCATGTAGGGCACCCGGTCGTCGTGACCCTGCCTGATCTTTCGTCCGACCGTCCAGGAGCGGCGCTCGATATCGACGCGGAACCCGCTCTCTTCTAACTGGTTCGCGACCTCTTCGGCGTACCCGATGTTGTCGTCGGCGACCGGCAGTATCCTGACCTGCTCGGGCGCGAGCCACAGTGGGAACTTGCCGTCGAAGTGCTCGATGAGAACCATCAGGAATCGCTCGTAGCTGCCATAGAGCGCCCGATGGATCATCACCGGACGGTGGCTCTCGTTGTCCTCGCCGGTGTATTCGAGATCGAGGCGCTCGGGCATGTTGAAATCGAGCTGGATCGTCGGGCCGTCCCACTCCCGGCCGAGTGCGTCCTCGAACCCGAAGTCGATCTTCGGGCCGTAAAAGGCCCCGTCGCCTTCCTCGATCTCGTAATCGATGTCCTGGTCTTCGAGCACGGATTTCAATTGGGACTGTGCGTTCTCCCAGATCTCTTCGCTGCCGACGCTCTTGTCGGGTTGGGTGGCGAGTGCGACCTCGTAGTCGAGTTCGAAGGTCTCTAAGATCTCGAAGATCATTTCCATGATGCCCGCTACCTCCATGTCGATCTGGTCGGATCTGAGGAAGAGATGACCGTCGTCGATCGTAAACGCCCACACCCTCGAAAGGCCCGAGAGTTCTCCACGCTGTTCCTTCCGGTAGACCTTCCCGTTCTCGGAGTATCGGACGGGGAGTTCGCGATAGCTCCAGGCGCTCTCGTTGAAAATCGTCGCGTGGCCGGGACAGTTCATCGGTTTGAGGCCGAACTCGTCGTCGCCGACCTCGAAGACGAACATATCGTCCCGGTAGTTCTCGTAGTGGCCGCTTTTCTTCCAGAGTTCGGTCCGGAAGGCATGGGGCGTCTCGACGACGTCGTACCCGCGTTCGGCATTGAGGCTATCGACGTAGTCCTCTAGCTGTTGTAGTATTGCCTTCCCGTTCGGATGATAGAGCGGTAGTCCGGGACCGGTGATCTCCGGGATCGAGAACAGATCCATCTCCTGGCCGATACGGCGATGGTCGCGTTCCTTCGCTTCCTGGCGGCGTTCGAGGTACTCCTCTAACTCCCCTTCGCTCTCGAAAGCCGTCCCGTAGACCCGCGTCAGCGAGTCGTTGTCCTCCTCGCCGCGCCAGTACGCCGCCGACGTTTCGAGCAGCGCGAACCCGCCGATCTCGCCGGTCGAGGCGACGTGGGGCCCCCGGCAGAGGTCCTCGAACTCCCCTTGCTCGTAGAACCAGACCGACTCGGCGTCGGCCGCTTCGGTCTCCAAGATATCGAGCTTGTAGGGATTGTTCTCGTCCTCGTACTTCGAAATCGCTTTTTCGTGCGATACCTCGGAGCGTTCGATACTCAGGTCCTCCTCGACGATCGCCTGTGCTTCGGTCTCGATTTCGGCCAGGTCGTCGCTGTCGAGATCGACGTTCGCGATGTCGTAGTAAAAGCCCTCGTCGGTCGGGGGGCCGATCGCGAGTTTCGCTTCGGGATAGCGGCGTTCGAGCGCCTGTGCGAAGACGTGGGCGGCCGAATGGCGAAGGACTCTGAGGTATGCCTCCGAGCTTTCGGTAACGATCTCGATCTCGCTGTCGGAGTCGATCGGTGTCGCCTTATCGACCAGGTCACCGTCGAGCACCCCTGCGACGGTATCGTCGCCCAGACCGGACCCGATCCCGTAGGCCACTTCCTCGACCGTCGTGCCCCGCTCGACGTCCATCGTCGACCCGTCGGGCAGCGTGACGACGATCTCGCCCGTCGCCGTTGCGTCGCTCATATGCGCCATAGCGACACGCGCGAAATAAGCCTATTGTGACGGCCAGGTCGACTCCCTTCTGGTTCCCCTTCTCGCTCTTCGGTGAGGATGTGGATTCCACATCCTCGCTATTGCACCCATCACTCCTTACAACGCCTCGAAGCCTCGTTTTAGATCCGCGATCAGATCCTCGGACTTTTCGATGCCGACCGGGATCCGGATCAGCGCGTCGGTGATCCCGGCGGCCCGCCGCTCGGCTTCCGGAACGTAGGATGCCGACATGCTCACGGGGTGTTCGATCAGCGACTCGACGCTGCCGAGGCTGACCGCCACGCTGAAGAGCTCCAGTTCGCCGAGCAGCGTTCGAGCCTCTTCCGTGCCGCCGCCGATCTCGAAGGACACCACCCCGCCGAAGCCGTCCATCTGCCGGGCGGCGAGGTCGTGCTGGGGATGGCTCTCTAACCCGGGATAGTTTACCCTCTCCACCCGCGATTCGTCTTGGAGGTGCGCGGCGATCCTCTGGGCATAGTTTTCGTGCTGGGCCATCCGCACCGGGAGGGTCTTGATGCCCCGCAGCGTCAGGTAACAATCGAAGGGCGCGAGCATCGCGCCGACACCGTATTCCTGGACGAATTCTGCCCCTTCGGCCAGGGCGTCGTCGTTCGTCAGGACCGCGCCGCCGACCGAGTCGCTGTGACCGTTCAGGAACTTCGTCGTGCTGTAGACCACCGCGTCGGCACCGAGGGCGAGTGGCTGTTGGAAGGAGGGACTCGCGAAGGTATTGTCGACGGCTAGTAGGGTATCGCTCTCTTCGGCGAGGCGCGCGAGCGCTTCGATGTCACAGAGCTTCAACAGGGGGTTCGTCGGCGTCTCCATCCAGAGCAGTGCCGTCTCGGGGATCATCGCGTCGGCGACGACCTCGGGATCGGTCGCGTCGACGTACTCGATATCGATCCCGAACTTCGAGAGCAGGTCGTCGAACGGGACTCTGGTAACCCCCATACAGCGAATCGAACGCGAGGACGTGATCGCCCGGTTCCACGGTAGCAAGACAGAAACAGGTGATCGCCGCCGTTCCCGAGGCAAATGCCATTCCGTGGTCGGTGTCCTCCAGTGCGGCGAGGCGGTCTTCGAGTACGTCCCGGGTCGGGTTGCCCAGCCGCGAGTAGCTATACCCGGCCGTTGGGTCCTCGAGGCGGTCGGCGGCGAACGTTGAAGCGAGGTAGATCGGACTCACGACGTCGCCCGCCCCGTTGGCACCGGCGGTCGGCTCCGCGCCGCTGCGGATGGCCCGTGTCTCGAACCCGAGGGAATCGTCCCTCTCGCTTCCCTCTTCCTCGTCGTGATCTACCATACCTCGAATCGAGGCTGCCGGGCGGATAGCCCTACCGGCGACCGCTCCGGTCGTATCGGCGATCGCTCCGAAACGGACTGCTTGCGACCGACCGCTGGGGGCCGATTCCCCCCTGCTCTCGACCCGAAGCCTCCTCAACTCTCGCCGTCGAGTTCGAACTGCTCGTGTTCGGAGACGGTATTGAGCACGACGCTGGTGTTCGATTCTTTGATGTCGGCGTCGGCGAGTAAGCTCTTGATCCCCTCGTTCATATCGTCGGTGTCGTTGAACTTCCCGATCGCGACGACGTCGTGATCGCCGGTCACTTCATAGACCGAGATCATCTGTTTCTGTTCGCGCAGACGGTCGGTGATCTCGGGCAGGGCCCCGCCTTCGACGTTCAGCCGGATCACGGCCGTTACGTCGTAGCCCAGCCGGTCGTAATCGACCGTCGGCGAGTAGCCGGTAATCGCTCCCTCCTCCTCTAAGTCCTTGAGGTGATTCGAGACCGTCGTCACCGACACCCCCAACTCCTCGGCGAGGCTGCGCAGACTCGCCCGGCCGTCGCCTAACAGAGCATTGATCAGCTCCGTATCGAGGTTTTCGTACGTCACGACACTCACTTCTCGGCCTGGGGATTAGAACTTTACGAACATCCACTTTCAGCTTCGATCGGAGGTATTGCACACATCAGTAGCGTTTTAGTACCTGGGGTATTCAGCTACTCCGACGAGATACTATGGCAAGCGACCACGTTACCGACGGCGGCATCTCCGAGGACGCACAGCAGGTCATCGATCGGGTCGAGAAGGAGAAGGTCGATTTCATTCGCCTCCAGTTCACCGACGTTCTCGGTACCGTAAAGAACGTCTCGATCCCGGCAGGCCAGATCGAGAAGGCCTTCAACGAGGGGATCTACTTCGACGGCTCCTCGATCGAGGGGTTCGTTCGCATCCAGGAGTCGGATATGCGCCTCACCCCTGACCCCACGACCTTCGAGATCCTCCCCTGGCGGCGCCACGAGGACGGTGCCTCCGCCCGGTTGATCTGTGACGTGATCGATACCTCGACGGGCGAGCCCTTCGAGGGCGACCCGCGCTACGTGCTCCGGGAGGCACTCTCGCGGGCGAAGGACATGGGCTACGACGTCAACGTCGCACCCGAACCGGAATTTTTCCTCTTCGAGGAGGACGAGAACGGTCGGGCGACGACGAAGACCAACGACGCCGGGGGCTACTTCGATCTCGCCCCGAAGGACCTGGCCAGTGACGTTCGCCGCGACATCATCTACGGCCTAGAAAGTATGGGCTTCGAGATCGAGGCGAGCCACCACGAGGTCGCCCAGGGCCAACACGAGATCAACTTCGAGTACGACGACGCGCTCACGACCGCGGACAACGTCGCGACCTTCCGGACGGTCGTTCGGGCGATCGCCGCCGAACACGACCTCCATGCAACATTCATGCCCAAACCGATCGCCCGGATCAACGGCTCGGGGATGCACACCCACGTCTCGATGTTCACCGAGGGGGGCGAGAACGCCTTCCACGACGCCGCCGACGAGTTCGACCTCTCCGAAACCGCAAAACAGTTCCTCGCGGGTGTGCTTGAACACGCGCCCGCGATCACGGCGATCTGTAATCCGACGGTCAATAGCTACAAGCGCCTCGTCCCCGGCTACGAGGCCCCCGTCTTCCGGGCGTGGTCCGACCGCAATCGCTCGGCACTTATCAGAAAGCCCGCCGCACGCGTCCCGACGGCGTCCCGGATCGAACTGCGCTCGCCTGACCCGTCTTGCAATCCCTATATCGCCTTCGCTGCGATCGTCCACGCAGGGCTGGACGGCATCGATCGGGAACTCGTCGCGCCGGACCCGGTACGGGAGAACATCTACGACTTCGACGAGGCGAAACGCGAGGAGTACGGTATCGAGACCCTGCCCGGTAATCTCGGCGCGTCCATCGAGGCCTTAGAAGCCGACGAGGTCATCGGGTCCGCCCTAGGCGAGCACGTCTACGAGAACTTCATCGAGGCCAAATCCCAGGAGTACGAGGACTACCGCGTCGACGTCTCCCAGTGGGAACTCGATCGCTACCTCGAGACGTTCTGATCGGTCTCGCTTCCACCGGCGGAGCGCACGAGTCCTGCCCCGCTACTCGCGATGCGGGGCGTTCCGATCGCCGCCGCGCCCACCGCGACGCTCGCGAGGAATTCGACGTGGAGCGGGAGATCGAGCACGTAGATCAGTGCTCCGGGGATGCCAGCGAGGATCGCTCCGGTCAGGAGGGTTCCGAGGCGTTCGCGTTCGGACGTCGGTCGGCGAACCTCACCGAGGAGCAGCCAGACGCTCATCGCCCCGGTGCTCACGCCGAGTAAGACTATAGCGTCCCGCGGGGCGTCGCCGATCGCGGGAAGTACGGCGAGGACGCCCAGAAACACCGCGAGCGCGAACGCCCGCGTCGCGTCGGCCCCGCGTGCCAGGGAGACCACGGTCGCGAGGAAGGCGATTCCAATTGCTATCCCGACGAGTACGTCCATGAGGTAATGCACTCCCAGCACTACGCGTGAGAGGCTCACGAGCGCGATCACGAGGCCGGCACCGGCCCAGCGCTGGCGTCGGGTCCCAATGCCGCTCACCAGTGCGAGCGCGCCGTAGACGACCGTCGAGCCGATGGCGTGGCCGCTCGGAAACCCATAGCCCGACGCGCTCGCCGCGCTCTCGACGAACGCCTGTAGCACGCCGGCAGCCGGCACCGTCTCGAACGCCCCGGGAGCGAGCACCCCTATCGACGGGCGTGGGAGGGCGAAGAGCGCCTTGAGACCGGCGGTGAGTGAAAAGGCACCCAACGCACACGCGAGCACGAACGCCCCCTGGCGGCGGTCGATCCCGAGGCCCTCGCCGACCGGCGCGCCCAGCCAGTACGCGCCAAGCGAGATCGCGAGCAGGGTGCCGGCGTCGCCCGCGAGCGTCACCACGGCGGCGAGTAGCACTACTGGCTCCGTCAGGGCAGCGCGGATCGCCTCGCTGACGCCGACCGATCGGGTCATGACCTTGCTACCGATCGCTGTCGACTACACCTCGGGGTTTCGATTCACGAGCGCGAGCACGAAGCGGGACGGACAGGACGAGGGAAACGAACGCGGCCGACTCGGACGGAAGCGTCGGGGTCGAGGTCGAAGCCGGAACCGGCGTTGGAATCGGCTTAGGAGCGCCGGGACTGGACGATATCGATCAGCTTCTTCGAACTCGTGGCCGTGCTGATCCCCAGCCCGACTATCACCATTAGCACATACAAGCCGAGCGTCGAGAGGAAGGCAACGAGGATCGCGACCATCGCCAACCACCCAGTGAGGGAGTTGCCAAAGGCGATCGCGACCGTCATCGCGGTGCCATAGAGTAAGACGAGATACGGTCCCCACCCGCGGGCCTTACTCGATCGGACGCGACTGTCGACGTAATCCTCCAGATCGCTCTCTAAGTCTTCCCGGTCGACGACCCGATCCTCGACTTCCATCTCGAAGGCGTCGAGTTCCGTCCGCAGGCGCTCGATCTCGCGCTGGAGAGCGTACTCCTCCTCTAAGGTGTACTCGCTGCCGGCCGAGTCGGTCGCCGCCGCGGCCTCGGGCCGGTCCGGGTTCGCGGTTCCGGTCCCAGTTCCGGTCTCGGCCTCGGGCTCGTCACGGGCGCTCGTCCGTTCGCCGGGTTCGCGCGATCGCTCGGCCTCGCGCTCGACGCCCCCATCGGTCATCAGCCGTTGGTCCTCGCCGGTCCCACCGTTGGTCGCTGCCCGATCGCGGTCATGGTCACGATCGGGGTCGGGGTCAGCGTCCTCCGGGCCGTCGTCGGCCTCACGCTCGTCGATGATCGACTGGGTGCGCTCTTTCACACGCCTGCGGAATACCCCTTCTCCCCTATTCGTTTCGCCTGCGCGCTCCTCGCTCCCGTCGCCCGTCTCCTCCTCGTCACTCGCTCCGCTCTCTAGGCTCTCGCCGTCGGTTCGCCCGGCCAGCACGGCGTTGATCGCGACGCCGATCAGCAGTATCATCCCACCGAAATAGAGAAACGTGAGGACGAGCAGCGCCGCGCCGACGACGCCATAGGCTGATCCGCCCGACTGTGCGGCATAGATCCGAAAGCCCGTCTGGAGCACCGTCCAGCCGATCGCGGCGAAGACCGCCCCGGGGATCGCTTCCCTGAGGGTGACGTCGCCGGTCGGCAGGACGTAATACAGCGGATAGAAGGCTAGTGCGAGCCCGACGATCGAGACGAAGCCCGCGAGGTAGCCGATGATCCCCTGGAGGAAGCCCAGCCCGAACTGCGCGAGGATGCCGGCCGACTGCTGGACGAAGGATACTACCGCGCCGATGACGATCGTAACGACGACAGCGAGGACGATCCCCAGCAGGGTAACCAACGCGTCAGTCACCTGATCGACGATCCCATCGGGTCCCGAATTGCCATAGACCTGCGAGAAGGCGATGTCCATCCCCCGGAAGATCTTGATCGCGCTCCAGAGGAGGAAGGCGAGCCCGAAACCGATCGATGCGCCCGCTGTGGTTCCACTGGCGGTGAGCGTCTGGGTAATGATCTCCGTGACGCTCGGCGGAAGCGAGCCGCCCGCCATGTCGATGATTCGGTCGGCTAACCCCTGGCCGCCGACGAGCGTAGCGATCGAGATCGCTAGTAGTAGCAGTGGAATCAACGAGACGAACGCGTAGTACGCGAGGCTCGCCGCGAGAAAGGTGATCCGTTTCTCCTGGATCTCGGTGACGAGCGCGCGGAGGGTGCCAACGGGACCACGATCGGCAGTGCTCATAGCACCCGTTCACGCGACGCTTATATATACCTTAGTCAAAACCGCCACTCACGCGGCGCTCATAGGTACTCGAGCGAAGGGAGATCGCCCTCTACCGCGACGTGATCGGCGAGCACGGCGTTCACCACCGCCCCGATCAGGAGCACGAGCCCGCCGATGTAGAGCCAGGCCAGTAGTAACAGGAACGCACCGGCCGCGCCGTAGAGTTCTCCGGCACCGGTCGTCCGCGCGTAAAAGCCATAGATCACCTGGAGTATCGTCCACCCGGCGGCGGTAAAGACGGTTCCGGGAAGGGCCTGTGCGAGTGAGACGTCCGCGTCGGGAAAGAGATAGAACATCGGGAGAAAGACCCCCGAGAGCACGATCAACAGGACTACCGGTCCTAACAGCCCCCAGACTCGCTCCTGGAGCACGACCGAGAACGCGACGCCGAGCCCGAGCATCGCTATTATCGCGCCGACGACGACGAAAAAGACTAATAGGGCATCCGCCAGGTCGCCGAGCAACAACGAATCCTGTTGCTCGCCGTAGACCTGTCCGAACGCGTCGTCGAGCGCGCGGAACAGCAAGAGAGTACCCCAGAGCAACACGACGATGCCCAGGATCGTCGCGCTCCCGCGATCGGCCGCGCCGGTGACGACCTCGATCAGCACGCCACCGCTCCGTGGGGAGATCACGCTCGCGGCGTAGGTAGCGACGTCGAGTGCCACCTGGCCGTCTCGGAACGCCGACAACCCGATCACGACAAGCAAAAGCAGGGGAACGAGCGAGACAAAGGCGAAATACGCGAGGCTCGCGGCCATGAGCACGAGCCGTTTCTCGTGAACGATCGCGACGACCGCCCGCAGGACGGCCCCGCTCGCTCGCACCTTCCGCCACGCCCTCGCCCTCGCTCGTGACACGGCCGGCCTTCGACGGGGAGGTACCTAAGCGCTCGCACGGCGTCTCGATGCTCCATCCCGATTCCTTCCACCCCTCTCCCCTCCACCCCCTCCCTTCCTCTCTCCTTCCCTTGCTTCGCTTCTTCGCTTCCTGCTTCCATGGTCTCGCCCCCGATGGCTCACTCCTCGGTATCACCGGCCGCTCGGTCGGCGTCGGTGTGCCGGGCGAGGCGATCGGCGAGGTCTTCGGGGAGCCACCCGGCGTCGGGATCGACGTGGCCGGCGAGCACGGCGTTGATCGTGGCTCCCACGAGCACCGCCAGTCCCGCGACGTAGAGCCATGTGAGTATCAAAAGCACACCGCCGGCGATGCCATAGAGCTGGACGCTCTCGGAGAGGGTAGCATAGAAACGGAAGAACGCCGCCGATATCGTCCATATCGCGGCCGCAAAGAGCGTTCCCGGAAGCGCTTGTGCGAGCGGAACGTCGACCTCGGGCAACAGGACGAACGTCGGCAGAAAGACGGCCGTGAGCGTCACGAGCAGGAATATCGGGCCGACGATCCGGATCGCCGACCGCTCAGGAGCGACGAACAATAGCCCAACGCCGAGTCCGACCATCGCCGCTATCGCGGCCCCGACCGTCAGCAATACCAAAAGCGAGTCGAGGACTCGCCCGACGAGCGAGGTGTGCTCGCGCGTATCGTAGACAGTGGCGACGGCTCCATCGAGCGCCCCGAACAGTCGGAAGGCGCTCCAAGCGAGGATCGCACCGCCGATGACTGCTGCCCGGAGCTGCCCGCCGGTGTTCGCGAGTACGCTCCGCGGGACCCGTGTTCCTGGCGGCAGAAGCGTTCCGGAGGCGAGTTCTATTACCCACTGTAAGGAGCCGCCGCCGAGAAGCGAGAGCCCGATCACTACGAATAGCACCAGCGGTAAGAGGACGCCAAAGAGGTAGTACGCGAGGCTCGCGGCCATGAGCGTGAGCTGTGCCTCCCGCGCCACCGCGAGCACCGTCCGACAGACCGGGACGCTTCCCTCGGTCCACCCGGCGATCCGTTCGCGCACCCGCACGTGCCGCGCTTTCGACCGCCGCCTCTTGTGTGTGCCGACCGCCGATTCGAATCGGGCCCCCCCCTCGGCGGTCGGCCCGATGGGTCGGTGAGCTAGTTCTCGGGGACGGTCGCCGCTTCGATCTCGCCGACGTCGGCGCTCGTCTTCAGCGTCGTCCCGCCGTAGTGGGTCCGGGAGGCCTCGTAGCCGGCCGCGCGCAGCTTCTCCAGAAAGTCCTCGATCGCGCTCGCCGACCGGCCCCACCCTTTCGCGAGTTTGTGCTGGTCGTAGTGAGTGGGCCTGTCGAGTTCGCCCTCGAGCCTGTCGAGCAGCTTCCGTGCGCGCTTTGCGGTGCCCATCTCCTCCTCGACCGACTCGCGGACTCGATCGACGAACCCTCGGTCCCGGATGGCCCCACAGTAGATCGGCCCGGCGGTTTTCACTCCGTGCCCGCAGTTCGGACAGCTCTCCGGGGGATGGGCGATCAGCCCGCGCTCGCTACCCCGAGCGAGACAGTCCGGGCACCAGTGGACGTAGCCCAAGTTCTCTACTACCTCGTTCGCCGCGGTCGCGCCCTCGGTCAGCTCGAGGTAGACCCGGACGTAATGGCGGGTCGCATGCGAGAGGATCGGCCGGGCCGCCCGGTCATAGCGGGCGGCCGTCCGACAGAGCGCTGACAGTAGTACGCGAAGGCCCATCTCGGAGTGGAACTCGGTGTTGACCGGCACGCAGCCGTACTTCCTGATCCCGCTCTGGAGGTGAGCGCCACACAGCGGCGCGGTGTCGGTCGCGGTCACACAGAGCAATCGGCGGGTCCCCCTGACGGCGCTCTCGGCGAAGAGCATCGGCGTGCCGAAGGGATCGACATCGACGACGTCGAACCGTTCTTTCCCCATGAGCTGAGTCGCGTCCCGATTCGTTACTTCGCCGTCCAAATCGTTGTACGCGAGGTTCTCACGACAGAGAGCCGTGGCCGCCGAATCGCGATCACAGAGCGTGACGTCCCAGCCCTCACTGGCCCCGCGTATGCCCCTGATCCCGCTGGCAGCGGTCGCGTCGAGGTAGGTCGGCGCTCTCCGTTCTCCGTCGTCGTTTCCTCTCGTCTCGTCGTCTCCGCTCCCTCCCATCCGATCACGGTACGCCCGGAGCACGGCGACCGTGAGGTCGCGATTCAGTTCCTGCTCGGGATTATAAAAGACGCTCTCGCCCCGTCCCTCCGAGGCCCCATCGCGCGCGTCGGGGACGCGTATCTCGACCGCCCCTTCACGGACCCGCATGGCTTCCCTCACCAACCGACGCGCAAAAGCGGTGCGTTCGCGGCCGGGCGCTCGCGCCGGCCGAACCGAGCACCCGCCCACCCCTGCCCAGGTCGTCCCCGTCCCTCGTATCGAACCTGTTTTGACCGGCCCGCTCGAGACTCGGGTAGTGACCTCGGTCGAAGGGTGGCAGGCCACCCTCGAAGCGGAAGGCCACCTCGCCTCGGAGGCAGCCAGCGCTATCGTCTCCCTCCACGGTGATCGGGGCGCGCGTGCCATCGAGGCCGTCTCCGAGGAGCGGGTCAAGGAGTACCGGGATTTCACCGTCGTGGTCGGCCACTCCGAGGAACACGTCGTCGAGAACGGCGGGTGTACCTGTAAGGACAGCGAGTACAACCTAGATCGCGAGGATCCCTCCCAGCGCTGCTGGCACGTCCTCGCCGTCGAGATCGCCCGCCGGATCGATCGCGTCGATCACCACGACATGTGGTATTCGGACGTCCGGGAGTTCCTCTGAACCGCCCTGATTCTCCTCTTCCTTTTCTCCTCCACCGTTCGCCGTCCACGGCTGCTCGTCGCTTACTCTCGCTCATTGGCTGCCGTCGTTCTCTACGCCGTCGGTTTCGTCCTGTCCAGTGCCGACCGGCTGCATTCCTGGATCTGCGAACGGATCGATTTCGAGCGATCGGGCTAGGATACCACGGAGTGCGTGAGAGCCCGAAAGAGTGATACTCGCTACTGCCGGAGGGAAGGAGGAATGAATCGCTCGCAACTGCTCGGTCTCGCCTTTCTCGTGATGGGACTGGGCCACAGTGGCGTCGCGGCTCGATCGGTTCTCGCTTCGGGAGCGTCGGGAACGTCGGTCATCGGGCTGGGATACCTGCTCGCGAGCGCGACGATTGTCGCGCTCGCACTCGTCTCGATCTACCGACCTACCTGGATCGATAACGAGGAGTTGGCTCGCCAGAGCGTGACGCGAACCGACCTCCAACTCGTCGCGGTGACGGTCGTTGCTCTGTCAGCGAGCGTGGTCGTCGGCTACAGTTTCACTGGTTGGCTGCCCTGACCGCCGTCGTCCGACCGTCCTCGGCTCTCGTATTCCTGTCTTCACCACGACGTTTTGGGGTTGTAACACGAACTGGGTCGTATGGAGCGTGATCGAGTGCTCAGTACCGGCATCGTCCTGTCCCTCGGGGTCGCGATCGTCAGCGCCGGCTTGAACACGTTCCTCGCTACCGGGAGAGCACTGGCGGCTTCCACGCAGCTCGTGGCGCTGCTGGGCGGACTAACGCTGGTCGGTTACGTGATCGTACGCGGCAAGTTATCGAGTTCACAGCGATCGGGTGTCGGCTATATGACGGGCGGCACGCCGATCGCGCTTTCGGGCGCTGCTATCTCTAGTACTGGGGATCTCGGCTCTTTCGGTGTTCTCTTCGGAATCGTCTCGTTCGTCCTTGGTGCCACAATACTTTTTTCGGCGCTGCGATCGTCTTCGACCGCGAACCCGCGTCGCTCGTCCGCTCGGAAATCCGGTAATCGGCCCGAAATCGCCGCTTCGCTGCCTACCGACCACTCCATAGTCCGCCGATCACCCCGCGCAGATCGCGACGAAGTTCCGGAGGATCTTCAGCCCCGTCTCGCCGGATTTCTCGGGGTGGAACTGCGTGCCGAAGACCGTTCCCTCCGGGTTCGCGATCACGCTCGCGAACTCGGTGCCGTAGTCGGTCGTTGCGACCACCGCTTCGGCCTCTTCGGGCACCGCGTAGTAGGAGTGAACGAAGTAGGCGTACTCGCCGTCGACCGATCCGCTGGCCGGCTCGTCTCCCCCATCGCCGTCCGCGCCGACACCCTCGGTTCCCTCGATGCCCGCAACGATCGGGTGATCGCGCTCGACTGAGAGTTCGTTCCAGCCCATGTGGGGTACCTTCCGATCGCCGCCGAAGCGGACGTTCGTACCCGGGATCAGGTCCAGTCCCGTGACGTCGCCCTGGCCGGCGGTCTCGGCCTCTTCGCTGGTACTCAACAACATTTGCATCCCCAGACAGATGCCGAATATTGGGGTCCCCCGCTCGGCCGCCCCGAGCAACCCCTCACGGTAGGGCCCGGCGTTCTCGACGCCCTCGCGAAAGGCCCCGACGCCCGGGAGCACGACGCCGTCGGCGCGCTCGAAGTCCGGGTCGACGCTAATCTCGACGGCCGCGCCCGCCCGTTCGAGCCCTCGGGTAACGCTGCGGAGGTTCCCGAGCCCGTAGTCGAGGACGACGACCTCGGCTGTGGCCTCGCTCTCTTTTCTGCCCTTGGCCTCGCCTTCGGCCCGCTGCTCGCGCCCTGCCGTCTGGCTCATAGGTGATCTACCGGTGCGACCGATAAGAGCCCTTTCGGTCCCGGTGTGAGTGCCGTATCGCGTCAGTACTCGCCCAGCCGTGACTGCCCGCTCCCCTCGTCTCCGGTATCGACGCCGGCCAGGTCGGCGGCAGTGTCGAGCGCGCTCTCTAAGGTCGCCTCTTGGCTCGCGTCATAAAAGGTCGCTGCCGGGTGGACACAGACCAACACTCGGTAGGCAGCCTCGCCGATCCGTACCTCGCTCACCTGCCCGGCCTCCTTGGTGACCGCGACGTCCCGATCGAGCACGTGCTCGGAGGGCACCTTGCCGAGGGTAACAATCAACGCGGGATCGATCTCGCCTATCTCCCGATCGAGGAACTCCCGACAGTTCTGTAGTTCCTCCGCGTGTGGGTCCCGATTCTCAGGGGGACGGCAGCGAACGCAGTTGGTGATCCGTACTCCCTCCCGGTCGAGGCCGCGCTCGGCGAGTTTCTCGTCGAGAACGCCCCCGCTGCGCCCGACGAACGGTTCGCCTTCCTGGTCTTCGTTTGCCCCCGGTGCCTCGCCGATAAAGACGACTGCGGCATCGGGCCCACCGGTGCCGTTGACGACCTGCGATCGTGAGTCGACGAGTTCGGGACAGCGCGTACA
>PXRJ01000021.1 GCA_003021705.1 Halobacteriales archaeon QS_3_64_16
CGTGACTGCGGCCGGCTCCGCCGTGAGCCCGCTGGTATCCTCGGCGTTGCTGGCGGCGGCAGGGGCGTTCGTCCTCTTCGGGATCGTCGTCTTCTATCGCATCTACCGGGGGCCGACCGTCCAGGATCGCGTGATCGGCGTGAACGTCGTCGGGTCGAACACCGTAGTCGTGATCGCGCTGCTCGCGGCGGCCTTTGGCCAGCCGGGACTCTTAGATGTCGCGCTCGTCTACGCCCTCTTGAATTTCCTGATGAGCATCGCCCTCTCGAAGTTCACCGTCGAACGCGGGGAGGTGTTCTGAGTGGTCTCGGTCGGCGAACTCGTCGTTATCGCCCTCGCTGCCGGCGGGGTCTTTTTCGCCTTCGTCGCCGCCGTTGGGTTGCTCCGCCTACCCGATCTCTACACGCGGGCCCATGCCGCCTCGAAAAGCGACACGCTCGGTGCGGTGTTGTCACTCGCAGCCGTCGCGCTGGTCTTCGGCACGGACGTCACGACGGTGAAGGCGGTCTTCTTAGTTGCCTTTATGTTCGTCACCAACCCGACGGCCGCCCACGCGATCGCTCGGGCAGCCCACGATCAGGGAATCGAACCCTGGACGGTCGCCGACCGCGAGACCGAGGTCGGGCCCGCAAGCGGTGGAGAAAGCGCGGAGGAAACCGTCTCGGAGCCCGCGACCGACGGGGGGACGTCCGACGAGGACGCGAGCCCGGAGACCATCCCACCGGACGCTGACTCGGCCGAATCGACCGAACCGACACGAACCGACTCGACGACGACCGACGGTGAAGGGACGGACGAGGGACCGACCGATAGCGCCGCGGTTGCCCGAACCTACCCCGAGTTGAACAGTGACCGCAATCGTACTGGGGGTGAGGAGAGATGAGCCTCACCTTCCTCGAAGCCGGGCTGCTCGGGCTCGTGCTCGTCTGCGGGCTGACGACCGCCCTGCTCAAAGACGTCCTCTCGGCGATCATCGCCTTCGCGGCCTACAGTCTGGGGATGGCGATGCTCTGGGTCGTTCTCCGGGCGCCGGACGTCGCGCTCACCGAGGCGGCCATCGGCGCGGGCGTCATGAGCTTGTTATTACTGCTCACGATCGCGCGTACCGTCCGGCCCTCACACAAGGCCTTCACCGAGTCGATCCGGCTCCGGACAGCCGGCGTCGTCGGCGCGTTCGTCCTCGTTCTCGGGACGACGATACCCTCGCTGCCGGCGATCGGTAGCCCCAGAGCGTCGGTGATCGACTACCGGGTCACGGAATATTACCTCGCCAACGCCTACGCACAGACCGAGGTCAAAAACGCCGTGACGGCGGTGCTCGCGGCCTACCGCGGGTTCGATACGCTCGGGGAGGCCACCGTCGTCTTCGCAGCCGGAATCGCCGTTTTAGTCGTGCTCCGCAAGGAGGGATTCACGTGAGCGATCCCGGGAGCGCGACCGTCGCCGAGAACGCAAGCGTTGCCGACGGTGGCAACAGAGAGAGCGGCGAGCCTGAACTGCGAGACACCCGAGGGAGAAGAGCATCCGACCGCACGGTACCCGACGGCGGCACGGAGGAAGTCTCGAGCCGGGGCCCCTACGTCGAGAGCACGATCATCATGACCACCGTCAGGGTCGTCGCGCCGTTTATATTCACGCTTGGGCTGTTCGTCATGTTCCACGGCGCGAGTTCGCCCGGCGGCGGTTTCCAAGGTGGGGCGATCGCGAGCGCGATGCTACTCATGTTCGCGATCGCCTTCGGCATCGCACCGACCCGCGAGTGGCTGAACGGCGCGGTGCTCACGGCCGCGATCGCCGGCGGCGTCCTCGTCTTCGCCCTGATCGGGCTCGTCCCGCTCGCCCTCGGGGCCCCCTTCCTCGAGTACAGCGTCTATCCGATTCCACATGCGAGCAAGTACGGCATCGAACTCGTCGAACTCGCCATCGGCGGGATCGTCGCCGGGGTACTCACCGGCCTCTTTTTCCTGATCGCCGCGGGATTCGACCTCGACTCGGAGGAGGGAGAACCCCGATGAGTGCCGTTACGGACCTGCTGCTCACCCGGTACAACTACCTCGCCGTCGTGGTCCTCTCGGGAATCGGGATGTACATGATGATCGAGAACCACAATCTCGTCAAAAAGGTCATCGGAATGAACGTCTTCCAGACCGGGATCTTCCTGTTTTTCATCACGATGGCCTACGTCGATGGGGCCGGACCGGCGATCCTCGAAAGCGGGGGTGGGGGCGGGCCCTACGTCAGTCCCCTTCCACACGTACTCATCCTCACCGCGATCGTCGTCGGCGTGAGCCTCACTGCCGTCGCGCTCGCGCTCATCGTCCGGATCTACGCGGAGTACGGCACCTTAGACGAGGAGGTCCTTCGGGAGGTGATCCACGAGTGATTCCGACGGTGACCGGGACCCCTCTCCTCGGTAGCGGTGTCGGGGCGCTTCTCGGCGGTGTCGGACCGGCCGCGGTCGAGACACTGTTGGCGACGAGTGCAAATAGCCCGCTCCCGCCGCTGTTGGTCGTCGTCCCCTTACTCGTCTCGATCGCGGCGCTCGCAGTCGGCTACCGCTTCGATCGCGCGGCGTGGTCGATCGCGGCGATCGGTGCAGTACTCCAACTGGCGATCGCCGGGACGCTCGCCTGGCGGGTCTTCACCGACGGCCGGGTGGTCCACGTCTTGGGAGGGTTCGTGCCCCCATTCGGGATCGTCCTCGTCGTCGATGGCCTCTCGGCGCTGGTCGCGCTGCTGATCGCGGTCGTGACCGTCGGCGTCCTCGTCTATCTCCGGCAGGCCGGCCCGCGCGGGAGTGCCTTCTACGCGGAGTTCATGCTGCTGATCGCCGGGCTCTCGGGGCTTGGGACCACCGGCGACGTCTTCAATATGTACGTCTTCCTCGAGATCACCGGCTTGGCGGCCTACGCGCTCGTTGCGAGCGGCGACTCGGGGCTGGCGGCTGTCGCCGCGCTCAAGTACCTAATGCTCGGTACCGTCGGCGCTTCCCTGTTCCTCTTAGGCGTAGGTTATGCTCTGATCGCCACCGGGACGCTCACGATGGCCGATCTGGCGGTGCGCCTCGCCGAGGTCGGCTACCAAACGACGCCCGTCAGAGCGGCCTTCGCGTTCATGGTCGTCGGTCTCGGGGTGAAGATCGCCCTCTTCCCGCTGCATACCTGGCAGCCCGACGCGTATTCCGCTTCGCCCGATGGTGTGAGTGCCCTTATTTCGGCACTCGTCTCGACGGTCTCGGCGTATGCCCTCGTTCGGGTGGTCTACTCAGTCTTCACGGTCGAGTTCTTCGCGGCGAACCCCGTCGCCCGTGACCTCCTCCTCTACGGCGCGGCACTCAGCGTGATCGCCGGCAGCACGCTTGCGGTCACCCAGCGGGAGGTCAAACGCACGCTTGCGTACTCCTCGGTCTCGCAATTCGGCCTTGTGGTCGTTGGCTTCGCGCTCGCGAACCGCGCCGGCCTCGTCGGGGGGATTATCCACCTACTGGGTCACGCGATCGTGAAAGGCAGCCTCTTTCTGGCCGTAGGAATCATCGCTATGCGAACCGATGCTCGCACGATCGAGGAATACGCCGGGCTCGCTGGCCGCGTGCCGGTCGCGAGCGCCGCGTTTGCAGTGCTGGCCTTCACCATGATCGGCGTGCCGCCCGCGGTCGGGTTCGTCGGGAAGTGGTACATTCTCCTTGGTGCGGTCGAAGCCGGCGAGTGGGCTGTCGCGCTCGTCGTCGTCGTCAGTACCTTGCTTACGCTTGCGTATTTCGCCCGACTGATCGAGCGGATGTACTTCAGCCCTGCGACCGATTCGACCGACCCGGCTGGAACCGTCGCGGACGGCGGGGAGTCGAGCCCCGACCGCGAGAGCCGAGAGTCAGAGAGCACGGTCACCGACGGCGGTTCGGCGGGCGACTCGCTTGACAACGCTGCCGAGGAGGGGCGAGCCGGCCGGGACGACCGGGGCAGCGACGACACCGACACCAATGCTAACACCGATACCGACGGCGGGGTGGTGGACGACGATGGCGACGCTGCTGTGGACGACGCTGGCAGTTCCGAACCCGATCCCGTCACCGACGATCCCGGTGGTCGCGGGGTCACGGCCGGCATGACCGCCGTCGTCGTGCTCGCCGCGATCGTAGCCGTCGCCCTCGGGTTGCTCGCGACGGAGCTCGAAGCGCTACTCCGGCCGACCCTGGAGGTACTACTATCGTGATCGAGACTAGCTCGCTCAGGCCGCTGGCGGCGGTGCTCGTTGCCGCGCTGTCGATCATCGGGATCGTCGTCTTTCGGGCGCGGCCGAACGTTCGGGAGGGCTGGTCGGTTCTCGGCGCGCTCGGGGCCGTCGCCGTCATCGCCAGCATGGTCCCCGGCGTGCTCGCCGGTCAGGTGTACGTAACCGACCTCGGAACCTTCGTTCCGGGGGTACGCTTTGCCCTCCGGGTCGATCCGCTCGGTCTCCTATTTGGACTGCTCGCGAGCCTGCTGTGGGTGATTACCACGTTCTACAGCATCGGGTACATGCGCGGGCTTGACGAACATGCCCAGACCCGGTATTTCGCCGCTTTCGCCGCAAGCGTGGCCGCCGCCGTCGGGGTCGCCTTCGCCCGGAATCTCCTCGTGTTGTTCGTCTTCTACGAGCTACTGACCGTCGCGACCTACCCCCTGGTGACCCACGACGAGACCGGAGAAGCCCGCGCGGCCGGCCGGAAGTACCTTGCCTACACGTTCGGCGGCGGGGTCGCGGTGCTCGCGGGCGTCGTACTACTCTACGTCCTCACTGGAACCACCGCCTTCACCCCCGGCGGGATCGCGGCCCTCGCCGAGGCCGATCCCGTGCTCGCACGCGCGGTCTTCGCGCTGTTGATCACCGGCTTCGGCGTCAAAGCCGCGTTGATGCCCGTTCACTCCTGGCTGCCCGACGCGATGGTCGCGCCCACCCCCGTCTCGGGGCTGCTCCATGCGGTGGCGGTCGTCAAATCGGGCGTCTTCGGGATCGCCCGCATCGTCCTCGACGTCTATGGACCCGGACTCATGGGCGATCTGGGGGTAGGACTCCCGCTCGCGGCGATCGCCGCGTTCACCTTACTAACCGCGAGCGTGATCGCCCTCCGAAAGGACAATTTGAAACGGCGGCTCGCGTACTCGACGATCAGCCAGCTCTCCTATATCGTCCTCGGGCTCGCGATCCTCAGCCCGGCGTCGATGGTCGGCGGGCTGCTTCACATCCCCGCGCACGCCTTCATGAAGCTCACCCTCTTTTTCTGTGCCGGGGCGATCCACGTCGAAACCCATACGGATGACATCAGCGACATGGCCGGTATCGGCCGGCGGATGCCCGTGACGATGCTGGCCTTTGCCGTCGCGAGCGCCGGCATGGCCGGCATTCCCCTCGTCGCTGGCTTCGTAAGCAAGTGGTACCTGCTGATCGGCAGCGTCAACTCCGGCCAGAGTATCTTCGCCGTCGTGCTGCTGATCTCAGGGGTACTCAACATTGCGTACTTCTGGCCGATCGTCTACCAGGCCTTCTTCGAGACCCCCGAGGCCAGTGATGGAAAGCCGCTCGTCGAGAACCCGATCGGTGGTCGCTACGCCGACGCGCCGGACGATCGCCCGGCTGCCGGTACCAGAGCCGACGGCGGCCGGCCTGCGGACGAATCCAACGACGACCGAGACAACGAGCGATCGGAGAGCGATCGGGACCAGAGCATGACTACCGATGAGACCTCACTGGGCATCGAGACGACTCACGAAACCGGCTCGGATACGACAGCCGAAACACCGCCGCCCGAAGCCCAGGACAGTGCTGTCGAGACCGACGCGACCCAGAGCGAAGGCGAGCAGGCGGTCGATCGCTATCCGAGTGATCACGGGCTTTCGGAGGACGACGAACGGAAGGAGAACGCAGCTGACTCGGAAGGCGAAACCGCCGGCCCCGGAGAAGACAGGGAGAACCCCGAGCACGGTGCGCCCCACGACCACGCTTACGACGAGCCACACGGCCCGCCCGCCGGTGGCTGGGAGCGCCGCGCACTCGGCGAGGAGGGGAGTTGGTTCGTGCTCGGGCCGATCGTCGCCGCAGCCGTCGGTGCAATCGTGCTCGGCATCGTCCCCTACTGGGCCGTCTTCCTTCGGCTGGTAGGACTGATCGTCGCCGGCGTCACCGGCAACCCGGGGGTGATCGGCTGATGGGAGTCTCAGTGTTCACCATGATTATCACGACACTCACGACCCACGCGGCGGGCGAACTGGCCCCGATACTCGCACTCCTCGCGCCGCTCCAATCCGGCGGCCTGAGCGTATCGAGCGCCACGCTCACTGCCTTCCCGCCGGCCTTTCTCGTCCTCGGCGCAGCACTGCTCGTCCCCTTCCTCCCGCGAGGGGTCGGCCACGCGCTCGGCGGTGGCGCGGCGGCACTCGTCGCGATCTGGTCGTACTTGGCTCCTGTCGGCACTCACCTCCCGGTGCGATTCCTCGGGTTCGAGGCCGTTCTGTTCTACGTCGACGGGGCCTCCCAGCTCATGGGGATCATCTTCGGGTTTATCGGCGCTGGGGCCGTGCTCTACTCCTACGCAAGCGAGGCGGAGAACGTTCAAACCGCCTACGCGCTGTCCTACGTCGGGACGAGCCTCGGCGCGGTGTTCGCGGGCGACTGGCTCACCTTACTCTTTTTCTGGGAGCTCATGGCTGTCACGAGCACCCTCCTGGTCTGGCATTATGGAGGCGAAGCCATCCGGGCGGGCTTTCGCTATGCGCTCTTCCATGGCATCAGTGGGAGCGTGCTCATGGCCGCGATCATCTGGCACTACGCCGAAGTCGGATCCTTTCTCTTCAGCGCTGCGAACGGTATGACCGCCGGCGTCCCGGCGGTGCTCGCGGCGCTGGGCATCGGCGTGAACGTCGGCTTCGTTGGCCTGCACGCCTGGCTGCCCGACACCTACCCGCGACCACACATTGCCGCGAGCGTCTTCCTCTGTGTCTACACCACGAAAACCGGCGTCTATGCGATGTACCGAGCCTTCCCCGACGGCGCGCTCGCACTGGCTTATATGGGTGGGGCGATGGCGGTCTTCGGGGCCGGCCTCGCACTGCTCCAGAACGATATGCGCCGCCTGCTCTCCTATCACATCCAATCCCAGGTCGGCTACATGATCGCGGGCATCGGGATCGGGACCGCACTCGCGACTGCCGGGGCCTTTGCCCACGTCTACAACCACATCTTGTACAAGAGCCTACTGTTCATGACCGTCGGCGTGCTCATCTACCGAACCGAGGAAGAGAACCTGAAGAACTTAGGAGGATTGCACCGCGAGATGCCGCTTACGACGGTCGTCTTCGCCGTCGCGGCGCTCTCGATCGCCGGCTTGCCCGGGTTCAACGGGTTCGTCTCGAAGGGGATGGTCATCGCCGCCGCCCACGACGAACACCTCCAGGCGCTGTGGTGGCTACTGATCATCGGCGGGGTCGGCACCTTCATGTCCTTCATCAAACTGGGGTATTACGCCTTCTTCCACGGTGAGAGCGATATCGAGGTCCGGGATGCAAACCGTGGCCAGAGCATCGTGATGGTCGTCGTTGGCGCGCTCTGTGTGCTCTACGGCCTCTACCCACAGGCGCTCTTTGCGATCCTGCCGGGTACCGGCGCAGCTAAAGCCCACCCCTTCACTATTGGCCACCTCCAGGAAGGGTTCGCTCTCGCCGGTGCCGGTCTCGTTGGATTCTATCTCCTCAAAGGTCCGCTCAGCAAGGTCGGCCGCGTACCCGACATCGATCGACTCTACAACCCGCTCCTGTTCTACGGCACGCGGAGTCTGACCAGGGGAGTCACCGAAGCCTACGCGGCGGTCGACCGGCTCGCCGTTCGGTTCACCGACGATTTCACGCGGGCGGTCACCGGTCCCGATCGGACGGTCGCCCGAGCGTTACGGGCCCTACCGGACGCGCTGGTCGAGCGGCAGGGCCGTACCGACGGTGGGGTGCCTCAAGTACGTCTCCGGGCAGGTATCGGCACGAGCATCCTCGTCATCACGCTCGTGTTGACGATCGCGTTGTTCCTCGTGCTGTGAGCGAAATAGCGGTCGATCACGCTCGTCTCGACGGGTGAGGGGCCCTTCTTCGGCGGTAGACGCAAGGTATAGCCCCTTCAGGTACCGTACGCCCCGACGCCGTACCCGCCCGCACCGTAGCCCGCCGGATCGCCCCCGGCACCGTCGCCGAAGAGCGCGCCAGGTGCCGTCGCCAGATAGCCGACCGCTTCGGTGATGTGTCCGGTCTCGCGGTCGGCGCTTCGTTCTTCCTCGACGAACAGGGTCGCACTCGAAGATGTCAGATCCCGATAGCGCAACTCGGCGGTATCCGTACCGTCGGTCGTCTGCATGTCCGCGAGGAACTGTACCGAGTCGTAGTCGTTCTCGAACCCGATCCGGAAGGGATCGTCGGTCACCGTACCCGGGGTTCGGCCGATCTCGAAGCCGGTCGCCGTCGTCGGCTCGGTCGCCACGTAGCCGATTCGTTCAGTGGTGTGCCAGCCGTCCCGGCCCTCCTCTTCCTGGACGCGAGTATCGAAGCCGCTCGTCGAGACACGTCTGTTCCGGGTCACGATCTCGTGGCCGCCGCGATAGGTCTGGGACTGGGTGAACACCACCGGACGGGTCGCGAAGGCCGTCGGGAAGGCCACCCCTCGGAACCGGTGGTCGCCGGCGATCGTCCCGGCTTGGACGGTCGTCCCGTCCGCGAGCGTATGCGAGCCGCTCTCGACGACGAGATAGAAGAGCCGCTCGGTGATGTGCGCACCATCGAGGTAGTCCCACTCTTCGATCCGGAAGGTGAACTCACCCGAACTCACGTCCCCTAAACGGACGTGTACCGGCTGATGTCCCTCGAACCCGACCGGTTTGATGACAACGACCGGGTTCTCGTAGGTCCGGGCGAGCGACACCGTGTGTCCAGTGGTAGTATCGGGCTGGCGTACCGTCAGCGCCCCCGTCTCTCCGGGAACACTCCCACCCGAGGCCGCCGCACTCGTCGCCGTGCTGGCGAGCAGACCGGCTACTCCGACGCCGCCCGCCCGGAGGAAGGTACGGCGCATGCATTTCACTCGAGATGACTCCCGGGTCCCCGACGTCCGGGCCATCCGGGACGTCAGTTCCGAGGAGAGTGTCGTTGCTCGATCGGTCTCGCCTACGTCGCCGCCCTTCTCGCGATGGGGGGTGTCGGCGAGTCGGTCCTCAGATGCCACAGTAGTGGTACACTCCGTTGAACCAATTCTGGCTCCGCTATCGCTGATAAAATAACGGTGCAATTACGCTACGAAAAGCGGCAACAAGTCTGCTGATCGAGCGCTGGCTATCGGTAGTTTCCTCAAGTGGTCTCCAGAGAGTAGCGGACGCGGGACGGTCGAAGCGGGATCGAGCCGATCGGAAGACGAGCAAGGGCGTCGGGTCAGGCTCGGTACGCGTCGGCGAGGGCATCGAGCGCGTCGTGGCGCTCGGTGGTATGAGGTGCGGTCAGCGGGGAGACGCTGACGTCGCCGTCCATCACGGTTCGTCGGTCGCTACCCGCGTCGTCGGGCACATCGTCGTCGGCCATCCGGTCCCAGATCCGGTCGTGGATGGTGATCGAATCACCCTCCCGAACGGCGTCCATATCACAGACCCGCGAAGGGTGGGTGACGACCATCGACGCTCGGCTCTCGCTCGCACCGCCGGTCGCCTTCGGCGTCTCGTCCCCGCCCTCGCTCGCTTTGCGGTCCGTGACCTCCTCGGGCAGCGGGGCGTTCACGTTGAGGTAATCGGCCTGCTCGAACACGCCGTCCCCATCGGTGTGTTCGGCGAGATAGGTCGTCGCCCGGGCGGCCTCGGCGTAGGCTTCTGGAGCAGTAGCGAGCGTCTCGAACTCCCGGTTGCCGGGGATATAGAGGGAAACGGCCATCGCGGGCACGTCGAAGAAGGTCGCCTCGACGGCCGCACTCACCGTCCCCGACCGACCCAGCGTGTAAGCACTCAGGTTCGCGCCCCGGTTGCAGCCGGCAACGACGAGATCGGTATCGGGACACAACGAGTAGAGGCCGGCGACCGTACAGTCCGCGGGCGTCCCGGAAACGGCGTACTCCGCATAGGATCCTCTCGAGTCGCGTTCTTCGACCGCGACGGTACTGGAGAGAGTTCGCCCGACGGCGCTTTGATCCTCGGCGGGCGCGACAACGGTGACTTCCGCGGTCGCCGCAAGTGCCTCGGCGAGGACATGAATCCCGGTGGCGTCGATGCCGTCGTCGTTCGTCAGCAGGACCTGCATACGAGACCTGCAATCGCCCGTTGCAAAAACACACCGCTGTCGGCTATCGATGAACTAGCAAGGCACGACACAGTAGCTTTGGAAAATAGGAAGGAAGTGAGGGATTCGATCGGAAATAGTATCCCGTCGGACGGCGACACGATGCCAGTACGTACTCCAACTATCGAATGACGACGTTGTATGTCTGTATCGACGAGAGCGGAAACCACACTCGAGACGAATGCTACGTCGTCGCTGGTTGTTGGTGTCTCTCCTCACGAAGTGATCCGACGAACGTGGTTACTGCAACAAAAGATCGACTCTTGGAACTGATCGAACAGGACCCACGATCCACCGATCGAAGTTCAGAGCTAAAGGGGTCTGCTATCCATTCCGAGACGCTGAACGAAGTCGTCTCATACCTGCGAAAATGTATTTACAACGAAAGAACGACGAAGGTCGAACGATCTCCGTGGGCGATGAATATCCCGATTGGATTCACGCTCTTTGTAAGTAATTCGGAGCTTACGATCGCTGCGATAGAGGACCTAGTTGAGCCACACAACGGGTCTGAAGTGATCCGAGTTTCGGCACTTACCACGATCCTCGCTCCACTGTTCGGCAGCACGCACGTTGACTTGATTGATTGCAACGAGGTTCGGATTCTATTGGATGCGGAGACATGGCTGAACCCTGCCCAACGAGTACAGGAGAGCATAGACGAAGCCAGTCTCGATGCCGATCGAATACGTTTCGAGACATGCGATAGCGTATCTACACCTGGCACCCAGCTCGCAGACATAGCTGCGTACTCATAGCGTCGAAATTACACGCGTGGTGACTGTGGAACAGCAGCCGGAGTACTGCACGATCTTCGTTTTGCTCGGTGAGAAAAACGTCGCAGCCACGGGAGCCTCATACCCCTTCAGTGAGGGATCGTCGCCTCCTGCGCCGCTTATTCACAATTAGACAGGGGTCTCATATGGGTCTTACGCGAATCGGGCACTGCACTCACGATACTTCTCGCAGGACTCACCTGCTCAGTTGATCGATGACCGTCTCGTCGTCTACCACGAGATTGTAGGCCTCTTCGTCGTCGTTCCAGAGCACGAGGACGTTCTCGAAAGCTAGTAGCGAACCGTACTCGGCGTCTCGGAGATCGCGATTGAGCGTCGTCTCGCGGGTCAGTACCGCGTAGTGATCGACGTCTTGACTGCCGTCGCCGATCAGAAAGAGGGGGTTCGCTCCGTCCGTCTCCTCGCTCCCCTCGCCCGCCTCGCTCAGCGAGTGACTGAGCTTGATCGCAGCCGCGTCAATACGCTCGGAGACGTGACCCCCCGAATCGGCCAACTTCGCGACGCGGCGTTCGTCGGGCGAAAAGTCGATCTTTCGCCTATCGTCCGTTCGGAGGATCGAGTAGGCGTACTGCACGTCTACGTTCAGGAACTCCCTCGGCGTGTGCTCGGGACCCGCAGCCGCGCTATCGAGGCGGCGCTGGAAGCCCGGCACCGCCAGGTCGGGTTTCACGTCGAAGGACCAACACCGGTCTTCGGGGGAGTCGCCGGGCCACAACTCTATCGTCGGCGCGTAGATCATAGCGTCGGTCGTGCCGTCGCCCCCGCTCGCGAGCGCGCGTTCCACCTCGCGCAGCCCGATCGCCGTCTCCCGGTCGGCCGGTGCCAATAACAAGACGGTACCGTCGGGCGCGAGGAATTCGAGGTAGCGCTCGACTACCTCGACTGGGTCGTCGAGTTCGCTCAGTACGTTCGCGAAGACGAGCAGATCGTACGCGCCATCGTTCGCTTCGGTGCTCGCGTCAGTGCCTGTACGACCGCTTGTCGGGTCGAAAGCCTCCGCGCGCTCGCGGTGTACTTTCGAGTACTCGTTCCGGCCACTGTCGGCGAGCAGGTACTCCAAGAGATCGGCCGCCGGACTCGGCTCGATCGCGTGATACTCACAGAGAGCGTCGTCGGGAAGGAAGTCGAAGAGCGCGAGTGCCGGCCCGCCGACCCCCGCACCGACATCGAGGACCCGTAGGTGGGTCGGCAGCAGTCCCTCGACCGCCAGGTCGGCCAGCAGGTAGGTCGCCGCAGCGTAGTAATCCGGCAGGTGATAGATCGCGTAGGCCAGGACGGTCTCGGGGTCGTACGCGACCGATTCGCCTGCGAAATAGGCCGTTTTCAGCTCTCGAATCCGCTCGCGCAGCCGATCGCCCGACTCGCCTTCCGGCCAGCCCGGCCCGTAGTGAGCGACGAGGCGGTCCTCGAGTCGGCGGGAGTGTGCTTCGGGAAAGGCTTCGACGCTCCCGGCATCGGGGCCGGAACTGGAGAGGTCGAGGCTGCCCTCTGCGACCGGGACGAAGGTGCCGTCCTCGCGTTCGAGGAGCGCGAGATCGGGGGCTAACTCCCGGAGTGCCTCGCGCACCGCCGCGGGGTGGGGCCTACCGGGGACGTACGCGTCGATCTCCTCAGGATCGATCGGCCGCACCTGCCGGAGATACTGAGCGGTCTCGTAGATCGCCTCGCGCTGCTCGGGATTCATCGATCAGCCCCTCCAGCCGATCTCCAGGGGAGACGCGCTCGATCGCCGAGGGCTGGAAGAACTGGAAGGATCGAGAACTGCCCTCCCCACCGGGAAGCAACCGAGGTGGGCACGATCACAGGGAGTCCCCTGCCTCGCGGTAGAGCGCTTCGAACTCTCGGGGATCGGCGTCGGTGATCCGAGCGGCCGCGGCCGCGACGTCCTCGCTGCCTTCGAAGGTCGCCTGGATCTCGGCGTAGATCGCCGGATCGCCGCTCGTGACGCGGGCAGCGACGTCCGAAAGCGCTCGCGAGACGGGCGTATGAAAGCGCCCGTCGACCGGCTCGGCCGCGAGTGCGAACGCGAGGATAGCCGCATGCGTCCGGGCCTGGACGGTCTTCATCGCTCGGTCGTGTTCCTCGGGGGTGGTTACGAAGGGCTCGTTGCCCGCGGCTCGAAGCGCAGCCCCGATCCTCGCAGCCACCGAGCCGACGTCGCTCTCGTCCCCGCTCTCTCGATTGTCACTGTCCTCTCCTGCTACGTCCCCGCTGTCGGTGACCATCGCGACGGTTCCGGGGGCGTGCTCGGGCGCGAACAGCGGGTGGAGGCTCAGCCGCTCGAGATCAGGAGCGTGTTCTGCCATCGCGGCTACCGGCTCACCCATCGTGCCAGCGGCGTCTACGATCGCTCGCTCGGCTTTCGGCGCGTGGGTTGCGATCGCGTCGGTCGCGGCCGGGATCGGGACGGCGATCGCCACGACATCGAAGCGCTCCGCCGAATCGAGATCGATTACCCGTCCGCCGACGCTCCCCGCGGCCTCGCTCGCAGTCGCGGGATCGGTATCGCAGAAGGCCGTGTCCTCACAGTCGAGAACGCCCGCGATCCACCGCCCAACTGCGCCGGCACCGACGATCAGTAGTGATCCATCGAGACCGCCTCCGGTCGCAGCGCCATCGAACTCGGCTACCGCTCCGTCGGCCTCGGCGTCGCTGTCGCTTCCAGCCTCGGCGTCCGGTTCGGTGTGGTCGTTCGGCCCGGCATCGTCGTCCGACCCGGTCGCGTCACTTAGGTCGCTCGGCACGATGACCTCCCGATCCGAGCGCGCAGGCCAGCCGACCTCGGAACCGCTCCGAAACCGGACCGAGGCGCGGGGGTGGCGTGGCTGCGAAAAGACGACGTCATGGGAGGCGAGTACCGTGCGGTCTCGCAAAAGGGGTTCGCTCCGGTCGCGCTCGGCGGAGATACCGGACCCGATCGGCGATTGAAATGGGATCGAGCGGCCGGTCGGTAGCCCTACAAAAAGGGCTCGCTCGCAGGGAACCTACAAGGGGGGTCGGGCCGATAGCGTGGTATGGACTGGCGAACCGTTCCGATCGGCGTGCTTGGACAGGTGGCGTTGCTCGCCGCCCTCTGGTATAGCGAGTTCGCCATCACGATACCGGGGGTGCTCGCGGTCCTTTCGGCCGGCGGCGTCGTCGCAGGGATCGCTAGCCGCGACCCCCCGCGAGCGCGCTTCGACGGCGCAGCCACCCTACTCGTCGGGACGGTCGTCGTGGTCGGCGGTCTGTTCGCCCTCGCGCAGTTCCAACCGGGCACTCTCCCGCCGATCTTCGTCGGCGGGATGTTCGGTGGCTTGGTGATCGGCGTGTTAGGCTTCATGCTCGCTATTCCGTTCGTCGGCCTGTACGGCGCGGGTTGTGCGGTGCTTGGCGCGCGCTGCCGTCGGTTCGCGGGCGAGACAGCCGATTCGGTTCGGGGATAACCCGTTCAGAAGTCGTGATCTGCTGTTCTACGACCGTGAGCACTGACGAGAATATCGAAGGTCGTGCCGAGTCCCCCGATGACCATGACTGTCCATAGATCGATCACTCCGAAGACACCAGCGGTTGCGCCCAGTAGTGACACTAGCAACCCAAGAAGTTGTGACGCAGCATGAGGTCTACTAATGTTCACTATACACGTAGTTGTTCCATAATAAGAATAAATATTTTGACTGGTTAAGTAGTGGACACTTCGTCACGAGATAGACCAACTCTCTGTGGCGCTCTCGATGGCATCGGAAAACGGTAGCACGATTTCAGTATATCGCGCCGATCCTCAGCATGCCAGTCAGTATTTCGATGCGTCGAAACTCGGCTCCTCCCGAAGACCAGAAATAGCACAGCAGTTAGCGATTCGGGATGCCGATCGATCGAGAGGGCAGCCCAGTAACGCTACCGACAGGAGCTGTCAAACAGCACTCGTCTCACCGTCTCAGTCGATGACTAGTGACTTCGGGTAGTCGGTGAGGTTCTCGTAGCCCTCCTCGGTGACGACCACGAGATCCTCGATGCGGACGCCGCCGATAGCGGGGTCATACAGACCGGGTTCGATCGTGATGACCTGGCCGACCTCGAGGTCGCCCCCGCCCGCCGAGAGCCGGGGGAGTTCGTGCACATCGAGACCGACGCCGTGGCCCGTCGAGTGGATGAACCCAGTTTCAGTGTGCTCGTCGCTGCGGAGCGTATCGTAGCCTTCCCGCTCGTAGACATCACAGACCGCATCGTGGACCACCTCGCCCGTGGTGTCGGGCGAGACGGCATCGAGGGCAGCCTGGAGGGCCTCCTCGGTGACCTCGTAGCGGCGCTCGATTTCTTTGGGTGGGTCACCCACACAGAACGTGCGGGTCATGTCGGCGTGGTAGTTCGAGGCCCTCCCGCGCGGGAAGATATCGATGATGATCGCCTCGTTCGCTTCGAGGGGGCCACTGCCCCGATTGTGCGGGTCGGCCGCGTCGGGACCACAGGCCACGATCGTCTCGTCGAGCGAGTGGCCCTCCTCGAGCAGGGTGGTCTCGATGACCGTCTTGACGGCCTCGGCGGTGAGGGGGTCGTCGCTCTCGCCCTGATAGAGGATTCGGTCCTCGCCGACCGTCGCCCCCTGAAGGAGGCTCTCGGCGGCGGCCATCGCCCGCTCGTTCGCGCGCTGGGCCACATGAATCGATTCGATCTCGGCGGGCGTCTTAGTCGCGCGGGCTTCGGTGAGGACACCGTTGTACTCCGGCGTCACCGTGACGTCGAGGTCGCGCAGGCCGTCTGCGGTTCCGACGGGAAAGCGGGGCGGGACGGCCACCGAGGCGACATCGTGGGACGCGAGGAACTCGGTGAGCACGCGGTGGGTCGCTTCGTCCTGTCCGTGGGCCTCGCGTTTCTCGCGGTAGTCGAAGTCCGCGAGCCGGGAGACCTCAGCGGCGTGGCTCTCGGTTTGCGCCCGGCCGTACTCGAGTCCCGAAACGAGCAGGAAGATCGAGCCGCCAGCATTCGATTTCTCTGGATTCGAGTCGACTTCGTCCGCTTCGCTCTCGCCCTCGCTCGGCACGAACAGCGAGACGAAGGGATCGGGCGCGTCGAACCCCGAGAGGTAGCGCTGATCCGAGCTCTCGGAGGCGGCATCGAGCAGGTAGCCATCCAGGCCTTCGCTGTCGAGAAACGACGCGAGCTCGGAGAGATCCGGTCGGTCACTGCGATCGGTAGTCGTCATATCGGTCCGTGGGAGGGGTCGGTCAAAACGGTTCGCCACCGGCGAGTGCGATCGAACGCCGGTCACCACCGACGAGGCCGCCCGACACTACTACACTGACTACCTCCGATCGAGGCGTCCCGATTCCCGCGTCGGTAGCCAGCGGTCCCAGTCACGAACCCGAATTCATCGGACCGAAGACGCTTGTGTGTCGGCTCCTACCAATCGATATGGAGCGACTTACGCGCCGGCGGTGCCTCGGGTTGGCCGCGGCCGCGAGCGCCGGGCTCGCGGGCTGTAGCACCAGCGCGGATTCGAATTCGGGGTCGTCGAACGCCGCCACCGGGCAGGCCCAACAGGCCACCGAAACGGGCAACGCTACGACCCCGACGACCGCGAGCAACGGCAGCGAAAGCGCGAGTGAGACCGGCGAGAGCCCCTACACGCAGGTCTACCACGAGACGATCGGTTCGGTGGTGTTGGTCAGCATCGGGGGCAGCGGCGTCGGCGGGCAGCGTGGCGGTCAGGGCTCGGGCTTTATGTACCGGGATCGGTACGTTCTCACGAACGCCCACGTCGTCCGCGATGCCGGGCGCGCCGAGATACAGTTCGCTCGTGGGGAGAGTCGGACGGGCCAGGTCGTCGGCCGGGACGTCTACAGCGACCTGGCCGTGATCGAAGTGCAGAATCCACCCTCCTACGCCGATCCACTTCCGATAGCGAAGAACGAACCCGCCATCGGGACCCGCGTCGCGGCGATCGGCAGTCCGTATGGGTTCGAAGGGTCGATCACCTCCGGGATCGTGAGTGCGGTCAATCGCTCCGTGCCGGCCCCCCAGGGGAACTTCGAGATCCCGAACGCGGTCCAGACCGACGCGCCGGTCAATCCCGGGAACTCCGGCGGGCCACTCGTGAACTTGGAGGGTGAAGTGCAAGGAGTGATCAACTCCGGGGGCGGGGACAACATCGCCTTTGCCATCTCCGCGCCCCTCGTGCGGAAGGTAGTCCCCGCGCTCATCCAGGACGGTGAGTACGAACACCCCTACATGGGCGTTGCACTGCGGCCGGTGACCGAGGGACTCGCCCGCCGGGAGAACCTGCAAAACGCCCGTGGCCTGCTCGTCGCGGAGGTCCTCTCTGGGACGCCCGCCACGGGTACGCTACGGAGCGGCGATGTCCTCCTCGCCGTCGCCGGCGAGCGCGTCGACACCCGCGAGGGCCTTTCCTCCTATCTCGAGCTCCAGACAAGTCCCGGCGATACCGTGACGCTGACCGTTCGCCGGGGTGGCGAGCGCCAGCAAGTCGAGTTGACGCTCGGTGCGCGGCCGCCACCGGAACGTACTCCGAGCGGTTCGCGTCGGGATGCCTTCGCCTGAGGTCGACTCCGAGGCCGCTATCGGTCCGGAGGGTCGGGACCGGTCTGATAGCCCTACGGGTGACCTACCGCTGTGCCGGTCCTCTTCGGAAGCGTTGTAGGACGGTTTCGAACCGTTGGTCTCCTTGCTCGACACAATCAATTAGGATCTCCGCTGGAACGATCGGAGACCGTCGGTCGTCGATACGCTCATACACTCTCCCTGTCGAGAAGTCGGCATGGAGATCACCGTCTCGCAGTCCGCGGTCTCGGGAAGCGCTCGCGCCCCGCCCTCGAAGAGCTACACCCACCGGGCGATCCTCGCGGCGGGCTACGGCGAGGGACGGACGGTCGTTCGCGGGCCGCTGCTGAGCGCCGACACGCAAGCGACCGCGCGTGCGATCGACGCCTTCGGCGGCGACATCGAGCGCGAGATGGCTAACGGGAGCGGCGCTGGCGACGCCACACCCACGCTCCTCGTCGACGGGTTCGGCGGCGAGCCGGTGGTCCCCGAGGACGTCCTCGACTGTGCGAATAGCGGGACGACGATGCGGCTCGTGACCGCGACCGCCGCGCTCTGTTCGGGATTGGTAGTCCTGACCGGTGACGGGTCGCTTCGCTCGCGCCCACAGGGACCCCTACTACGAGCGATTCGCGACCTGGGAGGACGGGCTGAGAGCACTCGAGCGAACGGCCAGGCACCCCTTGTCGTCGGCGGTCGTACAGGAGGAGAAACGGGAGGGGAAACGAGGGCGGGATCGGAAGCAGCGTCGAGCGCTGCCGGACGCGTATCGATCAGAGGGGGGGAGGTGTCGATTCCTGGCGACGTCTCCTCGCAGTTCGTCTCGGCGCTGCTCGTAGCCGGTGGAGTAACCGAGAGGGGTATCGAGGTCGAACTGGCGACCGATCTGAAATCGGCTCCCTACGTCGAGATCACCCGCGAGGTACTGGCAGACTTCGGCGTCACAACCGAGCGGACGGGTACGGGGTTTTCGGTCCCGGGCGGGCAGCGCTACCGACCGGCCGAGGGGACCTACATGGTGCCAGGGGATTTCTCCTCGGCGTCGTACCTCCTCGCGGCCGGCGCGCTGGCCGCCGAAGAAGGCCTGACCGTTTCTGGCCTCTACCCGAGCGCACAGGGCGACAGGGCGATCGTCGACGTGCTCGATCGGATGGGTGCGACGATCGCCTGGGACCGGGAGGCAGGGACGATCGCGGTCGAGCAGAGCGCGCTGTCGGGTATCGACGTGGACGTAAGCGATACGCCGGACCTCCTGCCGACGATCGCCGTGCTCGGCGCGGCGGCGGAGGGTGAGACTCGAATCGAGAACTGTGAGCACGTCCGGTACAAGGAAACTGACAGAGTGGCGGCGATGGCTACCGAGTTAGAGGCACTCGGCGCGTCGGTGACCGAGAGCCGAGATACTCTCGCGATCGACGGGGAGGAATCGGAACTCGAAGGCACGCGCGTCTCAGGCTACGCCGATCACCGGATCGTCATGGCACTCTCGACATGTGGCCTGATCGCGGCGGGGAAAACGACGGTGACCGACGCCGAACACGTTGACGTCTCTTTTCCGGATTTCTTCGAGGGACTCGCCGCCCTCGGTGCCGGGATCGACCGTCACGCAGACGTTGACGGCAACCCCGACGCCGAGAGCGACCGGTAGGGCACGCCATCGGCGCGAGGACCGTCGGAATCGAGACACGTGGGCGGTCCGCGCGATCGATGAGGGAGCCGGCTGGTAGTCGGTCGATAGCCGCTCGGTAGCCCAGCCTTAGCGATTTGTTCCGAGCAGTAAGATACGAATAAATAATCGGTGATACTCGAAGGAACGATCGGCGGGCCCGAACCGCACAGGTAGATCATGACCGACACCGAGGGTAAACGACGGCAGCTAGAACGGTTCCTCAAACGCCGGGCCGGGGACGGGTCGTTTTATTTCAAGAGCCGGTACGTCGCCGAGGAGGTCGGTCTCTCCTCGAAGGAGATCGGCGCGTTGATGCCACAGGTAAAGGACTCGATCGACGGGCTGCGGATCGAGCCGTGGTCCTATACCAGCGCGACGACCTGGTACGTCGAAGCCACGACCGAACTCGAAGCCGTCACCGACTGACTGACCGAGTCATCCGAACCGTCCAGAGGCGTCTCGACAGAGTAGCGCTGGCGAGAGGACCGAAACCGACCGAGGACAGCTACCGGCGAGCCGACGGGGTAGTGTTTCGTTTAGCAGTTTTGCGGGAAAACTCCGACAGGGGTGTTTTGGAAGCCCCCGGACGCTCGACGGCTGTGAGTCGCTGTCGTTCGAAAGGCGCTTCGCGCCTTTCGTGATCTCGGAAACGCTTTGCGTTTCC
>PXRJ01000022.1 GCA_003021705.1 Halobacteriales archaeon QS_3_64_16
CAGTCTACTGTGGGTCGATGCCTACCATTCGAGCGAGACTTCGGCAGTCGACCACCATGAACTCGAACGCGTTCGACAGGCAGGTCGCCCGCGAGCGAGGACACCCGAACCGCAAAAAAGTGCTACTGATAGTCCGCTTCGCCCTCGCCCTCGCCGATCCAGGCTCCGCGATCGGGTTCCCTGGATTCTAGGGGGTCGATGTCCTTGTACCAGGGCACGTTTTTCAGTTGCTCTTTATTGTAGGCCAGATCGTCTTTGGTGTCGCCGGTGAACTCGAAGTTCTGGGTGAGCAAGATGGCATCGACCGGACAGACCTCCTCACAGAGCCGGCAGTAGATACACTGGCCGATGTGGAGGTTGTACTGCTCGCCGTTTCGCTGGTCGTCCATGACGATCTGGATGGTGTCGTTCGGACAGACGTTCTCGCACTGGCGACACCAGATACAGCGCTCCTGGCTGAACTTATGCACCCCGCGGAACCGGGGGCTGACCTCGGGGGTCTCCTCGGGGTACTCGACGGTAAAGGTCGAGCCGTCCAGTGCGTGTTGCATCGTCGTCGCCATCGATTTGAATATGCCGATCATTATCGTAGTCTCGTGGTTTCTCGTTGGTATCGGTTGTGGTTGGTCGTCGGTGTCGGTGTTCGTCTCCGGTAGTGTGCGTGGTAGTACGGCTAAGCTATCAGTCCCACGATGATCGCTGTGAGTACGAGGTTCGCGAAGGCGAGCACGAGCATGCCCTTCCAGCCGATCTCGATGAGCTGGTCGATCCGTACCCGGGGGACCGCCGAACGCGCCCACTGGGTGAACAAAAAGACCGCCCAGATCTTGATAATGAACCAGACGATTCCCGGCAGCACCGGCCCGGCGGGACCGCCCAAGAACAGCGTTGCGATGATCGCCCCGCCCAAGAAGATGTGGAGGAACTCACCGAGGTACATCAACACGAAATACACCGAGGAGTACTCGGTCTGGTACCCAGCGACGATCTCGGTGGGCGCTTCGGGGATGTCGAAGGGGTTCCGACCGACTTCCGCTAAGTTCGCCGCTAAGAACAACACGAACGCGAAAGGATTCACGAACGCGTACCACGACGGGATCGCGATCCCGGCGATCGCGAACAGTGGCTCGGTCTGGGCGGCGACGATCTCTGACATCTGGAGGGTGCCCGCGAAGAGCACGACCGACGCTGCGGTGAGTACGAGGGGAATCTCGTAAGCGAGGTTCTGGGCGACCGAGCGCAGGCCCCCGAGTAGCGAGTACTTGTTATTAGAGGCGTAGCCCGCTGTGACGAGGCCCAGGGACGCGAGCGAGGAGACCGCAAAGACATAGACCAGTCCGGTCTCGGGATCGGCCAACTGAATGCCGTTGCCCATCGGGATGACCGCGAAGCCAAGCAGTGCCGAGCCGGCCATGAGGATCGGCGCGATATCCCAGGCCGGCCGATCGACCCCGTCGGGCACGATCAGTTCCTTCGAGAGCAGGCGCACGGCGTCGGCGACGATGATCAACAGTCCGAACGGGCCGACGCGGTTTACTGCCAGCCGATCGGTGAAGGCAGCGGTGATCTTCCGTTTGGCCCACGGCCCGGCGACGCCGGTCATCGCGAGCATGAGATTGCCGATGAAAAACGCGCCGATGAACGCGGCGATAAGCGTCTCGCCGGGACCCATGTTCGCCCCGAATCCCAATAGGCCGCCGATGGCGTCGGCAAACGGCGCGGAATCGGTACCCCCACCGGCCGAACCGGACTGGAGGACGAGGCCCTCGAGTAGCCCCACCATGCCCACCATTTAACGATCGACCTCGCCGAGGATGATGTCCAGGCTACCGAGCGAGGCGACCATGTCGGGGATGTACTCGCCCTCGGAGAGCTCGGGCAGTGTCTGGAGGTTCGAGAAACACGGGCTACGGATCTTGAACCGGGCAGGCGAGTCGGTGCCGTCCGAGCGCATGTAGATCCCCAACTCGCCCTTCGCGGCTTCTACTGCCCGGTAGATCTCGGCGTCCTCCTCGGGGCGCAGCGTCCGGGGTACGTTCGATTGGATCTCCCGGTCCTCTTCGGGCCACTCGGCGAGCAGATCGACGCACTGTTCGATGATCCGGGCGGACTGTTCGACCTCCTGCAAGCGGACGAGCACGCGCGCGTAGTTGTCACTGCCGTCCTCGGTGATCACGTCCCAGTCGAGTTCGGGGTAGTAGCCATAGGGGTCGTCACGGCGCAGGTCGTAGTCGATCCCCGAACCCCGGGCGATGGGGCCGGTCGCGCCGTAGGATTTGGCGACATCGGGTTCCAAGACCCCGGTATCGACACAGCGGATCTGGAAGATCTCGTTCGAGGACAGCAGGCTGTGATACTCCTCGACGGTCTGGGGGAGTTCGTCGAGGAAGTCCCGCAGTTTCTCGAAGTACTCCTCGCGGGGCTCAGGCAGGTCCCAGGCGACCCCGCCCAATCTGAGATAGTTGAACATGAGCCGCTGGCCGGTGAGGTCCTCGAGTAGATTGAGGATCTTCTCCCGGTCGCGGAAGGCGTACTGGAAGATCGCAGTAAAGTCCCCATAGACGTCGAGCGCGAAGGTGCCGACCGCGAGCATGTGCCCGGCCATCCGGGAGAGTTCCGCCGCCATCGTCCGGATCACCTGGGCGTATTCGGGGACCTCCAGATCGGCGAGATCCTCGGCGGCTCGAGCGTAGGACCACTCGTTGAGGATGCCCGCCGAGCTGTAATCCCACCGGTCGGGGTAGGGCATGATCTCCTTTCGGTACTTGCTGCTCTGGGCCATCTGTTCCTCACAGCGATGGAGGTAGCCGATATCGGGATCGACGTCGGCGACCTGCTCGCCGTCGAGCACCGTTTTGAGGTGGAGCACCCCGTGGGTCGCCGGGTGATGGGGTCCGATATTGATGAACATCGTATCGGACTCGGCGTCCTGGTGGTCCTCCTCTAAGGGATTGGCGTGGTTCTCGAAACTGACCACCTGGGGCTGGTCCTGATCGTAATCGAGGCCCATCGGGTGGCCCTGCCAGGTTTCGGGGAGCAGTATGCGTCGGAGATCGGGGTGGTCGTCGTACTCGATCCCGATGAGGTCATAGGCCTCCCGCTCGTGCCAGTCGGCGGTCCGGTAGACGGGTTCGGCGCTCTGGCTCCGCGGGTCGCGTTTGGTGGTCGGGACGACGACGGTCACCTCTTGGGTCGGGTCGTTGTACTTCTTGAGGTGATAGACCGACTCGTAGCGGTCCTCGTACTCCTGAGCCGAGAGGTTCGAGAGGTGATCGAACCCGGCCTGATCACGCAGTGTGAAGAGGACTTCCTGTACTTCGTCCGGCCGGATCACGAACGCTTCCGCATTGAGGTGGGACTCCCGGCCGATGACGTGCTCGCCGAGCAAGTCCTCAAGGGCGTCGTAATCGACACCCTCGTTGGTGACGCCGACGAGTTCCTCTTCGAGTGCTTCCGTATCGCGTGGGTCCTCTAAGCTCATGGTGAATCGGCCCAGTTGTATCGCATAACGAGCGTCTCCCGATCGATATCCTCCGCTAAGTGATCGACCAGCTCGTCTTGTTCCAAGTCACCGAACTGTTCTAATTCGTAGGGCTTGACCGTAACAGGGGAACTCTCCCCGTTCGCGACCCGTTCTTGGAGTTTGGCGACGCCGTAGATGAGCGCCTCCGGGCGGGGCGGACAGCCCGGCACGTGGATATCACAGGGGATGACTTCCTCCGCGCCCTTGACGACATTATAGCCCTGCTGGAACGGGCCTCCAGAAATGGTACAGGAACCCATCGAGACGACGAACTTGGGTTCGGGCATCTGATCGTAGACCCGCTTCATCCGCGGGGCGAACTTCGATACTATTGTCCCTGGAACGATGATGACATCGGCCTGACGGGGTGAGGCCCGGGGGATACCCGCGCCGAAGCGATCGAGGTCGTGTTTGATGGCATACGTCGCCATCATCTCGATCGAACAGCAGGCGATCCCGAACTGGAGCATGAACATCGAAGAGCCCCGGACCCAGTTCATGAACTGATCGAACTTGGTGAGGATGAAGGGCGAAGAACCAAAAGCCTCCCTGAGTTTGGAATTGAACCGGTCGTCGGTCCCCTCCATGCGGGCTTCTTGGGTCGACTGTACTGCCGGTTTCGAATCCGCGGGTCGGTCTTGACTGCTCATAGAACTATTGTTGTTGCTCTCTCCGCCGCTGTTCGGCACGTGGGCTCTTGACCCACCGCACTGCCCCGTTGCGCCACGCCCAGGCGAGGCCGATCACGAGCACCCCGATGAACACGAGCATCGGGACGAGTGCCGCGAACAGTCCCGCACTCCCCACGGCGTCGCGGTAGATCACCGTCCAGGGGAAGATCAACACCGTCTCGATGTCGAAGACGACGAACAGTAGCGCCACCATGTAGTACTGGATGTTGAATCGGATGCGGGTGTTGCCGGTGGGAATCTCGCCGGACTCGTAGATCGCGCTCTTACCCTGTTCACGTACGGTGGGACGAAGCAGGGCAGACACCGCCATCATCCCGAACGGGATAGCGATGGCCACGAGTGCGAGCGCGCCGACTGCGATCCATGGATTGGCCATACGAATCTGTGTGTTTCCTCCTCCGATACCCACGTACATAAGGATTGACAACCGCCGTCTCGATCCGGCTATCGCGGCGTTCGATCGACGCATGAATCGAGGTCGAACGTCGATCGTTCGGCTGTGAACTCGGCTCCGGAGTGTCGGACACGCAGTCGAGTCCGTTCGGTCGATACCGGACGGTCTCGACCGTAGTCCTTACCGAGGGTACACGAAACTTGCCGCGAAGTGGCGGTCATTAAGCTATGGCGAGCGAACGGCGGGATGTATACTCGAAGACAATCGGACGGTCTTTCACCTCGTATCGGGCAATAGTGATGAGCAGGAACTCGTACTTACTCTCGCTGAGAACCTCACGAAGGACGATACGATCGACATGGACGACATCGCGGTCCTCGTCCAGACAGAGCGGTAGTGTTCAGATAAGGCGGTTCCATGCGAAGGCGAACGATTTGAGCCATTCGTTGGCGGTTGCTGGGATGGCGTTGCTGAAACAGTTAGAGAATGAGGAAGTTCGACGTTTTATCTCACGGAAGACACGTTCGACGCTGTTTCGATGTCCGTGTTTCTCGCATCTGAAATCGAGGCCGTGCCGACGACAGGCGTCTTGGAGTAGTGTCGCACCATCGACGAGAAACACGGCGTCGGCGATGTCGTGTTTCTCGCGTAGTTCGGCGAAGAACGCGTGAGCGAGGACATTTGTTCTCGTCGGTTCGAGCTTCGTGTGGAGCAATTTGTTCGTATCGGGATCGATAGCAGCGTACAGCCAGTACTGCTCGTCGTTCACTCGAATCACGGTCTCATCAACCGCAACGTGATTCGGCCGGCGACCGTTTTCGGGCTGTAGCTCGGCCTTCTGAACCCAATTGTGAACCGTTGACCGAGCGCGATGAACACCAAACATATCGAGAACAGAGATAGTATTCGAAAGCGATAATCCAGCCAGATGAAGCTGAATACTGAGCTTCATCAGCAGCCGTGGGGTTGCTTCTCGTCCCACAAAATCCAAGTCGATGTCGTCCAAACAGCCGCCGAGGCGGGCGATTTCTGGCATAGATCACGAGAAAACTGCTCCGCCTCGCTCTTCAGTCTTATCTGAACACCGCCGGCAGAGGGCATCGAACCGATCAAGTCCAACGGCGAAGGCCACGAGCAGGTCCAGTCGCTCATCGACGATGGGGTAACGGTCAAGGCCTGTTCGAACACGATGGCGATGTTCGATCTCGACAAATCAGACCTGTTGGAGGGCGTCGAGACCGTTTCCTCGGGCGTCGGCGAACTCACGCGCTTGCAGAACAACGGGCACGCCTACATCAGTCCGTAGCTGACAGACGCGGCGCACCGGACACCGACCTGCGACACAGTAGTTTTCCGTCGGCTGTCCCCACGAGCATCGGATCCAGTGAAGGGTGGGTCATGTGTTGTGCTGAAGATCAGTGGGTGTGTCCGTAGCTATCGAGTCGTTTCGCTCTACTACTGCGGTTGGCTGAAATCCTATAGTAGCGCTATAGCCCGTGTATTTCCGCTATCCTCGTATACGAGCCTACCGAGAAGTTTTATGCTATGCTGTCACGAAGGCTGCGTATGGACTGGTCTCTCGACCGACATCTTCGTCGGCGGATGGCGCTGACTCTGCTCGCGCTGGCAGCACTCACTGTCGCGTTCGCTACCGGCGTCGCCGCCTTGCTGGCGTGGGGGATCGAGTGGCTCGGCGGACTACTCGGCCTCGGGATACCGTTCGAAATTCGGCTCGCCTTCGGCGGCGTAGTGACGCTCGTCGCCGATGTCGTCGTTCTTCGGCGGACGCTGCGCAAGGACGCCGCCGAGACGTTCGACGCTGCGGCCGTCGGTCCGGAGGCGTACCCCGACCTCCACGCGACGGTCACGCGGATCGCACAGGCCGCAGATCTCCCGGCACCGTCGATTCACGTAACCGACCGCGAGCGCCCGTTAGCGATAACGACCGGCCTCTCGACTGACGACGCGAAACTCGTCGTCTCGACTGGTTTGCTCGGCGTGCTCGATGCCGAGGAATTGGAAGCCGTCGTCGCCCACGAACTCGCCCACGTCAAGAACCGCGACGCGATCGTGATGACGCTCGTCGAACTACCGCTGGCGAGCGCGCGGAACTTCGGGCGGATGCTCCAGCACAGCGGTGGGATTCACACCGCGTTGATCGGGGTTGCACTAGCCTCCTACGCTTTCTGGGGAGTTGGCCGCCTACTGGTCGCTTCGCTGTCGCGATTACGGGAACTCGCGGCCGATCGCGGCGCGAGCGCGCTGCTCGGCGATCCTGCGGCGCTGGCGGTCGCCCTCGACACACTCGACGGTGACCTCACCTCAGCACCCGATCGGGATGCCCGCGAGACGGCGCTAGCCTCGTTGTCGGTCGTTCCCGACACTAGCGAGCCATCGGGACCGAACCTTACCTACGAGGGACGCCGGCCTCTCTTCTGGAGTGTTCGCCTCCCAGTTCGGCGGGCTCATCACTGGCTACACGAGCGGTACCTCCGCGCTACATTAGCGACCCACCCGGCGGCCGACGAGCGCATCGACCGTCTCAGAACCCTCGAACGCGAGCGCACAGCGCGGTAGTACGTCCATCGGCCGGCTTGCCCTACAGAACCGGATCATGTCGTGCAGACATCGGTCGGGGATTACTACCGAGGAAAGACCTCGATGGAAGACTTGCTTGAATCTTCACTCTATAGCTGAGTCGTATGAAATATTGAAGATGATCCGCACTAATGGCTGTATAAGAGCTGGAATCGATCCCGTAGCTGGGGCTTGTTCATTATCGGGTGGGGCCTTCTCGTTCTCATATCGATTCCATCAGGACTGAGTTCTGAGTCCATTGCTTTGATGACTGTCATCGCTTTGCTCGGCCTTGGATTCACATACCATGGTATCTCACTAGTCCGCTCTGGCCACTGGTAACACCGTCTCGTTTGACGAACATCCCCGCTCCGAACCTCTGTTCAGAATCACAATGGGCGGAGCGTTAGCGAAACGGACTAGTTTGGAACCGTACTCGGTCACAAAGAAGGAGTACTAACCCGGTTCACCGAAAGGTAGTAGCTTAAGCAACGCATGAGATCGTTCGAAATCGTACTCGCGTACTCGTCGGCGACGATCCACCCAGTCCACGAATTCATTACGCAGTCCGAAGTTGTCGATAGCGAGCGCCTTCTCTACGGAACGGTGACCGACGACGGTCTCGACACGTTCCTCTTCCAGGTCAAGGGGGAAGCCGAAGCCTACACCGAGGCTCTCGATACGACTACAGCGGTCGAGCGCTACGATATCACCGTTATCGACGAGACGTCCTTTTACGCCTACTTGGAGCACGAAGCGCCGGAAATCGACGAATCGTTGCTCGCGGCCTTCTCTCGACCGGGCGTGATCGTCGTCCCGCCGGTCGAGTTCCGGGCGGACGGGACGGCTCGTCTCACGATCATCAGCGACGGGGACGAACTCCAAGCGCTTCTCGCCGAGATTCCCGACGGTATCGCGACCGAAGTCACGCGGATCGTCGAGTACGCTGGCGAGCCGTCGAACCTCCTCTCGACGCTCTCGTCGCGTCAACTCGAAGCGATCAGCATCGGAGTCGACATCGGATACTACGAGATTCCCCGGCAGGGCTCGGTAGAAGACATCGCTCGTCAGATGAATTGTGCTCCCGGAACGGCGGCTGAGCACCTACAAAAGGCCGAATCACAACTCCTCACCGCCATCATCAACCAGCGCGAAGGGGCGGCAAATACCGAGTGAGCGAGCATCTTCTGCCGCGGGATAGAAGGCTGACTGGCCACGATCGGTGAGGTTTCTGAATAGGTTAGTTATAAATAACCTAGCAGCTGCCGCAGTGATCGCTTCTAAGCGGAGTCGAGACTCAGGAGTGATGGACTACGACCCTTCGCGAACAGCATCTGACGAAGCCAAGGAGAAAACGAGAGAGCAGAATACTCCGCTCGCAGAGCGAGGGCAGCGACTCTACGACCGATGGGCAGAGAACCAGCTACTCTACGATCTCATCGCTCGGGCCAGTGCCTCCCCTCGCAAGCAAGCGTGCGATCAGCTCGATCTCAGTGGTGGCGAGAGGGTATTGGAGATCGGCTGTGGACCGGGCGTGAACTTCGAGATGCTCGCCGAAGGCATCAGCTCCAATGGCGCAGTCGTCGGCATAGATTACAGTACCAGGATGGTCCAGCGAGCTATAGCGAGGCGGCGTGAGCACGGGTGGGAGAATATCGAGGTGGTTCGCGGCGATGCTAGCCGGGCCTCATTCGAGCCGGAAACGTTCGACGCAGCACTCGCCTCACTCGTTCTGAGTGTGATCCCAGCCGCACGAGAGGTGATCCAGGCAGTTCACGATGCACTCTCTCCTGGTGGACGGTTCGTCGTCTTCGATGCGAGAGCGAGGTATCGCGAGGGCTCGATGCGGCTACTGAACCCGCTCCGCACTCGGTTCGTTAGACGCACGTTCAACCACCAAGAGCACGGCGTCGTCGACGAACTGCGAGCAGTCTTCGAGCGAGTAGCGGTCGTCGAGACGTTCCGAGCCGGATCGGAGTATGTTGCAGTCGCAGTCAAGCAACCCGACAGTGCAGATAACTCCTAATCCACACGGCATTCCCATGACGACTTCCTCGTGACGGGGGGATCGCTACATCGGGTATAGCATGCGATGGGGCTGGCGAAGTGAAGGCCACAGGACTTCACGAGTGTTCCTTCGAACCAGCACTGATGCCGAATCGGTTCGACGTAATCTCTACATGCCATATAAAGACACTAGCTCGTGCGACTGAATCCGGTTTGTCCATCGAACAACTACTCCTACTCGTTATGACGGCCGCTTCGGACGAGGAGCTTGACGCCAGCGAGCGGACAGAACGGATCGACACTCCGCCAGGACCCAACGGGTGGCCCCTGGTTGGAAATACGTTTCAACTGGCGCGGGATCCGCTTGGATTCTTCGATCGGCTGGCGACACACGGCGATGTCGCTCAATACACGCTCGGCGGCATGCCCTCCGCCGCGGTACTCCACCCCGATTACGCCGAACAGTTGCTCGTGACTAACTGGGAATCGGTCGGGAAATTCCAGCTCGGTGAGTTCGGCGGTTCCACCAACCACTTCGCTCCCGAAGGGGTGCTGTTCAGCGAGGGAGAGCAGTGGCGCAAGCAACGGACGATGCTCCAGAACGCGTTCACGCTCGACCGCATCGAACGCTATGGCGAAACGATGGTCGACGTGGCTACCGAGCACGCAGCGTCGTGGAACAACGGTGAGGAGGTAGCGCTCGATGTTCTCGCCCGGACGTTGTTCGATCTCGACATCGAGAGTCGGGGCAAGGCCGTCACCGATGTCGCCCGCGCAGTCAATGACCGGTCGGATCCGCGGAAGCTCTCGATGTACCTTCCCTCGTGGGTGCCGACACCGACCCAACGCCGCTACGAGCGGACGATGGCCGACTTCGAGGCGGTCATCGATGACGTGATCGCCGAGCGCCGCGGGAGCGAGAACCTCACGGAGCGGGACGATCTGCTCTCGTTGCTACTCGTCGGGAAGGGACCCACCGGCTACCGCCACTCCGACGAGGAGTTGCGAGACCAACTGCTGACGTTCCTGTTTGCAGGACACGAAACCACCTCGCTTTCGCTAACGTACACGACGTTGTTGCTGGCTCGATATCCGAACGTGCACGAACGGCTTCACGAGGAGTGGAACGATGTCCTCGGCGATAGCGATCCAGTGCCGAGTGACCTGCCGAACTTGGAGTATGCCGATCGTGTTCTATCCGAGTCACTTCGCTTGTATCCACCCGCATTCGCGGTCTTCCGCGAGGCCGCCGGGGATATCGAGATCGGCGGCTATCTCGTCCCGAAGGGAAACGGGAATCACGATCCCGCAGTACAGGCTGCATCGCGACCCGCGCTTTTACGACGACCCGGAGGTCTTCGATCCCGATCGATGGACCGAGGATTTCGAGGCCGGGTTGCCGGACTACGCGTACTTTCCGTTCGGTGGTGTACCACGCCACTGTATCGGGATGCGCTTTGCGGTGACCGAACTGAAACTCGTCGTGCCGGCAGTCCTGCGCAGGGTTAAGTTCGATCTGCTATCGGATCCCGATTCCGAACTCGCTCCGAGCGTAACGCTCCAGCCAGCCGACGACGTACGAATGCGGGTGCGAACGCGTGACTAAGCTCCGCTGAAACTCGAGCCAACCGTTTATATTTGGTTCGCGTTCACGTGAGCTGCGAGTCCTGCACGAGCATGCTACTCACTCGGTTGAGTTCGCGAACGTGTCTGCCGACTCCAACACTCGACATCGGTAGTACCGCGCTCGCAAGCATCGAGCCCAGCACGGTCGTCTACTGATAGATTATGAATGGTATCCAGCTAGTTACCCTTCGATGACTTCTCCGACGAGGCGTGATTCAGCCTTCCGAAGGTGATTCGAAGCGGTACTCGCCGCACAGTCGAGTTCGCTCGCTACGTCTTCGATACTTCCTGTTCGAGGGACATCGTAATAGCCCGTCCGACTACCAGCCTCGAGCGCCTCGCGCTTCGCGCTGACGGTCAGTGAGGCTGGATCCCGAAGGGGTGCGACGCCGATCGTATTCTCCGACTTCCTCGATCTCGATCGTAATCCCATTAACAATCGCAGCCAGGGCCGCCTGAAGAGTTCCCGGCTCACCGATAACACTAGACTGTAGTTCACCGCCCAGGCGGTACTCCAGCGGCGGCACTGCCAACAGACTGGGGTGCTGGAACGCCGCTAGGAACTGCTGTGTGACCTCGCTTGTTCGGTCGTGGATGAACGCATAGAACGAGTTCGGGTAATCGGAGTGATGTCGTATGATTCGATAGATTCGACCTCGGCTAACGCCACAACGTACGGCTCGCGCTCGCCAGTGACATGAAATAATAAGTAATTGACGTTATCGTCCGAGAGATTCCACGCAATCATTCGAGAGCTCTCGACAGCGTCGCTCTCGGTCAAAATTGATGCATAGGATGTTGAAACGAGCGCTCGAACGTCAGGGTCAACCGGGCGTACTTCATGCTCGATCGCTCGTGGCTCTGTTTACAAATAGACGAATGGGTAGGATAGAAGAGACTTCGCAGTTGAAGCTGCTTGTTTGTGGCGGTAAATCGTTCGTAAGTGATTTTTGCAGCAGTTTGAGGGAGCAGACCGCTGCATTCTCCGCCGAAACCGCGCCTGGGTTATTCGAGGGCATTGGCTACCGGTCGCGCTATCGAAGGGCCTTAACGACGGGTTCGATACTGTAGGGGTGTGAGGGCCGGTTGGTCGAACAGCGGACACTCGGGGGACCCACTTATCCGAGTGCTCCGACTAGCGCCCCACGCTAATGACGGATTTCGACTGCATCGTCTTCGGTGGCGGCACAGGCAATACGGTCGCCTCCGCGGCGGCAGCAGAGGGATTGGAGACCGCGCTCGTCGAAAAGGGACCACTCGGAGGCCTTTGTCTCAATCGCGGCTGTAACCCCTCGAAGATGCTCATCGAGCACGCGAGAACGCTCGAGCGGGTTCGAAACGCCGATCAGTTCGGCATCGACACGAGCGTCGAGGACGTGCGCTTCGAGGCACTCGTCCAGGAGGTGAACGACGAACTCGCCGAAATCGCCGACGAAAAAGAAGAAACCAAGCGCTCCGAGGGGAACCTGACCCTCTTCCGGGAGGAAGCGCGTTTCGTTGACGATCACACGATCGAACTCGCCGATACGGGCGAGACCCACAGCGGCGACCGGATCGTCGTCGCGGCCGGCTCCGAACCCGCAGTCCCTAACGCGATCGACGGGCTGGAGGATATCTCGTATCTCACTAGTACTGATGCGCTCCAGTTCGAAGCGGTTCCCGAGGAGCTCGTGATCCTCGGCGGGGGCTACATCGCCGCCGAACTCGGCTATTACTTCGATACGTTCGGGAGCGACGTAACCCTGATCGAGGCCAGTGAGTCGCTGCTCGCCCGCGAAGACGACGACGTCGCCGAGGAGTTCACCGCGGTCGCCGGGGAGCGCCACGACGTCCACACCGGCTACCGGGTTTCGGCGGTCGCGGAGGCCGGTGAGGGAATTACCGCCACTGCCGAGAGCGAGGCCGGCGAGGCAATCGAGGTCACGGGGAGTGAGATACTGGTCGCCCTCGGCCGCAAGCCTAACACCGAAGGCATCGGCCTAGACGCGACGAACGTCGAGACAACTGACGCGGGCTTTATCGAGACCGACTCACAGCTCCGGACGAACGTCGATGGGGTCTGGGCGATAGGCGACATCGCCGAGAACGGGATGTTCAAACACTCAGGGGACTACGAGGGCGAGATCGCCATCGACAACGTCGCACGTGGGAAGTCCCGGCAAGCGGACTTCACCGCTTTGCCCCACGTGATATTCACCGAGCCACAGATCGGGGCCGTCGGGAAGACCGAAGCCGAACTCGACGACGAAGGAATCGACTACCAGGTCGGCCGCGCCGAGATCGCCGACACCGCGATGGCGAGAGCCCTGAAGCTCGATCGGGGGTTCGCGAAGGTGCTCGCCGACCCGGATAGCAGAGAGATCCTGGGCTGTCACATCGTCGGCCACGAGGCCTCGATGCTGATCCACGAGGCCGCCCCCGCGATGCGCTACGGCGGGACGGTCGACGACCTCGCGAGTACCCTCCTCCACGCCCACCCCGCGCTGAACAAGGTCCTCATGAAAGCCTGCAAGGACGTCCCGGACGACACCCACTAAGGGCCTCGCTGCGAGCGCTGCCTCCGAACACGACTACTCTTCCATCGCGTCCCGGTAGGCAGGTGTCCCCTGTTCGTGAAGCGCCCGGGAGACACGGGCAACGTCGTCTTCGAGGTCCTCGTGGTAGTTCTGGAGGCGATCAGCTAGCTCGTCGTGTTCGCGGGCGAGGATCTGGACGGCCGACAGCGCGGCATTATGTGACTTGCCGGCGTCGACGGCGACGATCGGCGCGCCGGTCGGCATCCCGATCACCGAATCGACCGACTTCTCCTGGACCGGGATGCCGATGGTGGGAAGAGGGAAGGCGAGCGAGGCGATCATATTGGGGAGATCCGCGGACTTCCCGCCCGCACCCGCGACGAGCACGTCGAGTCCCCGGTCGGCGGCCGTATCGCCGTAGACGTACATGAGATCGGGCGTTCGGTGTGCTGAGACGACGTAGCTCTCGAAGGAGTACCGAGAATCGGGTGGGTTCTCGCTGTCGGTCACTTCTTCGAAGCCGAGGTCGGTGAGCGCCTCGGACGCGCCAGCCATGGCGTCGAGATCCGAGTCCGATCCCATGACGATCCCGATCTCGGGGGTTTCTTCGGCAGGGCGATCCCGGCCGGCCTCGGTCGTCAGGTCCTCAACGAGATCCTGGAGTTCCTCGGAGCGGGCCATGTCTGGGGCCCACGGGCGTCCGACATGGGCCTATCGGTCCCTCCTCACACACAATCGTACTAACTGACCCGATCGATGGGTATCAGCGGCGAGCGTGGGCAGGGATGGCCACAGTTGCACGACGGCGAGAACTGAGTCGATCAGGACTCGAAGGTCAGTGCGTCCCGGGCGCTCCGAACGTCCTCTAGCAGGTCGTCGGGATCGTCCGAGGAGTCGGTCGTCGCCCGCGTGAGATGGCCCATCTTCCGCAAGGGGCGGACCTCGCGCTTGCCGTACCAGTGTAGACTCGTCCCCGACCGGGAGAGGACCGACTCGACTCCTCGGAGTTCGGCCGGCCGAGTCGTCGAGACGTCACCGAGGACGTTCGCGAGCGCCGTCGGCGCTCTGCGGTCGGTCGCACCGAGCGGCCAGCCTAACACCGCGCGGAGGTGCTGCTCGAACTGTGAGGTGAGCGCCCCCTCGATCGTCCAGTGCCCGGAGTTGTGCGGGCGCGGGGCGATTTCGTTGACGAGGATCGAGCCGCTCGAACCTTCCCGATTGGTTTCGGTCGATTCGCTATCCTCCTCGCCGACCTCGAACAGTTCGATACCGTAGACCCCACGACCATCCATCACCTCCAGGACATCGCGAGCGACCTGTTGTGCGCGCTCGCGAGTTCTCTCGTCGGTTCGTGCCGGCGAGATAGTCTCCCGCAGAATCTCTTCCTGGTGGATCGTCTCGGTTACCGGGAACGTCCGGATCCCCTCCGCTCCCTTGACGCCGATCACCGAGAGTTCGCGTTCGAAGGAAATCGTCGCTTCGGCCATCACCTCCCCGCCCAGTTCCTCGAACAGCGCCTCGGCGTCCGCGGGATCCTCCAGAGGGGCGTTCCCGCGTCCATCGTAGCCCCCGCGGCGGGCTTTGACCATCGCCGGCGCGCCGAGATCGTCGAGAGCGTCGCGGAGGTCGTCGGGCGAGTCGATCCCCTTGAACGCCGGCACCGGTATCCCTGCGTCCTTCAGGCGGCGTTTCTGAACGAGTTTGTCCTGGATGAATCGGAGGGTCGCCGGCGAAGGGTGGACCGGAACACCTACCTTTTCGCTCGCCTGTTCGAGCAGGTCCGGGTCGGCGAGCTCGATCTCGTAGGTGAGGACGTCCGCGCGGGCGGCGAGGGCTTCGACTACTTCGGGGTCGTCGAACGCGCCCTGGAGCTGGTCGCGGGTGACGGGCGCGGCGGGGGGATCGGCGGTCGGGTCGCTAACGACGGTCTCGACGCCGAGCGGCCCCGCCGCCTCGCCGAGCATCCGGCCGAGCTGCCCGCCGCCGATTACCCCGACGACCGGGCTGGGAGACGTGAGCGTAACCATCGGGAAAGGGTTCCGGGGGCGAGGGCATAACCCTGACCAACCGCGCTCGTGCGAAGCGCCGGTAGTTAGCGCCGAGCGACGAGAGGGGTTTGATTAGCGGTCGAAAACGGTAGCGACACACCGAATCGCTCCCTACGAGACCAAGACGACGGTAGGGGGTGGTCGCTCAAGCGGGGGCTCCGCTGCCGCGGGGTGTGAGGTGATCCGGGCCGAGGACCCGCCGGTCTCCCGCGAGCGATCGACTCTCGCCTCGTCGACGAAGATCACGATCTCCTCGTCCCAGAGCTTGAACTGGTGCTGATAGGCAGCGTAGCCCTCCAGGTGGGGGGCGATCTCCTCGCGGTCCCACTCGTAGGCGATCACGACCGGCGGGGGATCTTGTAGTGCGGCTGCGGGATCGGCGTCGGGAGGGGAACTCGCCGTGGTGGCGTCGTAGCGCTCCAAGTACCACGGCAGGGGTAGTCGGTCGAACCATCCGCCGCCGGGCGAGGGCTGGAGATCGGAGGACTCGTTTTCCATGTAGAAGAGGTCCTCCTCGCTGGAAGGATGCGTCGTCCCCCAGAAGAGCACGTCGGTCCCCCGATTGTCCTCGGCAACCCGCTCTATTTTCTCCAGTGAGGGCTGGAGATCGTCGTCCGGCTGTGCCCACTGGAGGACCTCCTCGTTCTCCTGGTCGGTAGAGTGCAGATAAGTGACGTCGGCGGCCGTCGCGGCCGTCGTGCCCACCGCGAGCACCAAGACCACGACCGCGAGCGAGATCCCGACGGCGTTGCCGCTCCGGAGTGCATCACGACCCCATCGGAACACGAGCGCCGCGCCGACCGCCGCGGGCACGGCCAAGGGCACGATCGCATGGACCGTCGCCCAGGGGGCCTGGATGTCGGTGACGATCGGGTAGCCAAGCACGCTCACGAAGCCCCAGTAGAAGGCCAGCGAGACGAAATCTCGCGGGCCGTTGCCGGAGTACCGATCTGCGAGGAAGCCGACAACGGCGAGCACCGAAAGCGTCGCCGCACCGTAGAGCATCGTTTCGAGGTAATCGCCGAGGTAGGGCAGATAGGAGTGGTCTTGGTGACCACCGGCGACCCAGAGGTCATAGACCGACTCGCCGGTGCCCAGAAGCGTCCGTTCGATAAGTGCGGGCCAGAGCGTCGGGTCGGCGAGCGCCGCACCGAAGCCGATCCCCTCCCCGGCGGTTCGCGGGGCGTAGAAGAGAACGATCACCGCGAGAAAGAGCAGCGCCGAGAGCACGAGCGGGCTGAGCCAGCGCCGCAGGCCACGGAGGGTGGCCCGAGCGTAGCCGGCGGCGATCGTCCGACGCGAGACGCGGGAGACCGACCGCCCGCCGTCGCCGGTGAGGGAATCGGACGACCGGACCTCATCGCCCGGTTCGCCGCCCCATACGAACCGGTTCGTCGACCGATGTGAGCCCATTAGTAGTCGGTGATCGAACAGGAGGGCCACGGCACCGGCCCAGGACAACACGTAGAGGATCGCGTTTTCCTTCGTGGTGAACCCAAGCGCGAAACAGAGGGTGCCGGGATAGAGGTATCGCGCCGACCCCGTATCGATCGCCCGGACGAAAAAACCGAGCGCGAAGAGCATGAACGCGGCGAGAAGGACGTCATTACGCATGAACCGCGAGTAATACAGCAAAACGGGGTTTGCAGCGAGAAAGAGTCCGAGGGCGACGATCTCGGTGTCGCGAAGGTGCTCGCGAAAGAGCCAGGCGGCGAGGGGAAGCAAGCCCCCGAGCAGGGCGACGACGAGGCGGGCGCTGAAATCGCTCGCGCCGATCAGCGAGAAGACGTGTTTGTTCACTTGATAGAGGAACGGACCGTGGACGATCGGGCGATACTCCCAGAGGCCGGTCTCGGCGTACCGGAGGATCCAGTAGCCGACCCGTCCCTCGTCCCAGTGAAAGACTCGAGTACCTAGGCCGACGATGCGGACGAGAAGCGAGAGAACGGTGATCGCCAGTAGAGCAGCAAGCGTTCGCCGCCGGTCGCTACTGGTCTCCATCGTTTCGTTTCGACACCCCAGGGATTAGAACGTTTCTTACCGATTCGACACGAAGGCGAGTGAGTCCGCCGAGAGCGAGGCGCGAAAAACGCGCGAAGCGGTAGCTCTTTGATCGACGCTCGTGACTGGAGACGTATGAGGACGCTCGGAGTAGTGGTCGCACAGTTCAACCGCGCGGTCACCGAGGGGATGGAGGCAAGCGCCGCCGAGGCCGCCGAGGAAAGGGGTGCCGAAGTCGGGAGGACGATACCGGTGCCCGGGGTCTACGACGCGCCGCTGGCGGCCGATCGGCTCGCTCGCCAGGGGGACATCGACGCGATATGTGTACTCGGTGCGGTCATCGAGGGTGATACCGAACACGACCGGGTGATCACCGAAGCGAGTGCCCGGTCGCTGTCTGCGGTGAGCATAGATCGCGACACACCTATCACCCTCGGCGTCACGGGTCCAGGTATGAGCAGTGCCGAGGCACGCGAACGAGTCGATAAAGGCAGGGAAGCGGTCGAAGGGGCACTTTCACTTCTGGAGGAACTGCCATGACGATCGAGTTCTCCGAACGGATCGAACGCGTCACCCCGAGCGCGACGGTTGCGATCAGCAACGCCGCTTCCGAACTCGAAGCCGAGGGCGTAGACGTCGTCGATCTCTCGGTGGGCGAGCCGGACTTCCCGACCCCCGAGAACGTGATCGAAGCGGGCAAGGACGCGATCGACGCGGGCCATACAGGCTATGCGCCCTCGCCGGGCGTGCCGGAACTCAGGGAGGCGATCGCCGAGAAACTCCGGGCCGATGACCTGGACTATGGCTCGGAGAACGTCCTCGTGACCCCCGGGGGCAAACAGGCACTCTACGAACTCTTCCAGACGCTCGTCGACGACGGGGACGAAGTGGTGGTTCTGGACCCGGCGTGGGTCTCCTACGAGGCGATGACGAAACTCGCCGGAGGGTCACTTAGCAGGGTCGATCTCGCGCCACACGACTTCGCGCTCGAACCCGCGTTGGAGGATCTGGCCGAAACGGTCTCTGACGATACCTCTTTACTCGTCGTAAACTCCCCGTCGAACCCGACCGGGAGCGTCTACTCCGATGTGGCCTTAGAGGGCGTGCGCGATCTCGCGGTCGAGCACGACATCACCGTGATCTCCGACGAGATCTACAAGGAGATCACCTACGGCACAGAGGCAACGAGTTTGGGCTCGCTTGCGGGGATGGGAGAACGAACGATCACCCTCAATGGCTTCTCGAAGGCCTACTCGATGACCGGCTGGCGACTGGGCTATTTCGCCGGTCCTGAGGAGGTAGTCGATCAGGCTGGGAAACTTCACTCCCATTCGGTGACCTGTGCGACCCATTTCGTCCAGTACGCCGGCATCGAGGCGTTGCGCAACACCGACGAAGCAGTCACCGAAATGCGGGACGCGTTCGAGCAGCGCCGGGATCTGCTGTGTGATCGATTCGCAGAACACGGTATCGACGTCCCGGAACCGGATGGGGCCTTTTACCTCATGCTCCCGGTCGGCGAGGGCGGGGACGATGAAGACGACCAGGAGTGGTGCGAGCGAGCGATCGAGGAGGCCCACGTCGCGACAGTCCCCGGAAGTGCCTTCGGGACGCCGGGGTACGCACGGCTCTCGTATGCGGCGAGCGCCGAGCGCCTCGAAGAGGCAGTCGATCGCCTCGCCGAGAACGGTCTTCTCTGAACGTCCCTCGGAGAGCACGACGCCAACACCTCCGAACCCCCGAACGACTCGAATCGCTCGGGAGGACTATCCTAAGAAGAGGTCTTGGGGCGAATCGCTCTCGGAGTTCCCCGCGCGGTAGAGTTCGGAGTACCCACAGGTCTCACAGGAGACGACGGTAAAGCCCTCGTCGGGAAGGTCGATCATCTTACTCACCAGCCCGTCGCTCGTCGACATCGAGACGATATCCGTCTGGGTCTCGCCACACTTCGGGCAGCCATTTTCATCACCCACGTCGGCACTGTTGGTCATGGACCGTCTTCGTCAGGACGGAAATAAGCGCTCGCCCGGCGTGTGAACGCGCCGGTCGTCCGAAAGCGATCGTAGCGTGCTGAGATCGGTTCCCGGCGAGTGCTGACGGGCGGGTGCCGAGTAGGTGCCGGCAGGAAAGAAGCCCTCAGCTATCGTCGTGGTCCAGGTCGGGGTCGGTGTCGTCGCTCCCAGAGGGACCGGCGGCTTCGCCCGGTTCGGCTGCCGAGGGCGAGTCCGAGCGCGAGCGCCGTGGCCGGTATCGGCCTCCTCGGCTGTCCCTCCACCTTCCTCGGGATCGATGTCGTGGGCCTCTCGCAAGTGTTCGTCGCGTTCCTCGCGCTTCTCGAAGGTCTCTTCACAGTGCGAACAGGAGATCGCCGCGTCGTCCGAATCAGTTGCCATGTTTTGTCTTGGGGCTCGAGCCACGAAACAGTTGTACCGGCCAATGCAACTTCGGGCGGCGCTTCGATGCGAGCAGGGGAACGAACCGTTCGAGCTCTCGAACGATCGTCCGCCGACCTGCGACGCTCGCCATCGAGGCCGCTGCCGGCTAAAGTAGGACTGAACGGTTTTTAGTCGTCGCCCGCACACACACGCCCAATGGCCGATACGTACGACTACGAGGAACTGGGACTCGTGGCCGGCTTGGAGATCCACCAGCAATTAGATACCGAGAACAAACTCTTCTGTGCGTGTCCAACCGAGCGGCGCGAACCCGAGGAGGCAGTCCAGGAGTTCGAACGCTACTTGCATCCGACGCGCAGCGAACTCGGCGAACTCGATGCCGCGGCGATCGAGGAAAGTCGAGTCGATCGACGCTTTTCCTATCTCGCCTACGATTCGACCTGTCTCGTCGAAATCGACGAGGAACCCCCGGACGAGATGGACGGGGAAGCCATAGAGGTCGCCCTGGAGATCGCTTCGTTGCTCTCGATGCGCCCAGTCGACACCGCACAGGTCATGCGCAAGCTCGTCGTCGACGGCTCGAACACCTCGGGCTTTCAGCGCTCCTCGCTGCTCGCGACGGGTGGAGAGATCGACACGGAGGAGGGCGTGGTCGGTATCGAGGACCTGCTACTGGAAGAGGAAAGCGCCGCCCGGATCGAAGCAACCGAGAATGGGACTCGCTACGGCCTCGACCGACTGGGTATCCCCTTGGTCGAGATCGGGACCGCCCCGGATATCAGTTCGCCAGCCCAGGCCCGCGACGCGGCCGAGACGATCGGTATGTTGCTGCGATCGACTCGGAGCGTCAAACGCGGCCTCGGCACCATTCGCCAGGACGTGAACGTCTCGATCGCCGAGGGCGCTCGCGTCGAGATCAAAGGCGTCCAGGCCTTAGAGGACATCGAGGACATCGTTCGCAACGAGGTGGGTCGACAGGAAACGCTGCTCGACGTCCGCGCAGAACTGGAAGAACGCGAGGCGAGCGTCGACGAGCCGATCGACGTGAGCGACGTGTTCGAGAGGACGGACAGCGGCGTGATCGGCGGCGCGCTCGAGGCGGGTGGGCAGGCGATGGCCGTCCGGCTGGCGGGCTTCGAGGGAGTGGTCGGCAGGGAACTCCAGCCCGACCGCCGACTCGGCACCGAACTCTCCGATCACGCGAAGCGCCACGGGGCCGGCGGGGTCTTTCACACCGACGAACTGCCGGCCTACGGCGTCACCGAAAGCGAGGTCGAGGCGCTACGGGAGGCCGTCAACGCCAGGGAGGACGACGCGGTGGCGCTCGTCGCCGACAGTCCCGAGACCGCAGCGACGGCGATCGAAGCGGTCGCCGAGCGCGCCGAGCGGGCGATCGCGGGCGTGCCCGAGGAGACCCGCGGCGCGAACGAGGATGGCACCACTCGCTACCTGCGCCCGCTGCCGGGTGCCGCCCGTATGTACCCCGAGACCGACGTCCCACCGGTTCCCCTCGATTTCGAGGGGATCGAGTCCCCAGAGGTCCTCACCGAGACGGTCGAGCGCTTCGAGGGTCTGGGCCTCGATCGCGGGCTCGCCGAGCAGGTAGCCTACGGCCGGCGGGTCGAAGCCTTCGAACGGGCGATCGAGGCCGGGATCGACCCGGCGCTCGCCGCCCGCACGGTCGAGAGCACGACCACCGAACTCCGTCGCGACGGCGTGCCGGTCGAAAAGCTCGACGACGAGCACTTCGAAGGGCTATTCGACCTCGTGGCAAGCGAGGGACTCCCGAAGGAAGGGGTCCCCGAGGTGCTCCGCGCGCTCGCGAACGATCCCGGGCTCTCGGCGAGCAAAGCGGCCGAGCAGGCGGGCGTGGGGGCAACCGACGACTCCGAAGTGCAGGCGGCCGTCGCGGCAGTCGTCGAGCGCAACGAGGAACAGATACAGGCGGAAGGCATGGGGGCTTTTTCGGGACTGATGGGCGAGGCGATGGGCGAACTCCGGGGGAAGGCCGACGGCGAGGTCGTCAGCGACGCCCTGCGCGAGGAGATCGAGAAGTACACGGAGTGAAGGGAGCCAGCAAGTCGGCGAGCTTCCAAGGAGAACGATAGAAGCGGGTGCGGTCGCTGTTCGGCACTCGACGAGGAAGAACGCGCTCGACTATCGGCGTTCGAAGTCGGGGCGAGATCTCGAGGATCCCGAGCCCTCGGCGGACGAGTTCCGAGAGCCTAACGAGTGCGAGGACCGAGGGTCGAGTGCCGCCGGGTCGAGCTGTCTGGAGAGCCAGTAGGCGAGGCCGACGAGGGCAAGTACGAAGGCGATATCCGAGAGCCAGTGAATCCCGAGATAGAGCGTCGAGAGCGTGATCCCGACCGCGAGCGCGCCGGCCGTGTAGGCGTACCGGCGACCCGCCTTCCGCGCGTAGAGCGCAGCGAGAATCGAGAGGCCGGCGTGTAGGCTCGGGAAGGCCTTGACTAAGGTGTCGGTCGCGGCGATCCCGGCTCGGATCACGGGGTGGAGGTCGTACAACAGCGCTTCGACGCCGGGGAGATAATACGCGGTG
>PXRJ01000023.1 GCA_003021705.1 Halobacteriales archaeon QS_3_64_16
AACCCCGCCGTCCGGCGCCGGCGTCGAGAACCTCCCTGGACCGGGCGAGACCCGACGGCGGAGCGCTTATGCGGGCGCGGCCGGACCGTCCGGGCAGTGATCGTCGTCGCCACGGCGGACTTCGAGGTCTACCACGACGTCGTCGCCGAACTCCGGGACCGCGACGTCCGGTTCACGACCGTCGAACCCTGCGCGGACCTGCCCGATGCGGCCCGCGTGGCCGTCGTCGGGCCGGCGGACGAAACCCCCGACGTCCCGACCGTCCGGTTCCGCCGACCCCCAATCCCTGCCCTGTCTCGACTCGTATGAAGCAACGCTTATAAATTACGCACGTACAGAGACGAATTTATCACGGATGGACGACTGGTACAGATATGCCACGCTGTCACAGTTGCAACGGATACGTCACGGACAATTATGTACGGGTCTTCGCCGCGCTCGATTCCGACTTCGTGGGTAGCTGTCCGAACTGCGAGCACGACCCTCGCTCGGCTTGACGAACGCTAATCGACGCGCTACTTCTGGATGGGATGTAGCCTATGAGCGAGAGTGAAGCCGGTTGCCCTCCTCGTCGCGATCGATCCTCACCGCGGCGGGTAGGCGTCTTGCCACGGTCGCGCCCGCTCATAGGCCGCGCTCGCCGCGAGCACCTCGCTGTCGGCGTGTCGGCGGCCGACGACCTGCATCCCGATCGGCAGTCCCTCGACGAACCCGGCGGGAATCGAGGCGACGGGATGTCCGGAGAAATTGAACGGCTGGGTGAGTACCCACCCGCGGAGCGCTTCGACCTCAATACCACTGACCTCGGTCGGGGGCTCGCCGATCGGGAACGGTGGGACCGCGAGCGTCGGCGTCACGAGCAGGTCGAAGTTTGCCAGTACGTCCTGCACGCCGTCGAAGACTCCCGTTCGTACGACCTCGCTTTCCTCGATCTCGGCGGTCGTTGGCCGGTCGGCATCGAGGATCGTCTCTCGCGTCACCGGCCGGAGTTCCTCGCGATCGGTGCCCCTGGGATCGAGGTCGTGCTGGTCCTCTAAACGGTCGAACAGCGCGTTCCAGCTCGCTCGCGCGAAGGTGTAGTACGACTCTAAGATCTCGGCCTGTGTCGCACCGAGATCCATCTCGACCTCGGTGACGGTCGCGCCCGCCTCCACGAACCCGTCCGTTGCTTCGCTCACGACCTCTTCGACCGCCGACTCGACCGGATAGGTGCCCATATCGGGACTGTAGGCTACCTCGAAATCGTCGATTCCCCAGCCGACGCTATCGCGGTAGGCCTTCTCCGATGCCGGCAGCGAGAAGGGATCGCGCGGGTGTGGACCGGCCAAGACGTCTAACAGCAGGGCGGCGTCCTCGACGGTGCGGGCCATCGGCCCGAGGTGTGAGAAGGGCGCGAGTGCGCTGAAGCCGTTGGGTCGGTCGACGATCGGCACGCGTCCGAAAGACGGTTTGAGTCCATAGACCCCACAGAACGCGGCGGGCGTGCGGATCGATCCCCCCGTGTCCGATCCTTGTGCGAGCGGGACGAGGCCATCGGCAAGCGCCGCGCCCGCCCCGCCCGAGGAGCCGCCCCCCACCCGATCGAGATCGAAGGGCGTTGGGGTCGGACCCACTACTCGGTTGTCGGTCGTGCAGCCGAGACCGAACTCGGGGGTATTGGTCTTCCCGACCACGATCGCCCCTGCGGCTTCCAGCCGTGAGACGAACGGATCGCTCTTTTCGGGGACGAACCCCTCAAACAGCCGCGAGCCGAAGGTCGTCGGGACGCCCGCAACGTGGTTCAGGTCCTTCACCGCGACCGGCACCCCATGCAAGGGCCCCAGATCTTCGCCGTTCTCGACGGCGTGTTCGGCCTCCCGTGCGTTCTCTCGCGCTCGGTCTCCGGTCACCGTTAGGAAGGCATTGGTCGCGTCGTTGCGCGCGTCGATCCGATCGAGACACGTCTCGATTACGTCGACCGGCGATAGCTCGCCATCCCGGATTCGATCCGCGAGGTCGGTCGCCGAGGAGTACGCTAACTCGGTCATAATCGGTCCTCGCCCACCCTCTGTAAAAAGCTATCTCGCATCGCGGTATCGATCGCTCTTCGCGAACCCTAACTCGCCCGCGACTCGCCCCCTATCGTTATCAGGACGCTCCGTGAGGTGCGGCCATGCCACGCGTCGATAGCGAGAGCCTCCAGTCGTTCGCCCGTGATCTCGCCGAAGCCCTCGGTGCTCCCCCGGAAATCGCCGAAGCGCTCGCGACCTCGCTCGTAAGCGCGGATCTCCGGGGCCACGGTTCGCATGGGGTGATCCGGTTCGCGAGCACCTACCGGACGATGATCGAAGGCGGGCAACTGGACCCGGCCGCGACGCCGCGAGTAGTGAGCGAGGACGGACCGACCGGTCTGGTCGACGGCGAGCGAGGGTTCGGACAGGTGGCCGGGAGGCTCGCCGCCGACGTACTGATCGAGCGGACAGAGGCTACTGGCGTCGGGATCGTCGGCCTGGGAAACGCCTCGCATCTCGGCCGCGTGGGGGAGTTCGCCGAGCAGGTCGCCGAAGAGGGACTACTCTTTGCCGCCTGGGTCAACACCGGGGGGACCGCCTCGCTCGTCGCCCCTGTAGGTGGTCTCGACCGGCGGCTCGCGACCAATCCGATCGCCTTTGGGGTACCTTCCTTCGGTGCCGTCGACTTTCCAATCGTGCTGGATATGGCGACGAGCCAGGTCGCTCACGGGAAGATCACCAAACGCGCGGTCGAAGGCAAAGACCTGCCTCCCAGCTGGGCGATCGACGACGGTGGCGAGGCGCTCACTGATCCTGAAGATTTCGAGGACGGGACCGGTGCGATGGCACCACTCGGGGGCAGCGTCGCCGGTCACAAGGGGTTTGGGCTCGCGGTCGTCGCCGAGCTGTTCGCCGGGATCTGTGGGGACGGCCGGGTAGCTGGCGAGCGCTCTCCAGAATGGGTGAACAACGCCGCGACCTTCCTCGCGATCGACCCCGCGCGCTTCGGGGCCGAACCCCGTCATCGCGAGCGGGTCGCGGCCCTCCTCGCGTATCTGCGCGATGCCGATTTTTCCGAAGAACTCCTGCCTGAATCCGCACGCGGCGAGGAGTTACTGGTGCCAGGGGAGGCCGAACACCGGACGATGGCCGACCGCGAGGAGCGCGGTATCCCGATCGACGACCGAACACTGGAACTACTGTCGGAGTTGGCCGCCGCCTACGACGTTTCCGTACCGTTGGCGCTCGACTCGTAGGCTCCCGTCTCTGCTTCCTGTCCCCGCTTCGCGTCCTCGCCCCGGTCACTCCTCGCCCGTCTCTCCGTCGCGCTCGCTCTCCTCGCCGAGGCCCAGTCGTTCCATCGTCTCGCGCTCGGCCTCGAAGGAGGGGTGGTCCTCGTATTTCTTGTATAGCCGCTTCAATCCCGGCCGATCGAGCGATCGCTCCGCGCTCCATTCACGGGCGAACGCGCCGGTGTCGATCCCCTGGAGCTGCTCGGCGAAGAAGTCCGCGAGGGGTTCGCTCTCGAAGGTGTCGAAGCGGCTCAGCTGTCCGTACTGGCTGGTCGTCGAGTGATCTGACAACTGGCCGAGATAGGCCCTCGCTCGCTATCGCCGCGAAGATCTCGTATTTCACCGCTATCGCGCTCATGATGACGGGTAAGAGGGCCTGTTCGGTGAGCAGGTCGGTGATCGTCTCGGCGTCGACCGTCGTCTCGACGACGCCCGCTCTCGTCGAGCCGATTCCCTTCGCCATCGCCAGCGCTACCTCTTTCGCCCGTCCGGTGTGATCCCGGTGGACGGCCATGAGGCTCGGAAAGCCCGCGCCCGACGCGTAGCGCTCGCGGACGGCCCACCCGCCCATCCGCGGGGGAGGAGCACGATGTCGACTCCCTCGGATGCCCGGAGTAGATCGTAGGTGAGATTGTAGCCATGGGAGAGATAGAGGGTGTCGCCGGTCTCGAGGCCGTCTTCGACCGCTCTCTCGAAGACCGTCGGGGCGACCTCGAAGCCGTCTCCGATCGCCTGCTCGCGGTACTCGTCCTCGCGATTCCCGACCATCACTTCGACGCTCGAATCACGCAGGTTTAGCGCCTGAGCCCGACCTTGGTTCCCGTAGCCGAGTATCGACACTGTCCGACCGTCGAGTTCGGCGAGGTCGGCGTCTGCGTCGTAGTGGATCGTCGCGCCTGTCATACCGAGGGACCTGGCGGCGAGATCTTGTGTCTATCGCTCACACGACCCACGACGCTCTCGGTACTCTCGACGCGCCGAAGCGACGATAGAACTCTGAAGCGCGCTCTCAGGCCTCGGCGTCCGAGTCGGCGGCGTTGGCGAGCTGGCGGACGGTGAGCACGGGGACCGGACAGGTCCGTACGACCGCCTCGGCGACGCTCCCGAGCAAAAATCGGTGAGCACCGTGACGCCCGCGGGTGCCGGTCGCGACGAGATCCGCGGCGTGTTCCTCGGCGTAGGCGCGAACCACCGCCGCGGGCGCGCCCTCCCGGACGGACGTCCGCACCTCCCGATCGGTCCGGTCCGCGACGGCCTCGACGGCTTCTTGTGCACGACGCCTGCGGGTCTCGATACTCTCGTCTCCCCAGTCTTCTTGGGTGGTCGCGTTACTTTCGTTCTCTCCGGTCGTATCGACGACCGAAAGCGAGTATATCGTCGCGTCGAAGCGACATGCGAGGTCGAGCGCGACGCTAACCGCCCGCTCGCCGCTCTCGGAGCCGTCGGTCGCGATGACCAACTGATCGATCATTGCTCGCTCGTAGCGAGCCCCACGGCTTAAGTTCGATCGGTGATCGATCTTCCCGGCTCTCTCTGTCCGCGACGGTCGACCGGCTACCTCCTGGAACCGGAGAGATGGCTTTTTGACCCAGGGCGACACATCCGTGGCTATGACCGACGGGCCCGCCGAAAACGACCGACCGCCGGCGGCGGGCGAGGGAGCCGGTATCGACTCTGACTCTAACCCTGACCCTGACCCTAACACCGACGCCGAGCCGGTCGCCATCGAGGAACTACTCGTCCCGGTCGACGGCAGCGAGGAGTCGATCGCCGCCGTCGAGTACGCCGTCGCGGTCGCCGAGCGCTACGACGCCCGCGTCCACGCGCTGTACGTCCTTGACGAGGGCCTCGTCCGGGACCTCGCGGCGGGGACGATCGAGGAGGAGGAAGTCGCTGCCCGCGGCGAGGAGTTCATGGACGCGGCCCGCGAGTGTGCCCCCGAGAGCGTCTCGCTCACCCACTCGACGGCCTATGGCTTCTCGCCGACTCAGAAGGCCCGCCATCCCGGCAGCGTGATCGTTGACGCCGCCGAGGCCGCTGCCGTCGATTTCATCGTGATCCCCCGCGAACCGGGGGGCGCGGAGCAAGAACAGACCCTCAGCAAGGCCGCCCAGTACGTCCTCCAGTACGCCGATCAACCCGTTCTCTCTACCTAGAACCGCACCTTTTGCGCTGCGCTCACAGCCTTCGGCTGCTCGCTCGGCAAAATCTGCACCAAAAGCACTCCTCACTCACTTCGACGCAGCGAAGCCGCATCTCCGTTCGCTCGTCGGCCCGCTCCCTCACGCCTGTCGGCGTTCGGTCCCGGTAAAGCGCTCGCTCGTTTTCGACCCGCTCGCGGAGAGGCCAGCACAACGATGTTAGAATACCTGCCGACATAGACGAGTTAACTCTCAGCACACGCCCTCTTAGCAAGTGCTCCAGCTCTCATGCTCGGTATCGAGCCGGCATCGTCAGTCCCCATTCTTCAGCGGTATCCGCGACGATCCCCTTCTTAGTGTAGATGTCCGGTTTGTAGAACAGCTCGTGAGTTACTCCGTATTCGTCTCGGAGATGCTCTCGAACGCGGTCGACGTCGTGTTTCTCGAAGTAGTTGGGGTATAGACAGCGATCATGTAGCTATCGTATGGAAGTTCCTCCCGGCCAGTCCCAGTCATGACTTTCGCGGCCCAGACGACTCCTTCAACTGCATCGTTAATCATCTCGGGCCAGAGGCGCTCGATCGTCTCAGCCGACCCAGTAATCTGCCACTTTCCGATCGTCCGTTCTTCATTGAGCGCCTCACGATCGATCTCCCGAACTGCGCTGTTGTCCGCCGGCGGGAGATCGCCGATCGTTATCTCTTCCGGACGGGTGACGCTGTGCTTCGAGAAGTATCCATCTCCGGCGATTCGTGGACTATCAGACACCGCCTGGCTACGAAGCCAGTACTTACCTTTCTCGGTGATCTCAGTCGGCGGCCGATCAGTGACCATGTTACTACTGCTGTTGGTTCCTCGTATTAATCTCACCTGTGCGCAGTGAAAGTGAACACTGGAAAGTATATAGTCACTTGTGGGGTGCCCTACTCCGCTACTGCAATCGAAGAGCCATCTCGAGTTCGAAGCTCTCGGTATCGCTCGTCTCGAAGCCGAACTTCCGGTACAGCGCCATCGCGACGTCGTTCCAGCGCTCGACGGTGAGCCAGACGCGCTCAGCGCTTTGCGCTTGACCGTGGCCCAACAGGCCTTCCATGAGTTGGGAGCCGATCCCAGCGCGCTGGTACTCGTCCAACACGAAGATCGCCAGTTCGTAGGCGTCCTCGCCGTCGGGAACGAGGGTGGCGTGTCCGACACACTCCCCGCCGTACCACGCCAGTACGTCACAGCCCCCCTCCAGGATCGTCCCGAGCCACTCGCGGACCTGGGATTCGCGCGCGGGTGGGATGCCCTGGGCGCGGTCGGCCGGGTCGAAGGCGACGTACATCTCGACGAGGGCTTCGAACTCCTTGTTGCCTTTCTCACCGCCGTTCTCTTCCTCGTCGTTGGGAGCCTCCCCCTCGGAGGGCCGAATGGCGATCTCGCGGCCCGCCTCGTCGTCGAATTCGAAGGGCGGGCGCTCGAACTCCCGAGCTAGCTCTTCGGGATAGACCCGGCTCATCGGACGAGCGTCACCGACGTTCCGGCGTTCAACAGGACGAACTGGGTATCGGACGAGAGCTCGATCTTTCCCATTGGGCTGCGCTCGCCGCCGCCGACGACCAGGCGGTCGAAATCGTCGGTTTGGGCCACCTCGACGAGTTCGCTCCCGAGATCGCTCCCGAGGCGACGGACCTCCACCTCCATACCTACCTGGTCGGCGATCTCCCGTACCTGCGTTTCGAGGTCATCGTCGGCGTCGGTTCCGGTCCCAAGAGCGCCGGCGTCGGGATCGTTGGCGATCCCGACGGTCAGTGCGTCGCCGGTCCGGGCGGCGCGCTCCGTGACTTCTTCGAGCGCTCGGAGGGAGCTGTCGGTCCCATCGACGCCGAGGAGCACTTCCATGCCAAGACTTCGGTGCCTCGGGGCAAAACCGTTGTGCCCGGCGGCGAGGGGCTTTTGAGCCTCGGCCTGGAAAGCTCGCTAATGGCCGACGACGCCGATCCCGACCCCGACGAGCGCGGCCGACGACCGACTGAGGAGGACGGCGAGGATCGGGACGACGCTCGCGATGCCGACGGGACGGCGGGAGGCAGTCGGGTGACCACCGATCAATCCGAAACCGAGGATACGAGCGGGGTCGACGGCTCGGAGGCCGAGCGCGATCGTTTATCGGATAGGATCCCGGAGACGAGCACGGAAAACGCCGGGAAGGCCGGTAGGAGCGCGAGCGCTCCCGACGACGATGGTAACGATGGCGAGGGCGAGAAGGCGGCCGAACGGGAGGAGGGCGACGACCCGACGGGGAGCGAGTCCCCGGATGAAAGCGTCCCGGCGGACGTACAACGCTACGAACGCTTCACGAAGATCGAGGGGGCGAGCTACGAGCGCGCGAACGGCTTCCTCCGGGATCGGACTCACATCACCGCCCGTGAGTGGGCGATCGCCCGTCTCTGTACTGACTTCCGAACGGCGACCGGCGTCGAGATGACCAAAATCGGCGAGAACCTTCCTCTATTGGTTCCGTTTATGACCGATACCTACTCGCCGCAGGCGGTCAACCAGGCCCGGGCCTCCTTCGAGGAGAAGATCCGAAAGGCCGGTGCGACCTTCCTCTATGGAGCGATGTCGGATTTCTTCACCGCCGAGGAACTCGACGACGTGATGTACGAGGCCACCGAGGTCGCGAAGTTCCTGCTGGAGGTCGAAGGCGCGGATCTCGCCGTCGAGAGCGAACTCGCCGCCGAGGACCGTATCCAGAGCGCGATGCGGGAGGTCCACCGCCAAAGCGCCGCGCTCCGCCACGACACCGTCGAGTGCCCCCACTGTGGGGGGGAGTTCGAACCCGAAACCGAAACGACCGGCGATGACGACAGCTCGTGAGGCCCGGACGGCATAATCATAGCCCGGATCAGATAATAAATGAGGTTGGTAGACCAGGGGTTGCATGGTCATCCCGAACCCTCAATAGTAAGGGCGACACAAGAGCAGTTGCATCATGGCTGAAGGAACACAATCGGATGTCGATGTCGATCAAGGACCCGCGAAATCAGCAGTTAGCGACGCTGGGACCGACCCAGCGATCCTCGCCGCAGGAGCGTCGGTGGCGCTCGCGTTATACGTCTACTATGTGAAAGGCGACAAGCAGCAAGGCATCTTCGTCGGACACTGGGCGCCGACGATCCTCGCGTTCGCGAGTTACCTCCGTCAGAAGGGCATCGACGACCAGCTCGACCGAGCGGTCTGAATCGAGCCATATCGGCGCCGGTCGAACGACGACGTTTCTCACTCGATCGATCGGCGTTCCTCAGTAGCTTTCGACGCCGAGTGGACGTTCTCGCCGATCGGATCGCCGAAGCACTCGTTACTAGCGTCCTCGCCGTCCTCCTGCCCGGCTCCCGTTCGCTTGTAGACAACCTGTCCTCGCACCATTGTCCACTCGGGGAACACACCCTCGCTACCCTCGAAGGGCGTCCAGCCAGCGCTCGAGTGCAGCGTCTGGCCACGGATTTCCTCCTCTCCGTCGGGATCAACGCACACGAGATCGGCGTCCTTACCGGACTCGACTCGCCCCTTCCGTGGCAGGTCGAAGATCGCTGCCGGGTTCGCCGCCGTGAGATCACGTATTCGCTCGTAGCTCAGTTCTCCTCTCCGCGCCGCCGCGAGCAGCAGTGGCAGTGCCGTCTCGACGCCCGGCACCCCGCTCGGGGCGTCCCAGATCCCAGCGTCCTTCTCCGCGCGGGTGTGGGGCGCGTGGTCGGTCGCGACGATATCGACGGTGCCATCCACGACTCGCTCGAAAACCTCTTTCCGGCGGGCTTCACTTCTGAGCGGGGGATTCATCCGACCCTCAGTACCGAGGTCCTCGAGATCGGCCCGCGAGAGAAAGAGGTGATGAGGCGTCACCTCACAGGTCATGCCTTGCTCGCTCGCCACGTCGATCCCCTCCGGGGTACTGGTGTGGGCGACGTGTAACTGGGCACCGCAGCGCTCGCCGACCGCACAGGCCTGTTCGATCGCCGCTCGTTCGGCCTCGGCACTCCGGAAGGCGCTCCAGGCGTCGGCGTCGGTGCGCTCACGGGCTTCCTCGCTGAATAGCGAGGCGTCCTCGGCGTGGACGGTGACCGCGATACCCCGCTCGCTCGCCTCCCGCACGGCGTCTTCGAACAGGTCGCTCTCGATCCCCATCTCGCCGGTCGAATCGGCCAGGAACACCTCCCCGAGGGCGAACAGCGGCCGGTCGAACAACTCCCCGGAACGCCACTCAGGGGTGACGCCACCGTTGATGCCGTAGTCGACGAGACACCGCTCGGCCAGTGTCGCCTTCCTATCGAAGCTCGCCCCATCGACCGTCGGCGGATCGGTGTTCGGCTGGTCGACGACCGTCGTCACGCCCCCGGCGGCCGCCGTCCTCCCGAGGGTTGTCCAACTCCCCTTGTGGGGAAAGCCCGGCTCGCGGGCGTGGACGTGCGCGTCGATCATCCCCGGCAGCAGGAGCTTGCCGGTCGCGTCGAGGGTCTTCTCACTACTACCCGTTCGATCGCTCTTCGTTCCGGTTCGATCCTCGTTTGCCTCCTCGCCCGTAACCGGGAGCCGGCGGGCCACGGCCTCGATCCGCTCGCCCGCAACTCGTACGTCCCGGCGGCGGCCGTCGGCGAGCGTCGCGTTCCGGATGAGCATAGTGGATCGACTCCGCCGCCGGGCCTAAAGCTCCCGACTGTGGGTCGGGGCTCCCGTGATACGGCATGGTCGTCCCGGATCATCGGGAGGTCCCTGGCCCCGGTGGAGACAGCTATAACTACCCGATCGCCGAAGCGACGGTATGCGTATCGGACAGTTCACGCGACGGGAGAGCGAGCGCCCCTGGGCGGGCGTCGCCCGGGACGAGAAGGTGATTCACCTCGGGGAGGCCGGCGTCGCCGCCGGGGTCGATCTGCCCCGACGCACCGCCTCGCTACTGGGCGAGTGGCACTGGCAGGCAAAGACCGAACTCGCCGTCGAGTACGCGAACGAGACCGACACCGGGGTCTACGACCTCGCCGATCTCGATCGCCGCGCGCCGGTCGAAAACCCCCAGAAGGTGATCTGTGTGGGGTTGAACTACGAGGACCACGCCGAGGAGTCCGGCGCCGATCCACCCGAGGAACCCGTGTTGTTCGCGAAGTACCCCTCGGCGATCACCGGCCCCGGCGAGATATCCTGGGATCCTGCGCTTACCTCCGAAGTCGACTACGAGGCCGAACTCTGTGTCGTGATCGGAAAGCAAGCCCGCGAGGTGAGCGAAGCGGACGCGTTGGAGTACGTCGCGGGCTACACGCCGGGCAACGACGTCTCTGCGCGGGACCTGCAGTTCGCCGACGAGCAGTGGGTCCGGGGGAAATCACTCGATACCTTCGGCCCGATCGGGCCGGAACTGGTGACGAGCGACGAAGTAGCGGACGTTCACGACCTCTCGATATGGGCCGAACTGGACGGCGAGCGCTTACAAGAGTCGACGACCGACAATCTGATCTTCGGTATTCCCGAACTCGTCGCCTTCTGCTCGCGGGCCTTTACCCTACAGCCGGGCGACGTGATCTTCACCGGGACGCCTGCGGGCGTAGGGATCTTCCGAGAGCCCTCCGTGTTGCTCGAGGAGGGCAGTGAGATAACGATCGGTATCGGGGGCTTGGGCGAACTCACCAATCACTGTGCCTATCGGTGAGTGAACTACGAGGGAAGACTCGCCGCACGTAGCCTACCGACGTGCCGACGCACCGACGCGATAGCATCGTAGTGAGACGGACGACGACACGACGAGGACGGACGATTCACTCGTCGAGTGCCTCGGCGTAGAGGGACTCGATCTCGGCCGTTATCCTTTCCCAGGTGAATTTCTCGGCGTAGGCCGCGATCCGTTCTGTGTCCCATTCCCGGTCGAGTCCTTCGACGAGGATCGCCGCCAGCGCGTCGGGGTCGCCTGGTTCACAGAGTAGTCCATAGTCCTCGCTCGTGATGATTTCCTCGACACCCCCGACGTTTGTACCGACGTAGGGTTTCCCACAGCCCAGTGCCTCGAACATCACCGTTGGGTTCCCCTCGGCGAGGCTCGCCAGGGTGAAGACGTCACAGGCGTTCATCCAGAGATCGACTCGCTCCTCCGGAACGTAGCCCAGTATCTCGACGTGATCCTCTAGTCCCAGCTCCCGCACCCGGCGTTCGAGTTCGCGGATTCCGGTCCCCTGTCCACCGATCACACATAGCACATCCCCGTGCTCGGCGAGGACCTGTGGTATCGCCTCGATCAAGTATCGAGTCCCCTTCCGGGAGTTCAGCTCCCCGAGCGTGAACACGAGCGCTCGATCGGGATCGATCTCCAATGCCGATCGCGCTTCCTCGCGGTCGAGCAGTCGGTAGCGTTTGCGCGAGAACCCGTTCGGGATCGCGTGGACGTTTTCGTTGTACCGCTCTAAGAGCCGGACGTCGCGCTCGTTCACTCGAATGACGGTATCGGCGCTGCGCCACGTCTCGTAGATCCCTGGAATCCCGGAGCGGAATTCGTCCAGGAAGCGATCGCGGTTCGCGTGAACGGTCAGGATGACCGGTACGTCCCGCTCGTCGCCGAGTTGGGTCGCCGCGTACCCGGCCGTCCAAGTGAAATGAGCGTGGATCAGATCGAGGTCGATCCCGAGACGCTCGACCTGCTCGCCGACCGCCCGAGCGTGTTTCGCCCCCAGTTTCTCGTACCCGCGATCGGTCGGAAGATACAGCAGCGACGTTACCTCGACCGTGACGTTCGCCGGAACGTCCGTGAGATCGAGCCGTACTGCCTTTCGATAGGGTCGCAACCACTGAATCGGGAGGAACTCCGAGACCTCCGCGATCGGGTTGTACCGTACGAGAACGGTGACGCTATCGAACGCCGCCGCCAGCAACTCGGTCTGGTCCTTGACGAACGTATTGTATTTGTGGCAAACGACGAGCAGATCGAGCGTTTCCCAGCGATCCGTTCGCTCGGGTTCATTGTGTTCTCTCGGCCGGATCGGCCCGGTCGATACTGAACGATCCGTACTCATGAGTCGTCCCGGCGGACTTCCGCTACGTCCTCTTGTAAGCCTTTGACTTCCCTCGGGTGCTAATACCTACTTTCGACGAACGTTCGAGAAGCACGGGTGAGGGGGGTGCGATAGAAGAGCCGCTCTCTACTGTTCGCCGCTTCCCCTCTCGTTTCTCCCTCTTCGACTACTCCTCGGCGATCCGCTCCACGTCGACGTCGCTCGCGTCACCGACGAGCGCGCGCTCGATCTCCGCGAGCACTTCTTCCCTACCTGTCTCGCCGCCGGCCCGCTCGATACTGCCGATTGTAGCGGGGTCGAACGGGACCTCTAGCGCGTCGTAGACGGTTTCGAGGACGGCTACAATCTCGGCGCTCGAATCGATTATTACTACCCCTGCGACGAGCGCCGCGCCCCGGCCGATCCGCTGGGCGACGCCCGCGATCTTCCCGCCCTCCTCACCCGTCGTCTGTAGCGAGTGGGTGCCCGGACAAAAGGAATCCGGGGGTTCACCGGGCTGGGAGCGCACTCCCAGACGATGCAGCGCGACCTGCAGATCGGTCGTCGCCGCCTCGTAGCGATCGGTGAGCCCGGACCTGATGTCGGACACGGGTTCGGTCCGAGCGAACGCGACCGTCGAGCCGGTATACGCCACCGCTCGGCCACCGACTCGGCGCTCGATCGCCGGGAACCCGGCCGCCTCGGCGGCTTCGCGCGCCCGCTCGTAACCTTCCTCACGAGTGTCGCGCCGGCCGAAGGCGATCTGTCGATGTGGGGTCCAGACCCGGAGTGCGGGCTCGTCGGCCTCGCCGACCCGCTCTACCAGTTTCCGGGTTCGCCGTCGGTCGGTCTCGATGTCGCCCGCCCGCCCGCGAAGCACGCGCATACCGCATCTACCCGCCGGGAGGGCTAAACGCCCGCGCTTCGCCGGCTCCCTCTCCTCATCGTGGTCGCTCGAGCGCATACTGGCGTCGGAGCGTATCGACGGAAAAAAGTGCGAATAGAAGCGCCAGCGTGAGAACGATCGCAGCGGGGACGACGGTCTCGGCGACGAGATCGTACCCGGCGGCGACGTTCCAGAACACGCCGGCGAAGACGAACGCGAGCAGTGCGTTTTCCAGCAGTTCGAACAGCGACCCGCGCGGGACGAACGCCGTGATCCCGAACACTATGATCAGTTCTTCTTCCGTCGTTGCCACATATGAACGTATGGATTGCATATCGACTGATCGCAGCTTTCAGGGCCTATGACTGGATTATTCGGAACACTTCGGATCGGTAGCACACCGATCGATCACCGGGAGCGATCGGCTCCGAAGCGCGAACATCACTGGGGGATCGTGGCACCGGGAACTATACCCCCCTCGCTCGAACCGGCTGGCGATGGAGATTACCGACGTTCGGACGGTAGAACTCGCAGTCGACCTCGATCGCCCGCTTGGAGTCTCCCGAGATCGCGAGACCGACTCCCGGGGCGCGTCGATAATCGTCGTCGAAACCGACGCGGGCATTCAGGGGATCGGGGAGGGCGTCGGCCCGGAACCCTACATTACCGAGCGCATCGTCGAGGAGAAGTACGCTCCTCGATTGGTCGGCGAGGACCCCCTCGACGTCGAACGGCTTTGGACCACTATGCTCACCGAGGACCTCTACTGGGACCGGAAAGGCCAGGGCGTCACCGCGGCCTCGGGGATCGACATCGCGCTGTGGGATATCGCGGGCAGGTACTACGACACGCCGACCTACCGGCTGCTCGGCGGCGATACTGGTGGAGACGGCTCCCTGAAGGCGTACGCCAGCGACCTCTTTTGGGACTCGCCTGAAGAAATGGCTCGGCGGGCCGGCGAGTACGCGGAGCGAGGCTTCGAGGCGGTCAAGGCCCACTTGGGAAGAGGGATCGACGCCGACCGCGAGCGGGTCGCGGCCATGCAGGCAGCGATCGGCGACGCCGAGTTGATGGTCGATATGAACTGTGGGTATGACCTGCCCGACGCTCGGCGGGCCGGACACATGTTAGAAGAACAGGACGTCTACTGGTACGAGGAGCCACTCTCACCCTACGATATCGAGGGGCTGGCCGAACTCCGCCGCGCACTCGACGTGCCGATCGCCACTGGCGAGAACGAGTACACGAAGTGGGGCTTTTCGGACCTCTTCGAGGCCCGAGCGGTCGATTACGCGATGCCGGATGCCATGCGCTGTGGTGGACTCACCGAGACGAAGAAGATCGCCGCGCTCGCCGAAGCCAACGGCGTGCGCTTCAGTCCGCACTGTTTCGCGACCGGCGTCGGCCTCGCGGCGACGATGGCCGCCGCGGCCAGTACGCCAGCCTTCGAGTGGCTCGAGTTCGACGTTACCGACAACCCGCTGCAGGAGGCCTTTTTCATCGACGACCTCACAGTGGAGGACGGTCGGGTTGCCCTGCCGACCGAATCCGGCCTCGGTGTCTCGCTTACCGATGAAGTGCTGGAGTACGCTGTTGAGTGATCTCCGACCGCCCGAACCACAGTTCAGTTGTATTTGTCTTTCATCATGTTTTGAACCCAAGATTTGGGATTTCCAAGGTCAAGTTCTGTTGCGATCCACTGTCCAGAATATGCAACAACAGCGGTAATAAGTAGTACACTTCCTATAAACGCCCACCAGGGAATGATCGCAGTAGAGTAGAGTGATAGCAAAAATCTGAGCGCTCCGAGAGTCAATATTCCGATAGGTACTCCCACAGCTAACTGCTGAAGTACTGGTCGATGTTGTTCAACCCACGAATTCACATGAATAGCTACTTTGCTCTGATCTTGCCTAATCTCGCTGCCATTGTAGTAGGTGAATGTAAGTGATATTTCATAGTCGCCCGATCTCGCATGATCATTAATGTTGAACTCATACTCAATAGTAGAGTTATCGAAGTCAGACGGATCATCCGCAACTTCTTCACCAGCCCAGCTATCTTCTGATGTTAGAGTGTAGAATCCGGGTTGGCTCTTACTCTTGGACCCTCTAATCGCGAACACTTGATGTGGGAAGACGATTGAAGAAGTAGGTGACTCTATCATACTTTTTTGTACGAGAGTACCCCCGTGTTCGAACATGTTTCCTCGGGAATCCCGCGATAGTCCAGCAGGATCAACCATCCGAACGGTAACTTTGCCGGCGATCTTTCGCTGTTCAAATGCCTCATCAATTGTCAGGGCCTCTCTGCGTGTGTCTTGTCTGTTCTTGGGCTCGCTTCCCTCGCTTTCATCGATCAGCTCTTCTTCCGAAAGCTCATTTTCCACTAAGAACTCCCGTGCTGAGAGTGTGATATAGAGCTTGTTCCAATTGGTGTTTCCATAGCCAGTAATATAGACATACACAGCAACCGTGCCCCCAGGGTTCACATTTGACTGCTCTAGTGTAGCTACGACTGTGTACGCTCCATCTTCGCTCGTGTGGAACTCATGCGCGTATTCAAATGTGGGATTATTATTCTCGTCAAGGAGGGCTTTAGACTCTCTTGACGATGATTTGATTTGTCTTGATCTTGCCTTCAGCAATCCTTCCATTTTCGCTGACAGTATTGTTAGATCCGCCCCCGGCACTTGACTATATGCTCGATGACATCTCATAAAACTGTTGACCAACCGCCCAATAGAGCGTAACAAGACTAATCGGAACCCGGGCTTTGCAGCCGATTCTGATTCCTCTCACGAGCTAGTGGGATTTAAATGGATCTCCGTAATACTCGCAGTAATGGCCGTCCCCCTGTCGGCAGACGTACTCTCCCAGTACGAGCGGTTCTCGCTCTACAATTCACCCTATGTCGCCCACGACCGGGGCTGTGCGATCGACCTCTATCCCGGCCCCGAAACCGACCGCGCCCCCTCGCCCGTCGCCGGCGAGGTGCTCGACACCAGGACAGTCGAGGCCCCGCCGAAGCCCTACGCCGCGGCCCAGGACCACCTGATCCTCGTTGACTGTGGAAAGCATATCGCCCGAATACTCCACGTCGATCCCGCGGTCGAACCCGGCGACCGCGTCGCGGTCGGAGACTCCCTAGGAAAACTGGTCCGGGCGGGATTTTTCGCACCCTGGGTTAGTAACCACATCCACCTCGGGTTCCGTGAGCGGGACGCGAACCCCTACCGGGCATCGGGTTCGCTGCCGATCGTCCCCGAGGTCAGCATCGAAGCCCTCGCCTGGAACGGGTCGGGGACGGTCACCGAGACTGGCGAGACCTACGCGATCCTCGATTCGCCTGCACACCCCCATCCCGGGACCTTCGCCGGCATCGCAGGGTCGTTCGCTCCCGCCAGTACTGCCGAAGAGACGACCGAGAACGGCGGAGATGAGGACCCAGATACGACCACCGACCGACCGGATGCGAGCAACATTCACCCGGTAGTACTCGACGGCGGCTTGCCCCACTACGACGGCGGGGCCGCGCTCCCGGCTGCCGAGTCGTCCGCCCCTTCCGGGCTTTCGACGGATTCGACCCCGCCGGACAGCTCCGACGTACCGAGTGCCCCGGCCGCTTCCGAGACCGCAAATACTCCGGTAGCAAGCGACGGCCGGATCGATTTTTTAGGCACCGAGATCGGCGTCGTCAGCGGTCGCGATATCTCCTGGCAACCAGTCACTATCCGCGCGAACGACCGGCCGATCACTGGGCTATCACTGTTCTGTGCACAAAACCGGGATTTCGGCGTGAAGCTCGTCTGTCCGGATACCGCCTTCGAGCGTGGCGAGGACGTTACGGTCTCGATCCACTCTTATCAGTGATCTGATGTCCTACGTGCTCGATCGGTCGGGTTGATCGTTCCGATCTACTGGCTCGAACGATACCCCAGTCTTCAGCCGAGGCGTCGGCTCCCGCGCTCGAACCCGCGGACGAACGCCCGCTCGTCGATCGAGAGCACCGTCGGCCGGCCGTGTGGACAGGCGAAGGGCTGCTCGCAGGCTCCCAGTCGGGCGAGCAGTTCCGCGGCTCGCTCCTCGCTCAGGTCCTCGCCGGCCTTGAGCGAGGGATGACAGGCAAGCCTCTTCAGTAGCTCCTCGCGCGGGTCCGCCGGTTCGCTTTTCCCCTCGCTCCGCCCGCCGCCCTCGGCCAGCGCATCGAGGGCATCCCGGATCGCCGTCGGCTCGGAGACCCGGCCGAAGGGGGCCGGAACCTTCGAGATCCGAGCCATCCCGCCGCCGACGTGCTCGACCCCGAAGCCGAGCGCCGCGACGGTCTCGCGTTCGGCCTCGAGAGCGGCCGCTTCCGGAGGTGAGAGCGCTACCGTCGCGGGCGGGTCGATCGGGGCCGATTCGACGCGCTCGCCGATCGCGTTCGACAGCCGCTCGTAGTTGATCCGCTCGTGGGCCGCGTGCTGGTCGATCACTAGTAGATCCTCCTCGGCCTCACAGAGCACGTAGGCCGATCGGAACCGGCCGATCACCCGGCCCGTCTCGAAGACCGACTCGCCCTCGACCGGTTCCAGCGAAGCGTCGAGATCGAAGTCCAGACCCTCGACCCGCGAGAGATCCACCCCCTCGAGGGCTTCTTGCACTGCCTTCTCGACCGCCCGTGCGACCCGGTCGGGTTCTCGGAACTTGATCTCGGCCTTTCTGGGGTGGACGTTCGCGTCGACCTGTTCGGGGGGGATCGAGATGTCGAGTACGGCGATGGGATACCGGTCGCTTGGGAGCAAGGTGCCGTAGCCCGCGAGGACGCTCTCCCTGATCGTCTCGTCGCTCAACGCCCGACCGTTGACCGCGGTGTGGACGTGATCGGGGTTCGCACGCGTCACCGATGGATGGGCGAGCAAACCCTCTACCTCGATCTCGATTTCCTCCTCGTCGTCCTCGCCACCCTCGTTGTCGGCATCGCCGTCGCGATACCCGTAACCGGATCCGCCCTTCTCGCCGTTTCTACTACTGGCATCGCGCGCGATCTCGGTGCTTCGGCTCGCGACCTCCCGGCCGTAGGTCCCGAGCACGGCGTCGGTGTGCCGGCCCGAGCCCGGGGTCGAGAACACCTCTCTATCGTCGTGTTCGAGCCGGAAGCGCACGTCGGGCCGACAGAGCGCATAGCGCGTGAGCAACGAACTGATCGCGGCGAACTCGGCCTTCGTCGAGGCGAGAGACTTCCGGCGGGCCGGCGTGTTGTAGAAGAGATCCTCTGCCTCGACGGTCGTGCCGATATCGCGGCCCGCGACGTTCGCTTCCCGCTCGCCGCTGCCGTCGATCGTGACCTTCGTCCCGCGGACGCCGCCGGTCTTGGTGGTCAGCGTCAGTCGGCTCATCTTCGCGATGCTCGCGAGCGCCTCGCCTCGGAAGCCGAGCGTCGCGACCCGACCGACGTCTTCGGGCTCGCGGATCTTGCTCGTCGTGTGGCGCTCGACGGCCAGTAAGGCGTCCTCGCTGTCCATCCCATAGCCATCATCGGCCACCGTTATCCGCTCTTTCCCGCCCTCCTCGACGGCGACTCTCACGTTCGACGCACCGGCATCAAGGCTGTTTTCGATCAGCTCTTTGCAGACGCTCGCCGGCCGGGTGACTACCTCCCCGGCCGCGATGCGCTCGATCGTGTCCCGATCGAGCCGCGAAATCGTCGTGGCTTCCCCCGATTCCGAACCGCCAGTCCCATTAGCGGCCCCGGAGCTACTCGCTTCCGGTTCGGTCGCTCCCGCCTCGCGCGTCGGGTCCGTCATCGAGTCGATCCTTGAGTTCGTCGAGCGTCCAGAGCGCCTCCATGGGCGTCGTGTTCGCGATATCGAGGTCTTGGAGGGTCGTCTCGATCCCACCTCTCAGTTCCTCTTCCGTTTTCCCCTCGTCGGTCGATTCCCCTCGCCCTTCTTCGTGCGTGTCATGACCGGCTCTGTCCCGCGTCGGTGTAGGGGTTTCGCCCGGCCCGACTTCCTTCTCACTCACCCGGCGTCCCGCCGCCGATTCGAGGGTCGGTCCATGGCCGTTCGTCGCGGGGACCGATCGCTCCCGTTCG